>NZ_LR777655.1 GCF_902806995.1 Chlamydiifrater volucris | reverse complement strand
CTTTCTAAACGCTCTAATAGCGGAGAATCTGGAAAATAATCTAGAGAGTTTTGAATTTCTTCCGTTAACCTCAATATCGCCGATATACTTTTAGAATAGAGCTCTAAAGGGGAATTTAAAATTTTAACTCTATGTTTGGATATCCTTGTTTTAATATTCAATTCAGGAAAATCTCTTCCGACTTCTCTTATTATTTTTACAAAGCTTCCTTGGAAATTACTATCATCATTCATATTCTAACCCCGAAAATAAACAGAAGGTGGTTTCTATAAAAAAAACACGAAAAAACAATCAACTTTATAATCAACCATTCTTCTGAGGAGTTACTTCTAAAACAGATATTGTAGAATATACTGGTGTTCCAAGTATCCTTTCGCCATTAGACATACCATTTATGACGACTGGACCACTCTCCATTCCGCCAATCCTTAAACTAAGATTCAAGGGATTTTTTTTCGCGGAGTATAATGCTGTGTTCAGACAACAACAATTTGGATTTCCGTTGGAGTAGCCGAATCCAAATGACCTGGGCTGTTCTTCATCATCTTGCATCAAAGATAAAATAACAGTCCCCTCTCTCCTAGAAGCTATTATATTTGCAAAGAACAAAAATACTGAATTTGAGTTTTCTGGGGTTATAGAGATTTTACAAACCTCCGTGCCTCCAGAGCTTGTTTTTATATTCGAAGAAGAGAATAGACCATCACAAATAACAATGTCGGAGAAAGACCATGTTTTAAAAGCCTTTTTTATTGCGAAATTAGGGTTAATTTCCAATTCCCCTATGACCTTATCTACTAAAGAATCTGATATGGATTCAGTAAGTTTTTCTCCTATTTTTTCTAAGACATCTTCAGATATAGTGTCGGCATTTATGGAAAAAGATAAGTTGTTCCCATTTCCTTCCGGAAAAGCGACGTCTATTCCATTTCCACTCACTATCTTTGCTGCTATAGGACCTGAATTTCCTCTCTGATTTAATTTGGTTCCCAAGATCACTTGATTTTCGGATAATGGGGCGGTCATTTGCCCAACCATAATATTATCAGCAAAAACCACATTTTGACTTTCTGTTAATTTAAATCCAGAATCACCCATAATTAAAAACCTTTATAATTTTTAATTAAGGTTGTTTTATTTCTTCTTTTTTTTAAAAAGAAATGTGGTTGTTTTTTGAAATTTTATTAAATTTATCCTTGTTTAAGTAAAAAACTTCTTTTTTGGAAACTGTCTTACCCTCCAAGCTTTCATGCATGGTAAGCCATTCTAAATCTATAGCTATTTCTATACATCTCTTTATAGATGTTTCTATTTTCTTCCAATTCCTAGAAACTATATACCTATTCATCCTTAATATATAAGACAAATTTTCAAAACTTATTTCAAGTTTTTCAGGCCAGTTATAATTTTTTCCACAACTAATTCTTTTCCTTGTAGCGGAGCTTACTATCCAATCTATAAATGTATATGTAAACTTAGAAGCATTGGGAAACTTTAATTTTATCTCCTGGTATATGTTTGCAGGTTTTAGTATAAAATAAGAATCGATCTGATCTATTAATATGGGACAAGGTTCAACTATAAAACCTTTATGCTTTCTGTTTATGAAATTTAAAAAATTTCCCTCTTCTAAGTCTTCATTCTCTTTTAATGTCAATCCCTCCCATCCTTCAAATATCCGGATTATCGGAGAAAATGTTTGGTATCTGTCAATAACTTCTACTCCCTTTTCCCAACGCTTTCTTGTAGCGATAATTAAATGTGGTTGAGATCCCAAGTGCTGTAAAGCTTCTAGGGCTATGAGTGCCTCCTTTCCTCCAAATTCACTCTTATTTCTAGAAGTTTTGTAACGTTTTACACCATAAGCTTCTAAGTATTCAGATCGAGAAAACTTAATTCTAGGAACCTTACCTTCAAATTTGAAACTATTTGTTTCTCTAGATAAGTAATTACTTTGTATATTTCCGTTATAATTCGTTGCTGTCAGCAGCTTTTGAATAGCTGCCAAAGCATGATAATGGGACGGTTGTAAATCTAAACCAATAACTTCCACCTTGGATTCAGTAATACTAGAAAATATTTCCAATTGATCCTTGTCAAAAGAAATAGGTTTTCTTCCGAACTTTTGGTTTTCAAGATGTAGGGAGCTCTTTATAACTTGGTTCTTTACCATTTTTTGCTATTCTCGTGAAAAGCCCCTGTCGTAACATCAAAATTTAAAAATCCGGACAAGACAGGTCCATGTCTATTCTTAGCTAGGATTAATTCGATTAAAGTCTTTCGTATATCCCTGTTTTCGTAACACTCCTTCTTGTGTAAAAAAAGAACGGAATCAGCGTCTTGTTCTATCTGACCACTATCTCTAAGGTCCGATATGATTGGTCGTTTATTTCCTCTTTCTTCTACCCTTCTAGAAAGTTGCGATAAACAGACAATTGGCAACTTTAGATCAGAAGCTAAAATTCTTAACTGTCTAGATACTTCTGCTACTTCGTTTTGTCTATTTTCAAACAGAGTCTTGGATCGAATTAATTGAATATAATCAATAAACAAAATGGATATTCCATACTCTTCTTTTAGTCTCTTGGCTTGGCTAATTAAGTTGCTAATGGTAGAACACTCTTCTCCTAGAATATACATTGGAGTGCTTTTAAGATTTTCTCCGACTTTTTCTAATTTTTCTAAAGAAGACCTTTCAAAGCTCCCTCTTTTTAGAGATTCGCTTGAAATTGAACATAAGTTGGATAGTATTCTTTCTGCTATCTGGTTTTTTGACATTTCCAGGGAGACAAATCCAACTGGAATGTTCCTTTGGTAAGACAAGAATGTCGCCAAGTTGATAGAAAAAGCTGTCTTACCAACAGAAGGCCTTGCGGCCAAAATCACGTAATTTCCTTCGGATAGTATCGAAACATTCTCGTCTAAAAAAAGAAATCCAGTAGGTAGACTGTCGGAAAAGTCTCTTTGAGTTTTTTGCCTATATTCGTACCTGAGAGAAATTTTACCCATTAAGGGCTCTTCTTCCCTTTCTTTAGAAAATAAAATATCTCGAATGCTTTCTTTTTTTGTTCTTTCTTGAGAAAAGAACCTTCGCTGGATTTTGCTTAGAGATTCTTGTAACTCTTCTATAAGAACCCTAGTTGGTTTTCTATCGAAATGTTGATAAAAATCTTTTGATACCTTTTGAAGGGTATCTGACAATTTTTTATTGGCTAATTTTTCTTGTAGAAAATCTATATAGCAATAGATCTCAACTTTATTAGAGGTATCACAGTACAAACTCAGCACATATGAGGAATCTATTTTATCTTCTTGTCTAGCTTTTCTTATCTCCTCCCAAATGAAGTAAACATTACAGGGCTTCTCGTTCAAGACTAGTGTTTTTATAGCATTAAAAACTATTCTATGACCTAACTTCTGAAAATGTTCCTCTTCAAGTTCTTTGACAAGAATTTTAGCTTGTTCACTAAAAGTTACGGCTTGTCCTAACAAAAAGTATTCTATATCTAAATGATTATTTATTTCTCTTACGCCAGTATCCTCTTGTTTAGATAGATTCATATCAAGGCTACCTTACAACTTGGATTGTTCTTGAATGAATTCTTATCATAATACCTAACCATTTCTATAGAGGAATGTCCTGTAATCTCTACTATATCTCCTAAAGAGAAACCGTATTCTCTGTACATACAAATCGATGTAGCTCTCAAAACGTGTGGCGTAACTTTGTATGAAAAGTTACAACTTCCTGATATCGATACAAGTTGTCTCCAAACGTAATCCTTTTGTAACTTCTTCCCAGAGGAGGTGCTGAAAATAAATTCTTTTTCAGGAAATTTATCCCTAAACTCCTCTAGTTTTTTCATAAATCTATTTGGGAAGGCAATAATGCATTGTTTTTCTATTTGAGTCTTCACTGTAGAAAACTTTATAGTTCTGTCTAACCAATTTACATCAGAAAATTTAGTATCAAGAAGCTCACTTAACCTTCTTGTTGACTGTATGGCCATCTCAACAAAAATTCCTATTCTCAGAGAATGTTGATAAGACTTTTCTATAAACTTAAATAGATCAGATTTCGATATAGGCGAATAGATTGTCTTATCTCTGACCCTAGAAAAAGTTTTTGAAACACCTGTTTTTTGAGGTGTCGGAACTTTTATTAAACCACTAGTCTCTCTGTGTAGAAATTTAAAAAAGCTTAGAAAGGCTGCAGCACAAGTCTGCTTTGAATGTCTAGATAGAGAATTGATTTGGAGTATACTATCTAATCTAGCATTCAAATTTAGATTTTTTAAGTCGTTTAAGGTAAATCTTTCATATAAGATCTTTTCCATAAACAATCGTTTAAAACAGAAAAAGTACCTCGTTCTAGTCCCCTCATTAGAAAGTTGTGTCAAAAAGCAATTAATCAAATCTATCAAAAAAATTTTTGATAAATCATTCCAATTCTCTCCCAAAAAGAACTTATTATTTCTTAAAAGGATTTCTTTTTCCAGCCTACTATTCATTGGCACTTTCTCTCACATATATAATGAATCTTAATTCATTATACATAAATTAAAAAAAAAGAAAGGTTGCATAGTCTACCACCTAGAGTTGCATAGTCTACCACCTAGAGTTGCATAGTCTACCACCTAGAGTTGCATAGTCTACCACCTAGAGTTGCATAAAACTGAGACAAAACTGGACCACTATATTATAATAAAGTATTTTTATACTTTTATAAGCTTACCGGGATTCAAGATTCCTTAGATAAGGAAAACAACTCTCTCAGAAGTTTCTTGGACAATGGAGAAAGATTCCGGCTCTTTTTAATTAAAATCATTAATTCATAGGCCTTTTTATATATGAGGTAGTCCAATGGATCCCTATCACATGATTTGTCGTCTTTTCTAGAAGATGGTATAAATTGATTTAGCGTAGTAATTGCCACATCATTTTCCATGCCCTGAATTATTTCCATTACGGAAATTTTTTTCTCCACGTCCGCCTTCCTAGAGGCCAACATGTAAGCTGTCTTGTAAGGTATAGACTGGAATTTCTGCCTCAACTCCTGATCAGGAAGGCTAGAATACAATTCATAGTAAGCCAAAGCGTTGTAGGCAGAAGATTTCGTTGGAAAAACAAGGGAGATCCACTTTGTGAAACTTGTATCGAAACATCCAATCTCCCTTAAAATTTTCCTAACCTTGAAAATCTTTTCCCCGATCAACAAAACGCCTTGCTTTTGTATTCCTTTTATCTGGTTAGTTAACTGTTTGATTAAAACAATCTTACCAGAGAAATTTTCGTCAACTTCAGAAAAAATTTCAGAAATTTTTTCTGATTCAAAATCATCAAGAACAACGTTAGAAATAGCATTGTCTGTCCTAGAAGAAGTTTTTGAGACAGACACATTCCTATTTTTTTGGAAAAAATCACTAGCTTCCTTATCTATTTTTTTCACAGAACTACCCAATATTTTCTAAACCTTCAGAAAAAACGCTTTCAAAAATACTTTCCGAAAAATTGATAATATCAAAAGATGCTCTAGAATTTGGATAAGCCGAAAAAACCGGACTTTCTTTCAGAACAGACCTACTAAAGGAGATATCCCTCCTAACAAAATAGCAAGGCACTTCAAAAGAAAAAACAGAGCTTATATTCTTCAAATAAAGGTGATTAGTAGAATTCCTTGCATCCCAAAAGGAGATAACTGTCCCCAAGATCTTTAGATTAGGAAAAGACAGAGTCTCCAGAAGATCCCTGATCTTGTGTAAACCTACTACAGAAAACGGTTCCGGAGATAAACAAACCACTAAACTATCTGACGCGGAGAAAGACTCTCTAACAAGAAATCCTAAACTAGGAGGTGTATCTATTATACAAATATCATAGTCTAAACTCTCTCCTAGAGCTGTCCTAAGGTTCCCTGAAAGAAAAGAATCCTCATTAATAAGATCACCTCTTAAGAACTCAGAGCTAACACAGGAAGGAACAATATCTAGGTTCTCCTTATTCGTTTTGTTCACAAAATTTGTAATCTGACCTCCGTTCACTAAAAGACCAAAAGATCCCAGAGAATCCGCACTACTAATTCCAACATAAGTTGTTAAATTAGCCTGCGGATCCATGTCTACTAACAAAACTCTTTTGTTTTTTTTCTCAGACAAATAGCAGGCAACATTCATTGACAAAGTCGTTTTTCCTGTACCCCCTTTGAAAGAGCAAAAAGTTATTACTTTCATAAGACTCCAACGTTAGAGCGCTGTTAGGAAAACATTTCCTTTCTAGCAAAGGCTAACATTATCAAAGCTTTTTTCATTTTAGCGTTATTA
>NZ_LR777654.1:900000-1197353 GCF_902806995.1 Chlamydiifrater volucris | reverse complement strand
TGCTGAAAATTAATAAATCGCTTTAATATAAACTTAGTTTCCCAAGTGCCTGTCCCTTTTTCTCTTCTTGGCGAAACGGCTGCATGACAGAGACATTTTTCCTAGCTTAAACAGAGTGGATAAGAAGATGACAACCCAAAATTTTGACTGCGTAGTAATCGGAGGTGGACCTGGAGGTTATGTTGCAGCTATTAAGGCTTCTCGATCTGGATTAAAGACGGCGCTGGTCGAATATGATCTGGCCGGAGGCACTTGCCTAAATAGGGGATGCATCCCCTCGAAAGCTCTGTTAGCTGGAGCTTCTGTCCTTAATGCTATTAAGAATGCAAGTAGTTTTGGGATCAAAGTTTCGGATTTTTCCGTGGATTTTCCTTCCATGATGCAGAGAAAAAATGCTGTTGTCTCAGGTATTCGTACTGGTTTGGAGGGATTGATTAAGAGCAATAAGATATCCTCTTTCCGAGGCAAAGGGAAACTTTTATCCTCAACAGAAGTCAAGGTTTTGGGCGAAGAAAATGTTGTTCTAAAAACGCGAAGCATCATTTTAGCCACAGGTTCGGAGCCCCGCCCATTCCCTGGGGTTCCTTTTGGTAAACGCATCTGTTCATCCACAGACATTCTGGAACTGCAAGAAATTCCTGAAAGTCTACTGATTGTAGGGGGCGGGGTTATAGGGTGTGAGTTTGCTTCATTGTTCAACACTCTGGGAACGAAAGTCACTATTGTTGAAGCTGCTGACAGAATTTTAGCTATTGATAACAAAGAAATTTCGAAATTTATAACAGATGTTTTTGTGAAGAAGGGCATCCAAGTTATAACCTCCGCTTCTGTTTCCAATTTAGAAGAAACCCCCAGCTCAGTGAAGGTGACATTGAGTGATGGCTCTTCCTTGGAACACTCCCTAGCATTGGTTTCCATAGGGCGGCTGTTAAACACACAAAATTTAGATTTGGACAAGGCTGGCGTCATTTGCGAAAAAGGGGTCATTCCGACGGATGCACACATGCGCACTAATGTTCCCAATATCTTTGCTATTGGAGATATTACGGCGAAATGGATGCTGGCTCACGTAGCTTCTCATCAAGGCATTATTGCTGCAGAAAATGCTGCAGGAAAGAATACCATTATGGATTACTCTGCTATTCCTTCTGTCATATTCACCTCTCCTGAAGTTGCTTCGGTCGGTTTATCTTTAGAACAAGCTCAAAGTCAGGGGTTTTCTGCAAAATTAACTACTTTTCCTTTCCGAGCTATAGGTAAAGCTGTTGCCATGATAGATGCCGACGGGTTCGCTTCCATCGTTAGCGATACCGAAACTGGTCAGGTGTTAGGGGCTTACATTGTGGGCCCTCATGCCTCTTCCCTCATAGGAGAGATGGCTTTGGCCATCCGCAATGAGCTGACATTGTCATGTATTTATGAAACTGTCCATGCTCACCCTACTTTGTCTGAAATTTGGATGGAAGCGGCTCTTCTAGCAGATGGTGACCCTTTGCATATGCCACCTAAGTAAACGAGTATTCTATGGGCACCTCCCCCCGAGACATTCCCTGCAAGCCAGACAAACCCTCTATTTCTAAAAAAAAGAGAGTCCGCCCGGCAGAAAGATTCCCTGCATGGCTGAGGAAACCTTTGCCCCTGAATACTGTGTTTCAAAAAACTCAAGGTTCTATCAACAAAAAGGGTCTTGCCACTGTTTGTGAAGAGGCTCTCTGTCCCAACCGAACCTCTTGTTGGTCAAGGAAGACCGCAACTTATCTAGCTTTAGGAAGCGTTTGCACGAGGAAATGTGGATTTTGCAACATAGATTATTCAACCACGCCACCTCCCTTAGATCTTGAAGAACCTAAAAAAATATCTAACTCTGTCAAAGAATTGAACTTACGTCATGTTGTCATAACAATGGTTTCTCGCGATGATCTAGAAGATGGCGGAGCATCCATGCTTGCCAAGATTGTAGAAACCGTGCGACAGGATTCACCTCAAGTTTCTATAGAAGTTCTTTCTTCTGATTTCCAAGGTAGCGTCCCTGCCCTTCACCATCTTCTCAAAACCGAACTAGATATCTTCAATCATAATGTAGAAACTGTAGAGCGTTTATCCCCATTGGTTCGTCATAAAGCTACCTATGGACGTTCTCTCAAAATGCTGGAAGTTGCAGCCAAGTTTGACTCCTCATTATGGATCAAATCTGGTATCATGGTAGGCCTGGGGGAAACGGAACCTGAAGTTCGTCAAACATTAAGACATCTTGCTGAAGTTGGAGTAAAAATTGTTACCATTGGGCAGTATCTGCAACCTAATAGATTGAAGATCCCTGTTAAAGAATATGTTACTCCTGAGACTTATGATTATTACCGCTCTTATGGAGAAAGTTTGGGACTTTTCGTGTATGCAGGGCCTTTCGTTCGCTCCAGTTATAACGCTGACGCGGTGTTTGATCTTTTGAATAAATAAATAAATCTCTTTTTATGAAAGACTCTTTTTACTACGAATCAGGTTTTGACGTAACAGATGAACAATTCAAAAAAATTGTTCTTCTGAGAGAAGTTCACTTTTCAGGAAGTTTCGATGATATGAAAGCTTGCTATGAAGATGAAGATTTCTTAGGAACAGATCCAGATATTTCGGTCAAAGATATTGAATACCTAGCAAATATAGAAGCTTCTAATGAAGTGAACCTTGTAGAAGTGTTGCTATCCGAGAAGGATATGGAAGAAATACAGAAAGCTAAAGCCGCCTATGAATTTCTGGAAGATTGTGATCCAGATTCACAAAAAGGGAAAATTGCTACTCTGGTTCTGACAGCCCCCTTCACTACATCTTCGTTTGACAGAGATGCCGTCATAGAGGAAGGCGAGGCCATAGTCCCTGAAATTATAAACCTGTTGAATACTTTCGATTTGTTTCATCCCTTGTCGCCAGGATTTAGCCTTGCCCCTCTTCGACTAATAGAATGCCTAGGCCACATACGAAGCCCTTTAGCTATACGTCCTCTTTTCGAAATGATAGGAAGCCCGCAAACGTCGGGGTACGACGATGAAGTTGCTTCTGCCCTTGCTAAAATAGGAGCCCCTTCCAAGGATTTCTTGTTTGCACTTATTGCTTCTTCCCCAGTAACTAAAGACCACGAAACAGCTAGCTTTTGTCTGGCCTTCTTTGATGACGAGGAAGTTATAGAATTTGCTAAACAACAAATTTTCCGCCCTGAGTTGACTTTCTTTCCCCATGCTATTTTCCATTTAGCAAATGTTTCTCTACAAAGAAAAGACCCTTTATTCGCCGAACAACTGAAAGAAAAACTACCCCGAAAAATACCTCCATTTTTGAAAGAGGAGATCCTACGAATGCTTTCGTAATTTTCTTTTCTCCCCCCCAAATCAATTCGCAACAACAATTGAACCCACTCTTAATAATCGTTTTACGAATCAGTATATGTTCGCGATTGGCACTAATCTCACCTTTTGCTATGGTGAGTGAAAAGGTGTACCAATTATGTTTCGTCGTTTTATTTCTTTTTTTTCATTGTTTGTTTTACTAGGGACAATGACAGGATGCGATAGTCGTTCCTTCATTGCTCATAATTTACCAGGAAGAGAAGCTAACGAAATTGTCGTCTTGTTAGTCAGTAAAGGGATCGCTGCTCAAAAGCAGCCTAAGGCAGCTGGAAGTTCTGGTGGAGGATCTGCAGAACAACTTTGGGACATTTCTGTGCCAGCCTCCCAAATCACAGAAGCATTATCTATCTTGAACCAAGCTGGTCTACCTCGGTTAAAAGGTACCAGTCTTTTAGATTTGTTTGCCAAACAGGGCTTGGTTCCTTCGGAGTTGCAAGAGAAGATCCGCTACCAAGAAGGTCTTTCTGAGCAAATGGCCACCACTATCCGAAAAATGGATGGTATTATTGATGCTAGTGTCCAAATATCATTTTCCACCGATGCGGAAGACGAGCTGCCACTGACAGCTTCCGTATATATCAAGCATCGCGGGGTTTTAGACAACCCAAACAGTATAGTTGTTTCTAAGATTAAACGTTTAGTGGCCAGTGCTGTCCCAGGGTTAACGCCAGAGAATGTCTCTGTTATTGGAGACCGAGCTTCTTACAGCGAAATTAGTATCAATGGACCTTGGGGATTAACGGACGAAATTGATTACGTCTCCGTTTGGGGAATCATTTTAGCTAAGTCTTCGTTAGTTAAATTTCGAGTCATCTTCTATTGCATGATCCTCGTTTTATTCCTGATTTCATGTTGTTTCATGTGGCTTATTTGGAAAACTCATGCCGTTATCGGAGCTCTCGGAGGAGCTAAATCTCTGTTAGATCCTTCCCCCTATGTAAAACCCAAGGAAGCTGCAATAGAAAAACCTACTGAGGCTCCAACTTCAGCTTCTGAAGGAGAAAGTGCAACCACAGCTGCTGGCGAAGAAAAATCTGCTGAGGAAACAGGAGGAGAGTCAAGTAAAGAAGAAGCTCCTACAGAACCTTCTAACGATAATAATGAGGATGCTTAGTGACTGCAAACACCTTTGGCACGTTAGACATTTTGATGAAATACTCAAAGGCGGATCATCTAGAACAATTTCTCCCAGAGAAGTTGCTAGTCAAAGGTGTCCATCCGCAGGATATTCCTCTAACTTCGCTATCGTTTAACCTTCGTTGGTTAGCAGCTATACATCCATCATGGATTGTAATGGCTATGAAAGATTTTCCTTCCTTCATGCAGGCAGAGTTTTTGCTTCTTCTCCCAGATCAAATAACGCAAAAGATCCACCCTTATTTATCAACTCAACTTCCCAAAGTTACTCGTTGCTCTGATTTTGGAGCCTTCTATATTCTAGATATGTTAAGCAAAAAGATTCGTCCTCCAGGAGTAACAGAGGAAATTTTTCTCCCCGTGTCTCCCTTCAATAATCTCCTTTATTACTCGATGGAGAACAAAATGACTTTTATTGACTGTTTAGGGTTATTCTCAATAGTTAAAGAGATGAAGAACATTGTTGACAAAGTTATCATCAAGAAAATTCAAGATTCTCTTTCCGATACAGAAAAGCATTTCCTATCTTATTGTCGGGCTAATCCTCTCAAATATTTATCTCGCGAGTTGTTTATTCATTCATGGAATGGAGCTAAGGATACTTTTCGTAAATTCATTCACAGAGAAGGGTTGGAGATTTTAGCTCTAGCTTTAGTTAAAGAGGATGCCTCTTTCTTATGGCATCTTTTAAGAAGGTTAGATATTGGAAGAGCTTTTATTTTGGAATCAGCTTTAAAGAAAGCTATGAAAGAGCCTCATTCAGAATATTTCCGAGACCGTATTTCGCAATGCATGAAGGTGCTGGCACAATGAAATTTTTCAGTCTAATTTTCAAAAAAGACGTTATTTCTCCCAATAGCAAAGTTCTGGCTCCAGAAGCTTTTTCGACTGTTTTAGACGCCCAAGAAATGCTTAAGACAGCCAAGAGTGACATTGAGGAGTACAGGCTGCATGCAGAACAAGAAGCTTTTGCTTTGAAAGAAGCTTCTAAAAATGCAGGCTTCAAATCAGGACTGCAGGAGTGGACAACTAAGCTAGCTGAGCTTGACGCTAGCATCAAATCCTTTAAAGAAAGCATTAAAGCATCTTTAGTTCCTCTAGCTATCGCTAGTGTGAAGAAGATTATAGGCAAGGAACTAGAAACTAATAAAGAAACTGTTGTTTCTATCATCTCCGGAGCTATTAAGGAGTTATCTCAAAATAACCGCGTAGTTATTTTTGTAAATCCGAGTGATTTAGAAGCTATAGAAAAACAACGCGCAGAACTAAAAAAGATTATAGAGTACGCAGAGGTTTTTATTATCTCTCCTAAGCCAGATGTAGAACCTGGGGGTTGCCTTATAGAAACTGAATCAGGTATCATCAACGCCAGTCTCGATGTACAGCTCCAGGCATTGGAGAATGCATTCAACAAGATCCTAAAACAAAAGGATTTTCCCTCTAATCCAGAGTCTTCTGTTGAAAAACAAGGAAATCCTTCATCGACAAATCATACTCCTCCAAAAGAAAGTACTGAAAATAAAGAACCTGGTGAGTAGAAAATTACATGCAGAAATTTTTCCGTCTTCTTCTTACTGTTCTGATCCTTGGATTGCCCTCTGTTGCAAAGGCTGAATCGAGGTCTTGTTCCAGGTCCTGTTCGGAAAATTATTCGTGTAAGCTCACGCCTCCGCCCATCCCTCCTGCTCCTGTGGAAGAGAAAAAAATTCAACCCTGTCCAGCATTTAGGCAACAAGTCGTTGCGCAAGATGTTCTGCCCCGAGAAGGTCTTTCAGAAGGAAGTTTTTCCGATACCTATCCCGATCTAACCACTCAGGCTGTCATCCTGGTATTCTTAGCTTTGTCTCCTTTCCTGGTGATGTTGCTGACTTCTTACCTTAAAATTATCATCACGTTGGTATTGCTGCGAAATGCACTTGGAGTTCAACAGACTCCTCCAAGTCAGGTATTGAACGGGATAGCGCTCATTCTTTCCATATATGTCATGTTTCCCACGGGAGTGGCTATGTATGAGAGCGCTCGAAAGGAAATAGACTCACAGAGCATATCTAGAAACCTTTTCACTGCTGAAGGAGCGGAAACAGTCTTTGTAGTTCTTAATAAATCTAAAGAACCATTACGTTCCTTCCTGGTACGTAATACGCCCAAAACACAAATTCAAAGTTTTTATAAAATTTCACAAAAAACTTTTCCTGAAGAGATACGTTCCAAACTTTCCATGCACGATTTTGTCATTGTCATCCCAGCCTTTATTATGGGACAAATTCGTAATGCGTTCGAAATTGGTGTATTAATTTATTTACCTTTCTTTGTCATAGATTTGGTAACGGCAAACGTTTTAGTGGCTATGCAAATGATGATGCTTTCTCCTCTATCAATATCCTTACCATTAAAACTATTGCTAATTGTAATGGTAGATGGGTGGACCTTGTTACTACAGGGACTCATGATTAGTTTTAAATAAAGGTTTTGTCATGCTCCTAGCGACAAGTTTTAAAGCTGTTTTGTTTGAGTACTCATATCAAGCATTGCTACTCATCTTAATCGTCTCAGCTCCTCCAATTATCTTGGCTTCTATAGTTGGGATTATGGTGGCTATCTTTCAAGCTGCCACGCAAATTCAGGAGCAGACTTTTGCTTTTGCAATTAAGCTCGTAGTTATCTTCGGCACACTTATGGTCTCTGGCGGATGGTTAGGAACCGTTATCTACCGATTTGCCTTTCAGATCTTCCAGAATTTCTATAAATGGAAGTAAAGAGAAGCTGCTATGAGCATGACTCTGCCGGACCTTGCTTTAGCTCTGAAATCTGAATACCTGGATTACATTTTTCAGTTCCCAGCTCAGCATGTGTGGTGTGTTTTTCTTCTTCTACTGGCTAGATTGTTACCAATTTTCGGTATCGTCCCTTTTTTGGGAGGGAAGCTATTCCCTTCCCCGATAAAAATAGGTATCGCCATATCTTGGCTGGCACTACTTTTTCCCAAATTATTGGCTGAAACAGGTCGCGTAGATCTTTTTGAAAACTCCATCTTCTATGTGCTACTAGTTAAAGAAGTATTCCTAGGTAGCGTAATGGCCTTGGTTTTATCTTTCCCCTTTTATGCCGCTCAATCTGCTGGTTCCTTCGTCTCTAACCAACAGGGTATTCAAGGACTGGAAGGCGCTACCTCCTTAATATCCATAGAACAGACTTCTCCACAAGGGATCCTATATCATTACATAGTAACTATTACATTTTGGTTAGTAGGTGGTTATCGTATAGTGATAGATTTGTTATTACATTCCCTGCAAGTGTTACCCCTGGAACAATTTCTACCCAAAGATATTCTCATGCCAGATTCTCCTCTTTGGGTAACTTTGATCAAAATGGCCCAGCTATGCTTGATTATGACCATTCAACTTAGTGCTCCTTCTACTCTTGCTATGTTAATGTCAGATTTATTTTTAGGAATTATTAACCGAATGGCTCCACAAGTTCAAGTGATCTACCTACTGTCTGCGCTTAAAGCTTTTATGGGGATGTTGTTCCTCTGTATTTCTTGGTGGTTTATTGTAAAGCAAATAGACTTATTTACTCTGGCATGGTTCAAAAAGATTCCAGCTATGATCTTTGGTAGTCCCATTTCTTCTATCTAAGCTCTATTCAGAAAACTCAAAATATCTTTAAATGGGGCAAAGACCATCTTTTAGATCGAAAAGAGAGTGTAACGAAAAAGTAAAAAGGGCACCCTGAAAATGAATGATGCCCTTTCAGAAAGACGGAATATCTACTTTTTATTTCCTGTTGAACTAGACTTGGATTTCTCTTCGGTAGCAGAACTACTCTCGGCTTCTTCGATGTGCTCTGCAGCTTCATTTTCAGCATCTTTGGCCACGAAGGCTATGATAGCACAAATAAGAACGAACGAGATAGTAAACCCCGTCATCTTTATGCCGAAAAATAACAGCAACCCACAAAGGACGACGTTCTTGATAGGACCATTGTCAGTATAAAGCTGGGGTAAGTTATTCAAAATTTTTCGCAATTCAGGGTAGAAGCTTACGATAAATCCACCGGCAACCAAAAGACTGCTTATGCTAGAGAAAAATGCGGAGACGATTCCAGAAAAGATCAGTACTCCTCCAATAACTTCTTTAATATGTCCAACAACAGAACGTTGTAGCGAAGATACATCCCGTTTGGAAAGTCCTATCTTCAAGCCTTTCTTTTCTTTGCTACTATTTTCTGAATCATTGGGGGCATTATGAGCTTTATCAGCCATACAAGCTCCTAAAATATTAAAACAAATAATATATTATACTTTTAGCAAAGAGTAACAAAATTTTTTAATAAGTAAAGTATAAATCCTCACCTTTTTTTACTTGTTGAAGAACAACGACATCGAGTAATCCATCCTGTTTCAGAATCTACAACAAATAAAAAGTCTCCTTGGGAACCTAAGGTGTAATCAAATATTTTCTTGTCCAGCAAGTCGATCAAATAGTAGTCTCTGAGTAGCCCTTCCGTTTTTTCCTTCAACTCTATCCGAAAATCAGTTCGATTACGAAACCCTTCTAACAAAGCCTCCCTACCTCTTTCTTTGACAGCAATCTCTTGTTGTTTAACCGTTTGCCAAATTTGCGTCCTTAATGCATCCAAACGATCAAAAGCCTCAGAGTTATCTACTATAGCAGACAAAAGAAGCGGATCCATAAATAATAAGTTCAACTTGTAAGCCGAACTTTTCTTAGATGAATAATTGATATAATTTAATATAGAGGGAATTTGATCCGTCCCCTTAAGAATTTGATACCAACTTTTTTGTAACACTGGATTATCAAACTCCAAAGTAGCAATAACATCAGGGACCCCTTCTTCAGCTTTTCGTAGAATTTCCTCTTTTTTCTCTAACAAAGTTTCTACCAAAATCTTGTCTTCTCCAGAAGGTAATACCCCAGAATTGACATAAGCATTACGCAAAAAGCGCAAAAAGATGGAATACCAAGATAAGTGACTTTCTCTGCATTCTGGGGGCTCTTCTAACAAAGCATAGACATTAAGTCTTGAATTATTGGGGGGCCTGGTGAAAGGAACTCGAAGAGAATAATTCCTGCGTTTCCCAACACTAATAGATTTTTTACTTTCTGGGTTAGTATTTTTACCTCCCTTGGAGGAGCCAGAAAAAGTTTTGCTGTAGTCACTATATTTTGCTTCTGCCAAGGCAGACTGCGCCGTAGCATGAACATCTTCTAAATAATCAGAAGATCGTAATAAGACCATTTGATTTCTGGACATTACAGCGTCTTTAGTTGTGATAATAATCAAAGATGTTAAACACAATAAGGTTAATAAATATGCATTCATATTATCTACCTACCCGAAGCTACAGTAAAAGAAAAATTTCTTGAAGCAGTGTATTTTGTAGCCTTTCGGGATAAGTTAAATGTTATGAAAGAGGGCATGCCCAAGCGCTCATCTTTAAGAGGAACATCATTTAAATTGAATATCGGCACCAACGTAAGGGAAGACACATTACTAAGGAGATAACTTTCTTCTACAAGGTCTGGAGAATTCTGAGATTGGATTACAAGAGACAACACACCCTCTTCCTCATCATATACTAATGAACCATACACATTGCCTGAGAGAGCGGGAACTTTATAAACCCCTCTATCAAAAATGAAAGAACATATAGTTTTTTCTTTGGGGGTTAATGAAAGATCTCCAACAATAGCACCAAAAACCGCTCGTAAGCGTTTATAAGCTAAACTTTCATCTTCAAACATTTTACAAATTTCTTTATGCCTTTCATGCTTCTTGACAACCAGCAGCTGCCAAAAACCAATACTCCCTAACAGTATTATCATTAGAGAAAGACAAACCACAACCTCTGTTAACAAAAAGGATCTTTTGACCTTTTCCCTAAAAAACACCACTATTACTTACCCCCCGATATATTTCTTGATCTTCTAATACACAACGCACACAAGCCTTTGAGCTTCTACTCGTTCATTAAAAGGACTAGGGATATCTAAGATAACATCCACAACGAATAATTTTGCTCCCCCGGAAGGGCCGACTGCCGATTTTTTCACTCTAGCGGAATACTGACAGGCAACATCATATCTTTTCCCCGAAGAGCTATATATACAGGGTCCTCCTTCATTATAGTTTCTATCAACAACGTCTGAACCATGAGCACTATTATACACACGAGGATCCCGCAAATCTTGTTGCACAAGAAAAAATGCTGTATCCACTAATGCAGGAAGCTGCATTTCCATTAATTTTTTTTCTAAAGTACATTCCATCTGCCTGTAAAAACGCAAACAAGGAATCATTGTGCATACTAACAAGGAAAACGAGACTATTATCTCTGCAAGAAAAAAAGATCTCCGTTTTTTTTTCTTACACCTTTTATACATGCCGTCCTCCACTAAAAAGTTGTAACTTCTGACTACATTTGTTACTGCGTAGCAAGACCGTTCCTGAAGGGCGACATCCCAATACCCCGTCAAATTCAAACACCACAGCATGAGCGTGTCTATTCCCAGAAAAAGATATCTCTTGGACAAAAGGTAATTCTAACGTCTTAGGAAGTAGTGCCCATACTTTAGCCGGCAAAGAGCGCTGCAAATACATCCTGCATAAGTACCCTCCGTTACCGTTTGGGGAGCACCACACTTCAGCATCCACCCCATGATACACGGAGCATCTCTCTACCGTATAAAGAAATTCCTGCAATTTAACTGCTTCATTACGTAACTTCTTTTGATCACTGCGTTCCCTCGCCATAGGATTGAGCAGCGTAAAAGAAAAAGCTAGGGGGAGCAAAATCCCCATAACAACCAAAATTTCTACTAAAGAAAAACTCTTGCTCTTACTTCTACCGAGTGGTTTTAGAAAGTGCCCTAGCTTTTTTAGAATATACTTCAAGATCCTCTCCACCATCGCAAACTTTAACAACTAGCTCTTCCCCCCAAGCATCTGTCAATAATTTACTAGAATCTTTTCCTAAAGCTGACTCTTCTATTATACGCTTCTTATTCCGAACAATATCTTCTAAAGTATCAGAACTTAATGCATATTCCATCATAAGAATGTCATAAACTTTGGCGCAGTTCTGCTCAGTTTGAAATACTTTACCTTTATTAATACTACCTTTCATGTTGAAAGCGAGAGCTCCACCAATGATTCCTATCAAGCAAATCACGACCATCATTTCTATCAAGGTGATTGCTCTCTTAATTCGTTTCTGTTTGTGCACAGTTGTTCTCCTTAAATACTAACGCTACTTGTAAGCGGTAACAATATTGCTAACATAATAATTCCAATGACACCCCCTAAACAGACGAGGATCACTGGCTGACACCAAGTTGCCAACACATTCAGTGTCTTTTGAGTATCGTCAACGTACATATTTCCCAAGCAAGCCAATAGTTCTGGCAACTCGCCTGTTTCTTCTCCCAAAGCTGTCATATGTATCACGAGCTTAGGAACCCATGATTTAGTTTGCAGAGCTGTACTCAGTGTCCCCCCAGAAACAATCGCCTCCGCAACCTCCGCTATATCCTCTCGAATACAACGGAAAGCTATTGCTTGCTGACCAATTTCTAACCCCTTGATCAACGAACTTCCTCCCTTCAGTACAGAACTTACGAGAATAAAGAACTCTCCTAAAAGACTTTTTACACACAACGTTCGCAAAAAGGCTGTTTTCATAACAAGGATCTCTGCGTAACGCAGAAAAGGAATTTGTTTTCGTAAAAAAAAGAATACTGATCCTAAAACAAGAAAGATCCCCCCCAGAAAAGTTTTGTACTGACAACAAAAATCACTAACTCCAAACACGCATTGCGTCAGCGTATTTTTCTCTGCATTTTCTAAAACTTCTTTCAAAGAAGGAACAACCCCCAAGAGAAAAAATATTATCACTCCAAAGGAAAAAACAATCAGAGTCATGGGATATGCCAAAGCAGAAATTATGCTGCTCTTAAACTTAGCCCTTCGTTCCAAAACCATTGCTAATCGACTTAACACCTCGTCCAAAGCTCCTGAAACTTCTCCGGCAATAATATTTCCCCTATAAAATTCATCAAAAATATCCGGAAATTCCGCCATAGCTTCGGATAAGGGCGCCCCTTCCCTGATTCTACGAGCAAATGCTGTTACTACACGCCCCAGCGGTTGACCTTGGTAACGATCCTCTAAAGAAATTAAACTCTCATAAAGAGGAAGACCGGATTTTAAAAGAAGGGCTAGCTGTTGAGAAAACGTTATTACATCTCGCGCTTTAGGAGATTGCTTTATCCATACACGCTTCTCCTTTACACCAAGAATCATTAGTCCCTGACGATGCAAATTCTCTTTGGCTTCTTCAAGAGAAGAGGCTTCTATAAAACCTCTCTTTGTTTTTTCTTCTTTGTTGAGGAAGGTATACATGTACCGGGGCATTTTTCTGTCTCCCTCAATCATACTTTTTAGTGACTCTTAACACTTCATCTACAGTAGTCTCTCCAGAGAGAATCAGTTCTACTCCATGATGAACTAACGAACAGAACCCTCCTTGCTCAGCTGCGGATTTCAACACATGGTAGGGGCTTCTTGAAGCTACTTCCGAACGAAAAATAGCATCTGGGCGTAGTAACTCATAAATCCCATGACGGTGCTTATACCCGGCTCCAAAACAGTGCTCACAACCTTTCCCCCGCACTAGACGAGAACATTTTTTCCTAGTTTTCGGAAGCTGCTGTGACAAAAAGGATTTTTCTATCTCGTTTATCGGTTGTAGCTCTCTACAATGAGGGCAGACTCGCCTTACCAATCGTTGAGCTACGACCCCTATCACCGTCGCAGACAGCAAATAGGGTTCTATTCCCATATCCACTAAACGGGGTATAGCAGAAATAGCATCATTTGTGTGCAACGTGCTTACAACTAAATGTCCTGTTAAGGCAGCTTGGATGGCTATTTCTGCTGTTTCGACGTCCCTAATTTCCCCGACCATTAAGACATCAGGATCCTGCCGAAGCAAATGACGAAGTCCCTGAGAAAACGTGAGCCCTATTTTGGGTTTGACCGCTATCTGAGAAATATTGGGCAATTTATACTCTGGAGGATCTTCTATCGTCATAATGTTCGTAAAACCACCAGAAAGATGTTTTAAAACACTATATAAAGTTGTTGTCTTACCACTCCCTGTTGGCCCTGTTACCAAGATAATCCCTTCAGGATAAGAAATAAGATCCTTGAAAGCAGCGCCCATGTTAGCGGGCATTCCTAAAGCGTCGATGTCCAAAATTATATTCTGTTTATCAAGAATTCTGAGAACAATCCTCTCTCCATTGATGACGGGAACTGTACTCACTCTCATATCCACCTCCCTGCCACCAATATGTAGCTTTATCCTTCCGTCTTGAGGAAGCCTTCTCTCCGCAATATCAAGTTTCGCTAACACTTTAATACGGGTAATTAAAGAAGACTTAAACTCAGCCGAAGATGTATGCCTCTCGTATAACATCCCATCAATCCGGTAGCGAACCACTACACCCTGTTCTGTGGGCTCAAAGTGGATATCTGAAGCTCTCTGTTCTATGGCCTCTTTAAAAATTAGATTTAAAAATCTAATAATAGGGACGTCTTCCCCTCTTTTATCTAGAAGATCCTCGATATTCTCTATATTTTCTGTCTTCACTGAGGCCATCTGTGAGAGAAATTTCGAGGTCCCTTCATCATCAGGTCGGTATAGTTCTCTAAGACCTTCTAGTACTAACTCTTCCGAAGACTCTTGAATTATTATAGACTTTCCAACCAAGAGCTTTAGCTGATCTATCACGAAGTAATTT
This sequence comes from Chlamydiifrater volucris, assembly GCF_902806995.1. Taxonomy (NCBI): domain Bacteria; kingdom Pseudomonadati; phylum Chlamydiota; class Chlamydiia; order Chlamydiales; family Chlamydiaceae; genus Chlamydiifrater; species Chlamydiifrater volucris. Next base: position 1,182,991 of record NZ_LR777654.1, on the reverse strand, counting down.
ACTGGATTGCTCGTTGCAATAACAATCTCTGCGTCCCTTTCCTCCAAAATCAACAGAAAATGCTTCTTTAGAAAATGATAAGGAACTTTCTCTAGCAAAGCAGAAGAAACTCGGATATCTTTGACGTCTCTTCTAGAGCTAGAAGAACTTTCTCTAGTATTTTCCATCATACTCCAACCCCTCACTTGACAGAGCAAACAAGTCTAAAGAGTCTTCATCTAAGGATTTTTCAATTTTCCTTCTCACGTTCTGTTCGGCAACTTTTTCGGCACTTCTCAAAGCAACACGATATTCCTCACCTTCTCCTGGTCTACAAGAAAGTCGTTGGATCTGCGCCAAATTTTCCTCTCCCTCAGAGGCAACATCTAAAATTTTGGGTGTGATGAAAACGAACATCTCTGTGTTGTTTTCTGTCGACGCACTCATTCCAAATAATTTACCTATACCCGGAATATCCCCCAAAAACGGTATGCCTTCTCTTGAATCAGCACTATGCTTGCAATGAAGACCGCCTATGATAACTGTCTCCCCATCTGCAATGCGAACTCTATTAGTAACGTGTCGACGAGTAACGTCGGGACGGTCATTGTGATTCTTCCCAGTAGTATCAAACGTTATGTCTGTTTCCAGGGTGATGTAATGTTTCCCATTTTCGTTCTCTACGTCACCTATATTGACGGTAGGTAAAATCTTAATCATCACTCCATACTGAGCCCTGTTATACTGAGAAGTGTTGTTATCCGCTGCGACAGCTATGGACATTTCTTCAACAACAGCTATAGTCGCCGGAGTTTGGTTCATTGTAATGACAGATGGATTTGCATTTATTCTGACGTCCTCCTGGGCCATCAAGAATTGGTAAGCCAAATCATATCCGGGCAAAAGAGAAGAAGAAGTTTTTCCTCCTATTAAAAATTCTAAAATCCCCTTAGACGCATCGTAATTAACACCTGTGGACAAGCTCTTTTTACCCAATTCTTCTCCCAATCTAAGAAGATTTAACCCTGATGAATGTTGCCGAGATAGTTTCCTTTCAAAAAGGAGCACTTCTATTCGAATCATCTTTTTAGGGACGTCTAACTTTTTCAGAAGCATCTTGATCTGTGGTAAAGCCTCCTTCTCCACAACCATGATCAAAGTCCCCGTCTTATCATCTACGATGAAATTCCCTAAATTCCCTGAATCTCGGGCGCTTTTTGGTTTGGACGGAGTCGCCCTAGGATCCACTCGAATTTCTTTTGCCACAGGCAAAGCTGAAACTGTCTTTTCATCCCCCGCAAAAACCATATTGGATTCTTTGTCTTTAAAAACATTGTAAACTCGAGATAGTAACGTAGCCAGTTCCTCCGGATCAGAATGCTTAACGTTGTACCAAAACACTGTTTTGTCAGACGGGCTCTCTACTTCGTCCTCCAATTCCTTGATCAGTTTAACAGCCCTATGAACTAATCCTGAATTTCCACTTAAAAAAAGTGTTCTCGCTCTATACTGTAAGGGCACTACGCTGAGCTTTGAAGCGCTCCCTTCGTTGTTGTCTTTGGCAAAGTCCTCTCTAAAAGCAGCTTTCAAAATGGTAACCATTTCATCCGCTTCTAACTTGGACAAAGAAATTAGTTTGACTTCTTGTTGTACGCAATCCGAAGCTATGAAATCATAGATCTTTAAAAGCTCAGATACTTCTCCGACAGTGCCGAAGATGAAAGGTTGACCTCCTATGACTTCTATACGAATAGTTTCTGGATTTGAAAATTTATTAAGAATCTCTGTATCAATTTTTATATCAGGATTACGAGAAGAAATAGCGAAGCCGACATATGCTTGAGCGGGAAGAATAGATAATTCCGCACGGTTGAAAAACAACCCCGCGACAGACGATAGCGCTGTACTTTGCATCCGATATAGTTCTCGAATGAAAGGCGAAACTTCTCTAACCCCTATCCCTAGCCTGCTTAAAAGCAACTCTAACGACTCTTCCGAACATTCCTTAGGAACACTAAGACTAGACAAAGCAGAAACGCGTATACTACCAATTTCCTTTGGAATGAGATATATCTTCCCTTCGCCTCCATAATCTGCTACTAGATTGTAAATAGAAGCATCGGGCTGGTGCCAAAGAACATATCCTTCAGCGTCTTCTTCTACTTCTTTCATCTCTTCAACCCACAAGGATTGAAGAACTTGTATTTTTTCCTTGACTTCCGCAATCTCATCAACAAAATGCAGAAGTAATTCTTCTGAAACTCCGCGACTTTTCTGCTCCCAAACTTCAGCATATAAAGAGCTCAAATGTTGATTAAGTCCTTTGATCTCCTTATTAAATGAATTTACGCTGTTCCTACCAGCACTGCCGGAAGAGGCTGCCTCCTTTCCTTGAAAAGAATTTTTCTTTTCCGCAATGGTGAGCCCTTGCAAAGAATTTACTTGAGAAAGGAGCATGGCTACAAGCATTGCGAAACATAAACTTTTTCGTTTTCTCATCGCTCATTTTCTCCAGATTTTTCTATGGAGGCAGTATTTTCCTTGACTTGTGAAGTTGTCCCCGTTGCTTGTGACTCGGAGGGAAAGTGCTCTCCCTTCAAAGGTATAGATATATTTTCTAGAATTGTCCGATATGAATTAAAAATATGACCCTTGAGTACAAACCCTCTTTCTTCCTTAACAATCCCTTCCACAACAAAAAGGGGTCCTTCCAAGCGGCCATCAACGTATTCTTCCACATCTTCCAAAGAGGAAATTTTTTCCCAACCAGACTCCTTCCGGATAAACCAATCATCAGGGCGCACAACTGTACGCGTCACCATGTCTTCCTGAAAAACAACTACTGCACTTGACCATGATTTCATTCCTACAAAAGCTATCTCCCTTATTGCGTCAGAAATCTCCATGACGGAGGATTGATATTTCATCAAAGTAATAGATTGTTTGAGATTGCCATTAACATTCCAGATATCAAAAACTGTGGTCTTATCCTCCAATCGCTTAACCTCCAAAAGAGGTGCTTGCGATGAATCCCCAGTAAACAAGCCCCTAGGAACCCATCGATCCCCATCCCAAAACAACCAATCCCCCTGAGACAAATACTGGGAATACCGACATCCTCGAGAAGATCGAAAATCAAATCGCTCCTTAGCTGCGAAAGTTATGTATTCCTCTCCTCCATGAACAATTAGAAACAAATCTTTCCCAAGCCTTCGCATTTGCTGCTTTACTCCAAAGCTAGCGTCCACCCGATCTCCATTAATTTCCCACGATGTCCCAGCAACATCTCCTGACGCCACTACAGAAAATTTGCTTCGTTCGAAAGGAGTTGAGACCCTTTGCCCTCCGCTGTCGAATAGAAATACCTGCACTTCTACATTATTACCGTGCATAGATGGGGAACACTGCACCCATAAGTTTCCAGGAACTTTAGAAAAATGGTAGGAGTAATTTCTCCCTTCACGCTTTGCCTTAAGAAAAATTCTCTCCCCGGCAGCTACCGTTTGCATCTCTCCCGAGGACAACTTAAGCTGGTATCTGGCGTTTTTTGCGTCAGGACGCCCATTGTAAGAAATAGAAACAATTTCTTTCCTGAGGTCCGGTAACTTTTCTGCCACCTCAAGAGCAGGCAAGGATAAAATACCTTTATCAGAAAAAACTTGCTTTACAACTTCTTCATTGAGAGGGCGTGGAAGACAGGCAGAAGTTTCTTCTTTCTTCAGAAGCCGAGCACAAACATCCCCTGTCATCTTCGTTTGAGAAGGAAGTATAGCAGCGCATGAAAAAACCGCTGTCACAAACAAAGTCCCGCAGCTTACATGAAGAAGTCGATACATGGGCACAAAGAACTCTTTAAATGAAGAAAAAGAATAGTTTAAGGGGAATTAAATATCAATTTTCAAACAAAAAAAATAAAAAACCTAATAAATTAATTCCAAATTATTAATTTAATATAGGAATTTCCTTAGAAACGGCCCTATCGGTTATACTAACGGCCCCTTCTTTAGTAATAAGCACTGAATCTTCCAAACGAATACCGCCCTTTCCTGGGAAATACAACCCAGGCTCAACTGTAACAATCATCCCGGGTTGAAGAGGGACAAAAGATGTGGCGTTAGCTATAGAAAGGTAAGGATATTCATGAACTTCCCTTCCCACCCCGTGACCGGTTCCATGAATAAAAAATTCATTTAACCCTCTACTTTCGAGAACGCTAACTACCTCATTGTGGATATCGCCACATAGAGCACCCTCCTTGCAAGCAGCAATTCCAACAGCCTGAGCTTCTGCTACAGCAGTATACGCTTCACAAAGCTCCCCTAAAGGTTCTCCAAAAGCTATTGTACGAGTCATATCGGAACAATATCCCTTCCATTTAACACCTATGTCCGCAATGATGATATCACCTCTCTGTAATCTCCTTTCTGAGGGTTTCGCATGAGGAAGAGCGGCATTGGAACCAAAAGCAATAATTGGGTCGAACGAGAAACCCTCAGCACCTTCCTTAACCCAAAAAACGTGCAAGGCATATGCTAAATCTTTCTCAGAAACACCTTCTTCTAAAAGCGACAAAATATAATCCCACCCCCGAGAACCTAACAACGCTGCTTCTCTCATAAGCTTAATCTCTTGGTCATCCTTGATAGCTCTAAGCTGCTCAGAAAAAAAGGAAAGTGGAACTAACTCACAATCTAAAGAAGATAGGTCATGAAAAGCCCGATAAGAAGTATCCGCTCCGTCAAACCCTAACCTTGCGTATTTACCTCGAATTTTCTCGGAAAAAACTCTCATATACTTGGGTGCACAGACTTCTACCCTGACCCCAGGCACGGAGGGGTACATATCCTTATCTATCAAAGCCACATAAAGAGTAGCGGAGTTTTGAGTGATTAGCAGTTTCCCTGAAGATACACTGTCATAAGTGAGATACTCCAAATCTATCTGATTATCAATCAGCACAGCATCCACACCTAGCTGCTCTAACAGTTTCCTTGCAGCCTGGATCCGAACATTACTACCCATAAATTCTAAACCATTTACTAAGATCGACTTCCAAGACTAATCTACGGATTAGGGTTCCGTCAAATCCTTTTTCTGGTTTACCCAAAGACCAAAACAATCTTAGTCGTTCTTCAGGAAAGATTTTGGAAGATTTTTTTGGCAAAGGTTTAGTCAAAAGTTTTTGAACAAAATAATCTGATATATCCCTTTTCCCTGACTGAAGAGATGAGAGAGCAGCAAACACCCATAAAGAAATCTCTTCCTCACATATGGATGCAGGCGCTGACTCTATTGCGTAGGAAGTTTTCCCTATTGAACGCAGATCAAAACCCATAGAAGCAAATAGCGTATGATATTCCTCCAAAATACACCCTTCTTCAGCAGTTACTTCCAAAACAACCGGACACAGTAACTTTTGTACATTGACAGAAGAAGTAGTTTTCTCCATCACAGAATAGAATAAAATAAACTTGTTCGCAGAAGGGATATGAACAATGTGCAACCCCTCCTCATCTTCAGCAAAAAGATATTCTCCAACCCAAACTAATGGCCGCACATCCCTAGAGGCAAAATCAATAGCTTCTTGCTGAATATCGCTCCTGACAAAACTCTGCTTTAACAGCTCCTGACAAGGCCTTCCTTCCGCCGAAAAATGCTCTATTTTCTTTTTTGGCAAAGAGCTTTTGATTTGCTCAAAGCTGTCCAGAACACCTACTTGTTCTCCACCTTTCCACGGAGTCCGAAACAGCTCTGGGTTCGGTCTCTGCCGTCCTGAAAACTTATGCATAGAGGGGAACTCTTCTCTTTCAATATTAGGATGAGAAATGGATATACTCTTCCCAACAGAAGTCGTTAGAGCTGAAGAGATCGCAGAATAAATAAAAGGCCCTAACTTCTGCTCTTCACGAATCCTGACCACCGCCTTCTGTGGATGTACATTGACATCACACCAGTCGGGAGGCAATGTTAATTTTAAAACAAAGACGGGATATCTACGTGTGGGGAAGATGGTCCCACAAGCTTCCTCCACACGAAACCCAACAAATGGCAACTCTACTATACGGCCATTCAAGAAAATTTTCTGCCCTTGCCGAGACGGCCTATGGCAATCCGAAGATCCCAAGAAACCATATACCTCCATCTGTCCACTGGGGTCCTTCGACTGTATTCGCAAAGCCGAATCAAAAAAGGCCTCCCCCATAATAAAGGCTACTCGCTCCTCAAAAGACATGCTTTTAGGAACACTAAAGTCCTCCTGACCTTCGCTTACCCAGCTCCAACCGACATTATCAAAAGATAAAACCATACCTTCCAACAACCGGCGAATTTTTATTTTGTCTGCGTTGGGATGTTTTTGGAACTTTTTCCTTGCAGGAACATTATAAAACAAGGAGGAGACAGAAATCGTTGTCCCCTGAGAGCGCACCCCCATCTCCGTACCCCCTATGTCTCCTCCGTCTATAAAAACCCTGGAGGCTTCTCTCCCGTTAATGGAAGACAGAATCTCCATTCGGGAAACAGAAGCTATTGAAGGTAAAGCCTCTCCGCGAAAACCTAAGCTACTGAGGGCATACAAATCTTCGAAAGCCGAGATCTTAGAAGTTGCGTGGCGCTCTAGAGCCAGTAAAATCTCTTCCTCAGTCATGCCGCACCCATTATCCCGGATAATAACAGACCCCTGACCTCCTGCTAAAGTTTCCACTACAATAGAGTCTGCGCCAGAATCTAACGAGTTCTCTACCAACTCCTTAACTACAGAGGATGCATTTTCTATAACCTCCCCTGCGGCAATGCGATTGATAGTGATAGGGTCCAGTAAGCGAATTTCTCTCATGCTGTACAACTTTCTATCCAATCAATTAAGGCGGGCACATTAAAGCAACCTGAAGAGCTTGTCAAGAATGAAACCTGTAAAGATTTATAAATACTAACAACTCTCTTTAAAACAAAGAATTACGAGTTATTAAAAATAATTTTTAATAACTTATTGTTTTAGCTCAAAAATTAGTTTTATAATTATTTTGAAAATTAGAAATTTTTTTATTCTAGGAATTAATCCATGAAAGAACGTGCATCTAAAAATTCCAAATCCTCTAATAAACCTTCTGCTTCTTTTAATAAAAAACAACGAAGCCGATTAGCAGAAATTGCTGCACAAAAAAAAATCAACGCAGAAGAGTTAAAACAGAATCAACCCTTGCCCACGGAAGAACAAACCAAGCAAGCCCTAATGAATATTTTACAAGGGGTCGGCGAAGGACGAACTCTACAGGACATCTTGGGGTTATCAGATTTCCTCCTAGAAGAAATTTACACTATCGCCTACAGCTTCTACTCTCAAGGTAAATACATGGAAGCTGTCGGTTTATTCCAACTACTTACTGCTTCTAAACCTGCTTGCTACAAATACACACTCGGGCTTAGCTCCTGCTACCACCAATTGAAAATGTATAACGAGGCTGCCTTCGGATTCTTTCTCGCTTTCGACTCTCAACCAGACAATCCTATCCCACCTTACTACATTGCCGACAGTCTAATGAAAGCCGATATGCCAGAAGAGTCTAATAATTTCTTAGAAATAACCATGGATATCTGCGGAGACAAGCCAGAGTTCAAAATCTTAAAAGAACGCTGCTACATTATGAAAGATTCTCTGAGCAAAATGCTTGGTAAAGAAGAGAAAAAAGGTAAACCGAAAGCTTCTTCTCCAAAAGGGAATTCTACTAAGAGCAAAAAATCTAAAAAATCCTCTTAACAGAACTTTTTAATCCGCACAAATAGGAAGCAACGTTATGGGAAAAAGCAAATCCAACAAGTCAAAAAAAGTCTCTACAAAGAGACCTACCAAAAGTGTAAAAAAAACAAAAACCAAACAAGATCACTACCCACAACAATTAGAAGCTATTGTTTCTTCTATTTACAGCGAGCTACCAGCTCTCCAATCTATTACTCTTGAAAATTCTGAAAAAGAACTGAACAAACTAATGAACACTCTGACTAGAAGTCTTTCTTCTATCCCTGTGGAAGAATTAGCAGAGGATCTATTTGACCAAACAGATGCCAGTGAAAGCTTTTCTAAGCAATTGAATAACGTCCTGTCCGAAATAAAGAAACTCTCTAGCTCCTTACAAAAAGGCATTTAGTAAACAAAAAAGCAACTCACAATTTTTTGGGAATATTATGAGTCTTTCTTCGTCATCGGGAGCCGATAATAACAACTCCATCATCCAACAAGTTATTGCATCCACTCCACAAGGGGTACCTGATGCAGATAAAAATGGAAAGGAGAATAAGCAAGTCACTCAAACACGGACTGGCAACGAAACTCAAATGGAAGGCGACGCTGTTATCTCTGGGAAACAAAAAGATGATGGCGTAAAGACTGCTGCTTCTAAATTATTTGAAAGTACGGAAACAACGGAAGCCGTCTCTGGCAAAGCTGCTAAGAGTATCGATGCCACACAATCTGCTGGGGCTACCGGTGCTGCAACAAGTGCATCTCAGATAAGAGAAGCCAGCCAAACTCTCTCTTCCTCTTCCGTCTCGTCCATGTCAGAAGTTTCGGCTATGCACCTGCAAGAAATCCAGGAGATTGTCAACCAAGCTATCTCTGGGGAAATGGCCTCAAAAGGCGTTGATACTCCCGCGCTACCCAAACCCCATATCACTCCAAGACAGGATGTTATGGAAATCGGTTTGTCATTAGCGAAGGCCATAACAGCTTTGGGAGAAACCACTAGAGAAGCTCTTTCCAACTACCAGGAAACGCAGAGTCTAGCTTCTACCATGAGCAAAATTGGACTCGAAAAGCAAGCTGTGAAGATAGATTCCGAACGTACTGAGTTCAAAAAAATGCAGGAAATTGAGAAGAAGATGCACGGAATGAACAAAATGGACACCGTGAACAAAGTTATGATGGGCGTCACTATAGCCATTACTGTCATTTCTGTAGTCTCGGCTTTGTTCACATGTGGAGCAGGATTGCTAGCTTCTGCAGGAGCCATTGGAGCAACAGCTGCAGCCGCTGGAGCTACAGCCGGAGCCGCTGCAGGAACTTCCGTAGCAACATCAGTAGCAACACAAGTAGCAACGCAAGCCGTCATGCAGGCAGTAAAAACTGCCGTCGTACAAGCAGTAAAAACTGCGGTACAACAAGGGGTCAAAGCTATGGCCCAGCAAGGGCTCAAAGCTGCTATTAAAGCTGGAGCCAAAACTTTAGCCAAAAACGTTGGAAAAATATTTAGCCAAGGTAAAGGCGTTATTTCCAAAGCTTACCCAAATCTCTCCAAAGTAATGAATACATTAGGAAATCACTGGGTCATGGCTGGAGTAGGGATCGCTACTGCAGTCCCCTCCTTAATACAAGGGGTGGGCAGCGTAGAACTTTCCAAAATGCAGGAAGACTTAGCCAAAATTCAAAAAGAAACAGGAAAACTCTCCGCTCAATCCGAAATGATCGCGATGTTCACGCAATTTTGGCAACAAGCTAGCAAGATTGCATCAAAACAGACTGGAGATGCAAACGAAATGAGTGAACAAGCAACAAAATTAGCCGCCAGCATTACTAAAGCCTTTGCTGCCATCAGTCAAGGGCTAGCAGGCGCTGTGTAAACCCAACAACCCATATTTTTCGGGAGAATTTATTATGACATCTGGAATTAGTGGAAGCAGCGGAAATAGTTTCGATCCCGCTTTACAAGCCCAGTTAGCGCAAAACAATCAAGCAGCAGGGGCAGCTAAGAGTGGTGATGCAAAAAAAACCGCAGGAAACGCAGGAGCTGGAGACACGGAAGCTGCAGCAGGATTTGAAGACCTAATTAGCAACTCCACAGAAACAGGAAAAACCAGTAAACAAGAAGGCACTTCTCAAACCAAGAAAAGCGCAAAAAACGAAAAAGCTGGTGCCACATCCTCCAATAGTTCTGTTTCCAGTGCATCTAAAACAGCAACTGCTCAAGCAGTAAAAGCTCCCAAGGGTCCAGCACAAAACAATTATGAATTACCAAAACTTCCTGTGCCAGACAACACTTCTGTCGATGGAGTGAGGATTAAAAAAGGTATGGGTACTTTGGCTCTTCTGGGGCTGATCATGACCATGCTTGCACAAGCCAGTGCAAAATCTTGGCAATCAAGCTTCCAACAACAAAACCAAGCCATTCAAAATCAAGTGGCTATGGCCCCTGAAATTGGTAACGCTATTCGAACTCAGGCAGATCATCAAGCTGCTGCCACCCAAGCTCAGGCTACCCAATCTTTGATATCTGGTATTACAAATATTGCTGGATTCGCCCTTTCCGCAGGTATAGGTATTATGTCGGTTTCCAGTAAGCTCGGAGGACTAAAATCTGCGGCTTTTAAATCAGAAACAGCTTCAGCGAAAGGGGCTTCCGCTGCAGCCTCTGCAGCTTCCTCATCCGCCATGAAGGCTACTTCTTCCTTATCCTCCGCCGCCATGGAAACTGTCGAAAGTGCAGGAAAAGCCGTTGGATCTGCTGCAAAAGGAGCTGCGGCAGCTGGTTCTGCCGCATCAAAAGCTATGGGAACTTTAGACGATGTAGCAGCGTCTACTTCCAAAGCCACCGCGGCAGCAACATCCAAAGGAAGTTCCGCGTTTAGTCAAGCTTTGAACAATCCTGGATGGAAAGATAAGTTTGCGCGAGGAATGAATGTAGCAAAAGTTCAAGGAGGAAGAGCTGCTAAGATGGCCGGAGAAGCCTTCATGAAAGCCGCCCAAGCATCCCAAATGATCCATGTTGTGACTGCTGGAGTGGATGGAATTGCTGGATATGTTTACCAATCACAAGTAGCCGCCCACCAAAAAGCTGCCGGAGCCGCAGAAGCACAGTCAGCTATGCTACAACAATACGCTTCTGTTCAAGACAAATACGCTTCTCAGGCAGGCAGCTTAGCTGACAAAGCTAGCGAATCTTTCACTAGTGCATTACAAACTTTACAAAACATTGCCGATTCCCAAACTCAAACTACTAGTGCTATTTTTAACTAGAGTCGGAACAGTCGGCTTTCCATTCAAGAGAGGGGCTTCGTATAAAAACGAAGCCTTTTTTCTGTAAAACCGTTTGACAAAATCAAGAAGCAAGGTAGCCTTGCTTGAATTCTTCGCTGTACACCATCCGACACCCAACCAAAGTCATACACACCGCGATAAACAAGCCCAAAGATGTCGTCTCCCCTAAAAGGACAAACCCATAAAACCCTGAAAAAATAGGCATAACCAACCCGCAGAAAGACAGAAATGTCGAAGAATATTTTCTGAGCAATTTTCCATAAAGGTTATAGCAGAGAAAGTTTGATAAAATGATCAATGACACTAAGGCCTTAACTAAAGCTGAAATATCCGAAATAGGCAGTGGAGCCCAGTGCTCAGAAAAGTATGAATGTACCAATGACAAAATCCCAGCAAATATCATGCAAGCAGCATTGATTTGAGAAGTGGGAATTCCCGGAGCTTGCTTCTCTATTTTTCGCATTAATGTCCAGCCAAAGGAAGATACACAGGTTGCAGATAGCAGTAACAACTCTGGAGTTCCCAACTGAAAATCTTTAAAGAATGCATTATAAGTCCCCTCTCCACCAAAGAACAAGTAAGTTACATATCCTGCAATACCTAAAGTCAGTCCAAGAATTTTTTTAGGCGTAATTCTTTCCTTCAGCTGAAGATAAGAAAATAAGGCGGCCAAAAAAGGAGACAAGCCATAAATGAAACTCGCCTTAGCAGCGCTAATATGCCGCAACCCTAGAAACTCAAAAACATTCGCGAGATAAAACCCAGTAAAAGACAAAATCAACACATCCCGCCATACACGCCAAGAGAAGGTCACCTTGGAAGGAGATCTCAAAGCAGAGTATAGACCCAGTACCACCCCTGCTACGAGCATCCTACTGCCTGTAGCAAAAAGAGGCGCTGATGCATCCAAAGCCATTTTGGAAAGAGCAAAAGATGAGGACCAGATAAACAACGTGAAAAATATTGCAACTATACCCACAAAAATCTCTTGGCTCCAAAAAACTCCGCCATTTTATCGAAAAAATAGTTTTTAGAACAGGAAAGAAGCTCTTTCTAAAAATTAAACAAAAAAATACAAAACCATTTAAAAATCTTTCTTCACACCTTTGTACTTTTATTTTGAAACTTTCTTCTTTACAATGACTCCTTGCTTTCAAGAGAATAGCTTCTGTTTAGGTTCGTAATTTAATTTTAGCAAGATAATGGGTGTATATTATGACAACGGTTCTTCATAAAGAGCAAACTTACCAAGTAGCAGAAAACTCTACAGCAGCAGATTTTGCAAAAACCGTTCACCCTTCAAATTTCTCCCAAATTGTGGGCGTTTCCGTTAATGGAGTGCTAAAAGATCTTTCTACGGTGCTCGCTCCCAACGATGATATCCGATTCATATTTCTTGATGACCCTGAAGGAAGAGAAATTTTTCTTCACTCCTCAGCACATCTACTGGCTCAAGCAGTGCTTAGGTTGTGGCCCCAAGCACAACCAACTATTGGCCCAGTGATTGAGCAGGGGTTCTATTATGATTTTGCTAATGTCTCCATAAGCGAATTAGATTTTCCAAAAATAGAGGCCGTTATGGCAGAAATTGTCGCAGAATCTTTGTCCATACGGAGAGAAGTTTTTTCCAACAAGGTGGAAGCCTCACAGGCCTTTCCCAATAATCCCTTTAAAAAGGAACTCATTGCCGAACTCTCCGAAGACTCCTCCATCACAGGATACCGCCAAGGAGAGTTTTTTGATCTTTGTAGAGGTCCCCATCTTCCATCAACCAAACTAATAAAAGCCTTTAAACTCTTAAAAACTTCCGCAGCCTATTGGCGTGGGGACCCCTCCAAGGCATCCTTAGTGCGCGTTTATGGCATATCTTTCCCAACTACGAAAGAATTACGCGCTCATTTGCAATTTTTGGAAGAAGCTAAAAAGAGAGATCACAGAGTATTAGGATCTCGTTTGGACTTATTCTCTCAGCAAGACTTTTCTCCAGGAATGCCTTTCTTTCACCCTAGAGGAATGATCGTTTGGGATGCTTTAATACAATTTTGGAAAGACCTCCACAAAAATGCTGGGTACCTACAAATAAAAACTCCCCAACTACTGAATAGAAAACTATGGGAAATTTCCGGCCACTGGGAAAACTATTCAGAAAATATGTACACTCTGTCCATAGACAACGATGACTATGCTATCAAACCTATGAATTGTCCTGGATGTATGTTGTATTATAAAACATCTCTGCACAGTTACCGAGACTTTCCTTTACGAGTAGCAGAAATAGGTCACGTTCATCGACAAGAAGCGTCCGGAGCTTTGTCCGGCTTAATGCGTGTACGGAGCTTTCATCAAGACGATGCCCACGTGTTCTTAACAACAGAACAAGTGGAAAATGAAACGCTAGCCATTCTGCAATTGGTAGAAAAATTGTATGGGACATTCGGATTAGATTACCACTTAGAATTATCTACAAAACCCGAGAAAAGCACTATCGGCAGCGATGAAATTTGGGAACTAGCAACTCAAGCTCTAACTCGAGCTCTTCAGTCCTGTGGCAAAGAATTCAAAATAAGCCCTGGAGAAGGCGCTTTTTACGGTCCAAAGATAGATATTCATGTTAAAGATGCTATTGGCCGAACATGGCAATGCGGAACAATTCAGTTGGATATGTTTCTCCCCGAACGCTTCGATTTAAATTACACAGACTCAGAAGGGAAAAAACAAGTCCCCATCATGCTACACCGAGCCTTATTCGGTTCGATAGAGCGATTCTTAGGAATACTCATAGAACATTTCAAAGGAAGGTTTCCTTTGTGGCTAAGTCCAGAGCAAGTCCGCATTGTCACCGTTGCTGACAGACATGCCGATTTTGGTAAAATTGTATTACAAAAACTCCACGAACAAAATATTATAGCTACATTGGATGATTCTAACGAGTCTGTAAGCAAAAAAATCCGTAACGCACAAAATATGCAAGTCAACTATATGTTAACTTTAGGGGACAAAGAGTGTGAAAATCAGACGATTTCTATCCGAACCAGAGACAATCGTGTTATCGGCGAGAAAAATCTTGAAGAATTCATCTCTGTTATTAGCTTAGAAAGAGACAACAAAAGCCTCCATGCTTTGATCTAGACAAGGAGAGATATGAAAACTATCGCCGTAAACAGCTTCAAAGGCGGAACAGCAAAGACATCAACAGCGTTGCATCTGGGCGCTGCTTTAGCAACGTATCACAAAGCTCGGGTGTTGCTTATAGACTTTGATGCCCAGGCAAATCTCACCGCAGGACTGGGGTTAGACCCAGATTGTCACGACAGCCTAGCTGTTGTCTTGCAAGGAGAAAAGGACGTTTCAGAAGTTATTAGGCCTATAGAAGATACCAACATGGATTTAATTCCGGCTGACACTTGGTTGGAACGCATAGAAGTTTCTGGCAATCTAGCTGCGGATAGGTACTCTCACGAAAGGCTGAAGCATGTTTTGCTTAAATTGGAGTCCTCTTATGACTATGTCATCATCGATACCCCTCCCTCCCTTTGCTGGTTAACAGAGTCCGCGTTAATCGCTGCGAACTATGCCCTCATATGTGCCACTCCAGAATTCTACAGCGTAAAGGGATTAGAGAGATTGGCAGATTTCATTAGTGGAATATCTTCAAGACACCCTCTGTCTGTTCTAGGAGTGGCTCTATCTTTCTGGAACCATAGAGGAAAAAATAACGAAGCTTTCACCCAGCTGATTCAAAAAACTTTCCCAGGGAAACTTTTAAATGCTAAAGTTCGTAGGGACATTACAGTATCTGAGGCCGCTATACGAGGCAAACCCGTGTTTGTAACGGCTCCTGCAGGGAGAGCTTCAGCGGATTATTTAGAGCTAACAGATGAATTGTTATCTCTCCTAAAGGATTAGCTATCACATGACAAATTTGAAGACTATTCTCGAGGGCAGGTTTAAAAAAAAGCCCAATGATCAAAGATCTCAAAAGATGCGCGATCTTGTTCATAAACGGATAGAAGGAGATTTATCCCCTTTCTCTGGGATTTTTCAAACAAGACAGCTCTCCCAAGAAGACTGTGATCATCTGCAACATATTCTTACAAAATACTCCCCGAAAGAAAACTCTTCAGAAAAAACCTCAGACCTCCCGACTCTGCTTTCCCTGTCAGCAGAAGTCAAAGAAATTCATAGACAAGCTATTCTGTTACACGGGGAGCGCATTAGCAAGGCAAGAGAGCTCCTAAAAAAATATCGTGAAGGCGCTTTTTCTGCCTGGTTATTGTTTGCTTACGGCAATAGGCAAACTCCTTATAATTTTCTAGTCTATTACGAGCTTTATAGTTCCCTTCCGGACGCCCTAAAAAAAGAAGCTGAAAAAATGCCCAAGCAAGCTCTCTACACTTTAGCTTCTCGTAATGGCTCGAAGGAAAAGAAGGAGGAAATCATTCGCAACTACTGCGGAGAAACTAAAGATCAAATTTTATCTTTAATCCGCAGGGAATTTCCTTTAGAGGAATCTGATGCTCGAAGAACATGCCTTCTCTCCGCAGCAATAAAACATTTAGAAAAAGCCTCCTTACTATTGCAAGAAACGCCCCAGAAAGCTTCCAAACAAAAATTCTCTAAGCTTAATAAATTGCTAAAAAAGCTTGAAACGATTACAAATGGGCTTACTTCAGACGACTAGGAGATAGATATGGCACAAAAGACCGCAAACCAGATTGCTTTGGAAGACAATGTTTTTCTTCTCATTGAAGGGAACTTGAAGCGGATCTTCGCCACTCCTGTCGGGTACACAACTTTTCGTGAAGTGCAGAATGTTGTTTTCAATTGCTCAGAAAATGACCAGGAAAAGGCAAACTTTTTCTTTGAACTCCTTATTAATGGAAAATTAACAAAAGAACTGCCGGCCAAGCAACAAACTGCTGCTCACGCGCTCATCAGTGAGTTCATGATGCCCATTCGAGTGGCTAAGGATGTCCATGAACGCGGGGAATTCATTAATTTTGTCACTTCCGATATGATAGCCCAACAAGATCGTTGCGTTTTTTTGAACAGGTTGGCTAGAGTGGATGGTCAAGAGTTTTTACTTATGACGGATGTTCAAAATACTTGTCACCTTATCCGCCATTTCATTGCGCGTCTCATGGAAGCACAGAAGAATCCTGCTGGGGAAAAAAATCTTGCAGAGATTAGCGAGGATATCTTGTCTCTAAAGAATTATCTTGAAGAATTATCAAAAAGCCTTAAATAACTCCTCAATGAAAAAAATTCGTGTATTGACAGGCGATAGACCCACGGGAAAGCTTCATCTTGGACACTGGGTGGGGTCTTTGAAGAGTCGCCTGGCCTTGCAAGGTGACGAGCGTTACTCTTGTTTTTTGCTAATAGCAGATCTACACTGTCTAACAACTAAGCAACGGAAAGAAGATCTAGCCCTAATAGACCAGCATATCCATGATGTTGTAGCGGACTGGTTGGCAGTCGGTATAGATCCAGATAAAACCACGCTGTATTTGCAATCAGCCATCCCCGAAATTTATGAATTGCAGTTGTTGCTCTCTATGTTAGTGTCCCTGAATCGGTTAACAGTAATTCCTAGCATTAAGGAGATGGCTGCTAATGCCGCCATAGACGAGGCCAGCATTCCTTTTGGTTTGGCAGGCTACCCTGTCCTACAGAGTGCTGACATCTTGTTAGCTAAAGCCCAAGTTGTTCCTGTAGGCAAAGATAACGAGTCCCATATAGAGCTTACGAGGGATATCGCCAGAAAATTTAATCGGTTATACGGAAGCATTTTCCCCGAGCCTCAAGTTTTGCAAGGAGAGTTGTCATCCCTGGTAGGCATTGACGGTCAGGGAAAAATGAGCAAATCTGCTAATAACGCCATATTTTTAAGCGATGACGACACTGCTATACGTAAGAAAGTGCGTAGCATGTACACGGATCCTAATCGCATCCACGCAACAACCCCTGGTCGAGTAGAAGGCAATCCCGTGTTCATTTACCATGATCTGTTTAATTCCGATCCTGATGAGGTTAGTGAATTTAAAGAGCGATATCGAAGAGGCTGTATCAAGGATATTGAAGTCAAAGATCGTTTAGCAGAAGAAATAATTAAGTTTCTGTCTCCCTTCAGAGAAAAGCGTGAAGCTCTGCTAGCCAACCCAGTTCTCATAAAAGAAGCTGTAGCCAAAGGGACAGAAACAATGTCCAAAATAGCTAAAGAAACAATGGCTGAAGTCCGTGAAGCTATAGGATTTAGCAGACACTGGCACCAGCTGCTCTTCAATCGGTAAAAAGATTTCATGGGTTTCTCGCTCAATAGTTCTTATTCCCCTTGCGGAGACCAACCAGAAGCCATAAAATCTTTGGTGGAAGGCTTGCAAGCAGGAAGGCCTGCACAAGTCCTCAAAGGCGTTACGGGGTCGGGAAAAACGTTCACTGTTGCCAACGTCATAACTCAAATAGGTCTTCCTACCCTTGTTCTCGCTCATAACAAAACATTAGCGGCTCAGTTGTATTTGGAATTTAAAGAATTCTTCCCTACTAATGCCGTCGAGTATTTCGTTTCGTACTACGATTACTACCAGCCAGAAGCCTACATTGCGCGAAGTGACACTTACATAGAAAAAAGCCTTCTGATAAATGATGAAATAGATAAACTCAGACTTTCAGCTACACGCTCGTTGCTTTCTAGGAAAGATACCATTATCGTTGCCTCTGTTTCCTGTATTTACGGCATAGGATCTCCAGAGTATTATTTGGCAATGAGTATTTCCTTTCACGTAGGCCACACGTACCCCAGAGATCAGTTGTTAACTCAGCTTGCGGAGATGCACTATCGAGCTACAGACACCGTTCCTGAAAGGGGATCCTTTAGGGAGACAGGAAGTATTTTAGATATAGTTCCTGCTTATGACACTCAGTATTCTTTACGCTTAGAGTTTTGTGATGACGAATTAGAAACTATTCTTCTTTTACACCCTGCTAACTTCTCTCTCATCAAAACTTTACAAGAAATTACTTTATTCCCCGGCTCTCATTACGTCACACCTGAAGAAGTGCGAGAAAAAGCTTTGCGATCCATTGCAGCAGAACTGGAAGATAGGCTACTTTTCTTCGAAGATCGTCCGATAGAAAGGGAACGCCTTTTCAATCGAACAAAATATGATATGGAAATGATCAGGGAAATAGGTTTTTGTAAGGGTATAGAGAACTACTCCTCGCATTTCACAGGGTTACCAGCAGGTTCTCCCCCTTGTTGCCTCTTAGATTATTTCCCTAAAGATTTTTTGTTAATTGTTGATGAATCTCATAGAACTTTACCGCAAATTCGAGCTATGTATCACGGAGATAGATCCCGGAAGCAATCCTTGGTAGAGTTTGGATTTCGTTTGCCTTCCGCTTATGACAATAGACCTTTAACTTTTGACGAAGCCTACAAATATTTTCGTAAGGTTGTTTACGTTTCCGCTACCCCAGGTGAAGAAGAGATAGCAAAAAGTTCTGGGCTCATTGTTGAACAAGTAATTCGTCCCACAGGAATTCCTGATCCAGAAATTGAGGTTCGGGCGGCTACAGGACAAATTGACGATTTATTAGAAGAAATCCGTTCTCGTTTACAAAAAAATCTTCACGAAAAAATCATCGTTGTATCCCTCACAAAAAAACTTGCTGAGGATATTGCTTCTTACTTATCTAATTTAAATATTCGATCTGCGTATCTGCACTCAGGAATAGAAACCGCCGAACGATCAGAAATCCTTGCTGATCTGAGAAAAGGGTTCATTGATGTCCTGATAGGTGTTAATCTGCTAAGGGAAGGTATAGACCTGCCTGAGGTATCTTTGATCGCTATCCTAGACGCAGACAAAGAAGGGTTTTTGAGAAGTTTCTCTTCCCTTATGCAGTTTTGCGGCAGGGCAGCAAGAAATGTTTCAGGCAAAGCAATTCTTTATGCCGATATGATAACAGAATCCATATCTCAAACTTTAACAGAAACTCAAAGGCGAAGAGAAATACAACAGGCCTACAATAAAAAACATGGAATTGTCCCTAAGCCTATCATCAAAGAAATTGCATCCTCTTTGATTCCTAAAAAAGAAACGACAAAAAATAAAGGATCGGAGGAAGATCTATCTGTTCTCTCTAATGAAGAACTGGAGAGAATCATAAAAAAATATGAAAAACAAATGAAAGATGCTGCTCAAAAATTTCTTTTTGAAGAAGCGGCTTACTACAGAGATTTAGTTCAAAAATACAAGGAATTCTTGTTGTATAAACAATGATGAGGAAAAAACTCTATGCAAGAAGTAGCTATAGTTGATATTCAATCCCGAGAGATCCTGGATTCCAGAGGGTTTCCTACAGTATCCGTAAAAATTTTCACTGATTTGGGAATCGAGGCTGAAGCTCTTGTACCGTCAGGAGCATCCACTGGTACTAAAGAGGCCCTGGAATTGCGTGATAACGATAATCAGCGTTATTCAGGCAAGGGCGTTCTAAAAGCTGTCCACAATGTCAACACGACCTTACGTAAGCTTCTCGTCGGTCAAAATATTTTTAACCAGATCCTTATCGATACAATGATGTGCGAAGCGGATGGCACTTCCAACAAATCCAATTTGGGTGCCAATGCCATTCTAGGCGTTTCACTTGCTGTTGCTAAAGCAGCGGCAGCTTCTTTAGATATCCCTCTCTATCGCTACTTGGGCGGTGCTTTTGCTTCCATATTACCTTGTCCTATGATGAATCTTATTAACGGTGGAATGCACGCAGATAACGGGTTGGAATTCCAAGAATTTATGATTCGCCCTGTGGGAGCTCCTACATTTGCTGAGGCCCTACGTATGGGTGCAGAAGTTTTTCATGCGCTAAAAAAATTGCTCAACACAAAAAACCTAGCGACAGGCGTAGGAGACGAGGGTGGGTTTGCTCCAAACCTTTCTTCTAACGAAGAAGCTTTGACATTATTACTGGAAGCTATAGAAAAAGCTGGCTTCATACCTGGAAAAGACATTTCTTTAGCTCTTGACTGTGCCGCTTCTTCTTTCTACGATTCTAAGGCACGCCTTTATGCAGGATCAAGAACTAGTGAAGAACAAATAACTCTGTTGTCCAAACTTTGCAGTCAGTTCCCTATAGATTCCATAGAAGACGGTTTAGCCGAAGACGATATTGAAGGATGGAAAAAACTTTCAAACATTCTCGGAGATAAAGTTCAAATTGTAGGTGACGATATTTTCGTTACCAACCCGCAAATCATTGCTGAAAGCATCTCTCAAGGAATCGCCAATGCTGTCCTTATTAAATTTAATCAAATAGGCACTCTGTCAGAAACCATAGAAGCTATTTCTTTGGCACAAAGCAATGGATACGCTACCATCATTTCTCATCGATCAGGGGAAACAGAAGATACCACTATAGCAGATCTAGCTGTAGCCCTGGGAGCTGGTCAGATTAAGACTGGATCCATTTCGCGCTCAGAGCGCATAGCTAAATACAATCGTCTTTTAGCAATAGAAGCAGAACTCAGTAGCCAAGCACTTTTCAAAGATTCCAATATCTTTGCTTGTTAACGCTTCTTTTATCTTCATTTTTTCTCTGTTCGGAGTTTTTTTAAAGACTCCGAACTTTTTCCTCTAACTATTTTTTTTATCTTTTCCTATCATGCGGATATGATCCCCTTCACAAGAACGATAGGTTTCCGCCTTTGGCTCGCCTGCAGCGTGGCAATAATTACCCCTCTGGGGGTAAACATCTTCCTGCTGGCGAAGTCCCGATACCAAAAAACCTTGTCTTCCGCTGCCACAGTACTAAGAGAAGATTCAGCATTCAAGGTCTCGACGGTAACTAAAATTGTTCCTTTGTCAAGAAATGCATTATCATTTTTATCTGATGCTTTAGATCTAGATGAACGCTTCCCTTCTTCACCAGATCTATCTTTAAGTCAGGAAATGCACCACTTATTTCAAGAAGTATATAGCGAACTATCTCTGATTAAAATTGATCTCGAAAGTAGCCATCCTACGTCACTATCAGGTTCCATTATAGCCTCAACACGGATAGAAAAAATTGGGCAACAACAAGCCCTAAAAACTTCTTTGAACGAACCTTTTCAAATTTCAGTGTCTTACTCAGATATTGAAAAAGCTATCGTAGTCTCCTCTTCATCTAATATTTATAATAAGTTCTCTAAAAAATTAGAGGGAGTATTATTAACAACTTACAGTGCAGAAAAATTTTTCCAAGATCTCCTAATCGGTCAGCAAGAAAACTTTATTATCCAAACAGCTGTCATCACTCAAGATGGGTTAATTATCAAAGCCTCTGATCCTACTCTTTTTTTACACCAGCTGACAAAACCTTCCTCCAATATACGACCGTCCAAACACTTAACCATTGACACCTTGAAACTAGGTACTTCTTTTATAAAATTTCACCATAGCAACCAGGAAATGTGGGGATTCATAGAAGAAATTCCAGAACTTGAAATTTCTCTTCTTTCCTATTGTCCTAGAGATCAACTTCTAAAACCATTGAAAATAAGAATACTTCTATATTGTGCTTATCTACTTTTTATCGTTTTGGGAGGATTATTCGCTTATAGCATAGCTAAAATTCTTTCCTACCCTATTCGCAAGTTGGCCACAGTAATGACTCAAACTCGCTATGTAGACAATTCTACCCCTTACACAGCAACAAAATTTGGTTTTGAAATTAACCGATTGGGCACTATCTTCAATGACCTCATCCAAAATCTCTCTACTCAGCAAAAACTGGCAGAAAAAAACTTTCACAAAAAAGAATCCGCTCTACAAGAGTTACAACTAGGAGAACAAGCCCAACGCAGCCTCTTGCCAAGCTCCATCCCCACATATCCGGGAATAGCAACCACTTATAATTTTTCTCCAGCAACTACTGTTGGAGGAGACTTTTTTGATGTTTTTGTAAAAGGTGAGGGCGAGCAAGCACAATTTTTTGTCGTAATAGCCGATGCTTCAGGGAAGGGCGTCAATGCTTGCGGGCACTCTCTATTTTTGAAGAATATGCTAAAGACGTTCCTCATGGAACTATCTTCTATAGAAGAGGCAGTAAAAAAAACTGCTGTAACCTTTTTCCCTTTCACAGAAGAAACAGGCATGTTTGTCACTCTATGTATCTATCGATACACACATTCTTCCGGAATCATCGACTACTACTCTTGTGGGCACAACCCCGGATATTATATCTCCCCAGAAGGTGTGATACAAACGCTTTATCACCCAGGAATGGCCTTGGGATTTGTTCCCGATGTGCCCATATTTCCGGTATCAACACTGAAACCTCAAAAAGGTTCTGTAATTACACTATATTCCGATGGTGTTACAGAAGCCCATAATAACAAAGATCTCTTGTTCGGAGAGCAAAGATTACAGCAATGCTTGGAAAGATATTATAAACTGTCACCCAAAGAGCTCTCCTCGTCTATCCTTTCGGAAATTAAAAACTTTGCTGAAGATCATCCCCAACATGATGATATAACTTTGTTTATCTTTAAATTTCTCTAAAGAACTATGCCCAAACAAACTTTTACTAGTCGAATTTTACTATTCCTTTTTATCATCATCCCTATTCCTTTAGTTTTAAACTTAGGAATCTTCACTCTCTTCTCTTTTTCTGAATCTTTGGACTCGACAGAGCAATGTTTTCGAACTCATGCAACCAACTTAAGCTTAGAAATAAAGAAGGTTTTATCATTTAAAAAATTATTCTTAGAAAGAATCGCAAATACTATTGCTCTAAAAGAACTTACTGTTTCAACCCAAGAACAGGCCCTCTTTTCCACAGTATCTTCCGAGCTATCTGAAGTTTCTGATTCCTTTGAATTGTGCTTATTAGATAGCAAAACAGGCAAAGTATGGGCAAAAAACCCTAACGACCCATTTGTCTTTAATCTCTCTCAAAAAAACTCTTTAAGGAGTAAGTTATTCAGATATGCTGGCATGACATTTATCACCACCATATCTAACGCGAAATCTGAGGAAAAAATCCCTTATATTGTCATAGTCGAAGAAATAGATACTCCAAAAAATGGATTTTCCACGAGTTCGCTCTCAGGGTTCCTCATCTCTTTTCAGAAATTGAAAAACCTACAAAAGGAGCTTTTTCAAAATATCACTCTTTCCCATGGTGATATTTTACTTGTAAATCATCGAGGAGAAATCCTTCTAAGCTCCTCAGAATTTCTTCCTAAGGAGCTAGGTTTTGAATATTTCCCTTATACTTTTGAAAGCGCAGTCGATGGATTTCCGAATATTAAATCTAAAGATCCATCTACAGCTATTCCCATCTATACGCCTAGGCTCATGAAACACAGTAAACTAGTAGCAACTAAAATCCATGGAAAACATTACCTAGGGTTCCTATTAGATAAACTGCCCATAGAGAACACTTATACACTGTCTCTCTTACCATTATCTCAATTTCTTTTGTCAACCTTCCGATTACCTATAATTATCATCACTTTTTACATTATCACCTTCTCCTTAATGGCGTTCCTGTTAACAAGATTAAACAAAAAAGTTAGCAGACCTTTACAAGAACTAACAACGTGCATGGAAGCTGCTTGGAAGGGCAACTATAATGTTCGTTTCGAACCAGATAAGTATGGTTATGAGGTTAATGACCTCGGCAATGTATTCAATTGCACACTGCTCAGACTGCTTATTTCCATGGAAAAAGCAGATAAAGAATGGCGAGCTAACCAAGCTTTACGCAACGAATTATCTCTTTTGCAGTCTTTACAGATCTCTTTACTTTCTTCCCATTATTCGTTTAAGGACGGGATCCAAAAATTTTCTAATAAATCAGATCAACTTGCCCAAAGAGGTCATTTCGAAGGCTGGATCAAAAGAGAAAATTCCAGTTCTGAACCTCATCTTGTAGGAGCTATAGGATATTCTGCAGATAAGGGCCTACCTTCATATTTATATGCTCTGTCAGCAAAAAGTCTCTTCCTAGCAGAAGCTAGTACGACCTCAAATATTCAAGAAATCGGATCCAAAATTTTCTCCAATCTTCAGACGCTTGTATCGGCAAACCATTCAGTAAGCTTTGTCATCATTGACTTCGACCTTAAAGAGAAATCTGTAGACCTATCTTTTTTTGGAGAAACTCAGCCTAAAATTTTTTTGAGAAAAAATTCTACATGCAAAGAAATTTCGTTCTCTTCTAAACATGTCCTTTCTTCTGAAGATGCAATCATCATCGTTAGTGCAAGCGAAAGTTTTACTGTAAACCTTGCAGAGGAGATTGCTCCTTTTTTGTCTGATTCGTTGCATCCAGTGCGAGGAAATTCGCTCGTTGAACTATTTGAAGATGCAATAAAAACTAAACATCTTTCTGAGACAAAAATTTCTCTTTATCAAATGAATTAAAATAATTAGAGAGTTTACTGGAAGAAAGATGAAAGAAATGCTAAAGAAAGTTTAAATTAATAAACTATTCGAAAGTGATGAGAAATTTTCATCTCTCTGTTTTCCAAGATATCGTTAAGGCTAGAAATCTTTCTGATGAGGAGAGTATTTTCTTCGAGGAAGATGCAGAAAGCTCTCACCTACTTTCTTTCCAAAGATTTCTAAATCCATTTGCTTTTAGAAATTTAAAACTTGCCAGATCTTTGGCTCAAAGGATTATTTCTGATTCTGGTGAATTGGATATTTCTATTGTAGTATCCTCCATAACAACTTTATCTAAGGGTGTTTACCCTTTAGGCCCTTTTCGACAGGAAGAAGCTCCTTTTCGAGAACATACACTCAACATGCTAAAAGCTATCAAAGAGAAACCCGACATCAAAGACACTCTAAAACGAATTTTTCTTCCTACACAAAAAGCTATGCAAAACATTATTCGACGCACACTTGCTCTCCCTCCTGAAGAAGAACTTTCCGTTGCTCATGCCCGTAGAGCTGCTGTATCAGCTCTGCTTTCTTATCTTAGACAAGATGTCGGAACTTGCTTTGCTTCAGCTCTAGCCATCATTGTACAAAAGGAATATCCGGAAAAGTTTATTACCGATATTGACAAATTACTAAGCAGTGGTCGTCTATCAAGAATTATCGATGATAAGGAATATGTGGCCCCCATTAATTTATCTGCATCCTTAGGAGATCTGTACACTCCCGTAGCAATTTCTTCTTTGTACCCAGATCCATTCGTTGCTATAGCCTCCTCTCCTGAACTACTACAAGCTTTCTCCGCAGCCAATATCTTCTCCTTAGAACAACAGCCAGAGCGACAACTCCAAACATTGCTGGCTAACGAGTATTTAACAGAAAAACTTTCTGATCCTTTAGCATCGATTACTGCCCACGAAATCATCCAATCTACTTTACTTCACATCTTTAACCTTAAGGGAGATCAGGTCAAACAAAACCTTTCTTCTCAAAGAATCAGAGAAAAGGATGCTCCAAACGGGGCCTTCCCCAACACCCACCAATATCTGCAAGCTTATGAAAGAGCTCGAAATGCTTTTGTAGATATGTCTCAGAATGCCCTACTAAAGGTTTGGGAACTCTCGTTAGCTACGCTGGCAGAAAAACCCTCTGATAAAACAACTTCTCACCTACTAGTAGGTATGGGAATCGATAACAAAGACGTTTCTTGCATCGGCAGTGTCCTTGAAGAAACTATTCATAACCTGTTAGAAAAACTAAACCTAGCAGCGAAAGATTGCGAATCTAGGTACTATGAAGCTCAATCCCAGCTCGACTACGTAAATAGTCGTATGCAAAATCCCATAAACTCCCAAGACAATCAAATTTTGTCCTATGATCATCATAGGTTTCAGCAAGAATTAAATGCGTCCCTCTACGATTGGGAGCAAATAAAAGAAAAAATCAAACATTTGCTCTCTTTTCCACAATTTTTCTTTAAATCGTTATCAAACTTACTTCCAGCATATTTCAAGAGCTCCTATGATGCGGAATTGCTACCAACAGCAAGTGCTTCATATTCCGACTCCGCTGCAGGATTCCGATTGTTCTTTACCCACGGAAGAGCAAATAATTACGCTTGGTCCCCTATATACTCCTCGGCAGAATATATACAGTTCTTATCAAGCTTCTTTTCCTTTATGGATCAAGAAATTAAGGATAAACGATCCATATCTACCATCAAAGAAGAAGTAAGCTTCATTATTCAAAATATTACAGCTTTCATACACTCGGACATTTTCCTCTCCGGAGCTTTCGACAGAATTCTTTCTCACTACAACTGCCCCAAACAAGATTTATCAATAACAAAAACAGATTCTTTACCGTTTACACCATGGACATATATCTCTGGGGGATCTTTATCTATTTTTGCCTCTTGTTACTTTGAAGAAAGTGCTCCACTGGCAAATATGAAAAAACACCCAGAAAATGCCCATGAACTTATAGCTTTCTACGCAGACGCTTTAAAAGACCTTCCAATGAAAATCAAGAGCTACCTAGAAGAAGGACATAGTCTCATCACAACTTCTCCTAATCATGCTTTCTCCATAATCCCTTCCCATCCTTTATTCATAGATGCTTGGAATAACGATTGGTATAGCTACACATGGATCCGAGATGTATGGGTAAAACAACATGAGCAGTTTTTATCGTCCCATATACTCTCAAAACAAGAAATTCATGCCTTAATTGTAAAGCTCACAGAAAATTTACACTTCTCTTCCCTGGCAGAAGATATGTTTTCTTTCTTTGAAGATTTCTCTTTGACTCTCCCAGAATTCTATACAAAAATTTTAAAGTTCTTTGAACAAAACAACCAACATCCCAACCTACAATTAAAAAAACTCCTCTGTAAAACCCTTTTCCAATTGATTCCATTAATTCCAGAACAGTCAGTTCCTGACGCTGTAGAGAAAGTCGCCTCTTACGTTGGGGTATATTCAAAAGTAAAAAAAATTCATCTTCAACAAATAATAGAAGATCATTTCGGTAAATTTTCTTTCTTGTCTTCGACAGATTTTCTTCATTTGTTCTCTTGCATACTTCTCCAAGCTTTACAAAAAACACATTTTGACGAAGATCTGTACTTCCGTACATTATCCGCTATGCGACACCATAAACTTGCTTACCCCGCTCCGTTGCTGTTTGCAGACTCAAATTGGGACAATACTTACCTAGGATTTACAGTAAATCCGGGGAATGGTCTTGTAGAACTCTGGGGATTTAATTATGTCGGAGCCAATGGGTTCCCTATGGTAGAATGGGAACAATATCTAAATATTTCCCAGGAATGGGTCCTCTTCTCCGACCCTGTCCAGTACGGTATGCCCCCACCCCCAGGTTATCGATCTGGATTGCCTAAAGGATTTTTCTAATCCTTTAGACAAAACTATCAAATCAATACAAAAAGAACTAACGGAGATCCTTGCGACCCTTGCTCCACTTGGTGCGACGCTCTCTCTTTACGCGCGGGCTTCTTCGGCGACTACGTCTTCAATAGACTCCTTAAAACCGATGTACCCAATACCTTCTTTATGTCAGCAGCTAAAACAGGTACTGTAGGAGCTAACAGTTTTTCCGGTACAGAAAGACCAAATACAGCTCTTCACAAAAATATGACACAATCTCAGCTCTATACCAATGCAGGCTACCTCGCTCTCAATATCTGGGATCGCTTCGACGTCTTCTGTACCCTAGGTACTACTAACGCCTACATCAAAGGATCTTCGGCTGCTTTTAATCTTGTCGGACTATTTGGGAATACTGATACAACCGAAGCAAATAACATCGAAACAACCGTACCCAACGTTTCCGTCGGAAACGCTTTTGTAGAACTTTACACAGACGCAGAGTTTTCCTGGAGTATTGGCGCTAGAGGTGCTCTCTGGGAATGCGGGTGTGCTACACTAGGTGCGGAATTCCAATACGCTCAGGCCAAACCCGAAATCTCCCAAATCAACGTCGTCTCTAATGTCGCTCAATTCTCTATCGCCCATCCTAAAGGTTTCGTTGGAAGAGATATTAAACTTCCTTTACCTACACTGGACGATAAATCCATTCCTGATCTCAGCAAAACTAAATCTGTGTCAGCAAATTATAGTGAATGGCAAGTAGGATTGGCTCTAGCTTATAGACTTAACTTTATCTCGCCTTATGTCGGTATCAAATGGTCCAGAGCTAAAATCGATTTCGATGGCGCTTATATCGCCCAACCTCAGCTAGAAACAGCAGAATCAGACCTTCTTACCTGGAACCCAACTTTAGCCGGAACTGGTACAGCGACGCGATATGCAGACCTCTTAACAAAAGTATCCGTCACCTTGAATAAATTGAAGGTTAAAGGATTAGACCCCCTATACAATAGAGGGTCTTATACATCTATTAGGCTTTTCTTGTAGAAAAGCCTAGCCTCGAAGCCCACGCTCTCTCTTTACGCGCGGGCTTCTTCGGCGACTACGTCTTCAATAGACTCCTTAAAACCGATGTACCCAATACCTTCAAAATGTCCAACCAAGGTACAGATGCAGCTCATGGGCAATTTACTGGCAAAGATTTAACCAACGTGGCTCTGCACAAAAATATGACGCAATCGGAGCTCTATACCAATGCAGGCTACCTCGCTCTCAATATCTGGGATCGCTTCGATGTCTTCTGTACCCTAGGCACTACCAATGCTTACATCAAAGGGTCCTCAGCAGCTTTTAATTTGGTTGGACTCCTGGGCATTAATGATACAAATACGTCAGGGATAACTGATGTAGATAAAGCCGTTCCAAATGCTTCTATTGGAAATGCTTTTGTAGAACTTTACACGGATGCTGAGTTTTCTTGGAGCATCGGTGCTAGAGGCGCTCTCTGGGAATGCGGGTGTGCTACACTAGGTGCGGAATTCCAGTATGCCCAAGCCAAACCCGAAATCTCTCAAATCAACGTCGTCTCTAACGTCGCTCAATTCTCTATCGCTCATCCTAAAGGCTTCGTCGGAGAAGATGCTAAACTTCCACTACCTACAATGGCTACAAATTCCACTCAACCAAATCTTACAAAAACCAAATCTGTGTCCGCGAACTATGGTGAATGGCAAGTAGGACTTGCTTTAGCTTACAGACTCAACTTTATCTCCCCCTATGTCGGCATCAAGTGGTCTAGAGCTAAAATCGATTTCGATGGCGCTTATATCGCCCAACCTCAACTTACTGAAGCAAAATTTGACTTACTTACCTGGAACCCAACCTTAGCCGGGGACAAGATAGATACTGCTGTTACAGATAAATTTCAAGACGTACTCACTAAAGTATCCGTCACCTTGAATAAATTGAAGGTTAAAGGATTAGACCCCCTATACAATAGAGGGTCTTATACATCTATTAGGCTTTTCTTGTAGAAAAGCCTAACCTCGAAGCCCACGCTCTCTCTTTACGCGCGGGCTTCTTCGGCGACTACGTCTTCAATAGACTCCTTAAAACCGATGTCCCTCCTACTTTTAAAATGTCGAACCAAAGTACAGATGCAGCTGCAAGCAGTAACTTCACTGGCAAAGACTTAACCAACGTGGCTCTGCACAAAAATATGACGCAATCTGAGCTTTATACCAACGCTGGCTACCTTGCTCTCAATATCTGGGATCGCTTCGATGTCTTCTGTACCCTGGGCACTACCAACGCCTACATCAAAGGATCTTCCAATGCTTTTAATCTCGTAGGATTATTGGGAGTTACTGATACGGACACATCAATAACCGACATAGATAAGGCCTATCCTAATGCTTCAATCGGCAATGCTTTCGTAGAACTCTACACCGATGCTGAGTTTTCTTGGAGTATTGGCGCTAGAGGTGCTCTCTGGGAATGCGGATGTGCTACACTAGGGGCAGAATTTCAATATGCTCAGGCCAAACCCGAAATCTCTCAGATCAATGTCGTCTCTAACGTCGCTCAATTCTCTATTGCCCATCCTAAAGGTTTCGTTGGGGAATTTGCTAAATTACCTTTGCCAACAAAAACCACAACCTCTCCATTGCCAGATTTTTCAAAAACAAAATCTTTATCAGCAAATTATAGTGAATGGCAAGTAGGATTGGCTCTAGCTTATAGACTTAACTTTATCTCTCCTTACATCGGTATCAAGTGGTCCAGAGCTAAAATCGACTTCGATGGCGCTTATATCGCCCAACCTCAACTAGATGCAGAAAAGTTGGACCTCGTCACCTGGAATCCCACACTGGCTGGAGATAATTTAGGCACAGTAACAAATCAAATGAAAGATGTTTTAACAAAAGTATCCGTCACCTTGAATAAATTGAAGGTTAAAGGATTAGCCCCTCTATACAATAGAGGGGCTTATACATCTATTAGGCTTTTCTGCAAGAAAAGCCTAACCTCGAAGCCCACGCTCTCTCTTTACGCGCGGGCTTCTTCGGCGACTACGTCTTCAATAGACTCCTTAAAACCGATGTACCCAATACCTTCTTTATGTCTGAGGAGGAATCAGATACGGCTGTATCAAGTCACTTCGTAGGAAAAGAAAGACCCAACGTAGCTCTGCACAAAAATATGACGCAATCTGAACTCTACACCAATGCAGGCTATCTCGCTCTCAATATCTGGGATCGCTTCGATGTCTTCTGTACCCTAGGCACTACTAACGCCTATATCAAAGGATCTTCGGCTGCTTTTAATCTTGTTGGACTCATTGGAAACACTGATGCCATCAATGCAACAGTTGTTCCTAACGCCTCCATAGGAAATGCTTTCGTGGAACTTTACACGGATGCTGAGTTTTCTTGGAGCATCGGGGCTAGAGGCGCTCTTTGGGAATGCGGGTGTGCTACACTAGGGGCGGAATTCCAATATGCTCAAGCCAAACCCGAAATCTCTCAAATCAATGTCGTCTCTAACGTCGCTCAATTCTCTATCGCTCATCCTAAGGGATTTGTTGGGAAAGAAACCAAACTTCCTTTACCAGCAGAATCCTCTGGAGCTCCAAAATTAGAAAAAACAAAAGCTGTGATTGCTGATTACAGTGAGTGGCAAGTAGGATTGGCTTTAGCTTACAGACTCAACTTTATTTCGCCTTACATCGGTATCAAGTGGTCTAGAGCTAAAATCGACTTCGATGGCGCTTATATTGCTCAACCACAGCTAGACTCAGCCTTATTCAATTTATCTACATGGAACCCCACACTATCCGGAACATCTACAGGTACAGCTCATGCGGATGTTTTAACCAAAGTATCCGTCACCTTGAATAAATTGAAGTCTAGAAAAATATTACCTGTTTTATGAACAATTATTTTTTCTTTTTTTTCTTAAAGAAGGAGCTAAAAAAAGAAAAAACTTCATGTTTCAAAACAGCTCTTCCCATAGCAGAAATACTTTCCGTTAAAGGTAATTTTTTGGGACAAACTCTTACGCAATTTTGCGCTTGCCCACACCCCTCTAAACCTCCTCTGCTTGCCAGAACCTTCAATCGCTTTCTCGTATTTCTGTCTCCTGGATAAGTATTGAAAAGTCGCGCCTGTGAAACGGGTGCAGGCCCAATAAAGTCCGATTCGTCGTGGACTTGTGGACACGATTCTGCACAACAACCACAAGTCATGCAAGTAGACAACGTGTACATTAACTCCTGTTGGTCCTGAGACACAGCGACTCCATATTTATCCCCCTCCATTGGATTCTCCACCCAAGCCTGTACTCTTTTGAGGTTCTCAAACATGATAGATCTATCAACCATTAAATCTCTGATTAAAGGAAACTTAGTAAAAGGGGCTAAAGTGACAGTGTCTGTCCCTGTTTCCTCTAATAGATTAGCTATCAATGCTGTGCAACCTTGAGCTGGTCTTCCGTTGATAAGCATGGAACAGGATCCACAAACATCTTCCAAGCAACCTTGTTCCCATACAATGGGATCAACTGATTTTCCGTCTATATTGACGGGATTTTTCTCCACTTCCATCAGAGCACTTATAACATTTTCCCCTGGCCGCAAAGGCAAAGAAAACTGCTCCCAAAACTGACAACCTGGTGTTCCTCGAAAAACCTTTAATATAAACGTCCGCGAAAATTTCTCGTTACTCAAAAGACCCTCCTATACAGGCAGCTTTATATTTTGAGGTACATTCATTAACTCTATCTTTTCCTCTTTATTTCCCTTCGTGTAATCTCTGGACACTGGCACAACATGTCTTACATCAACAGGCACGTAGGAAATAGATGGTTCATCTAGAGAGTAACTTGCAATAGTTGTCTTCAACCAATTTTTGTCGTCTCGTTCAGGGAACTCCGGTTTAAAATGCGACCCCCTAAATTCATTTCGCAATAAAGCACCCTTAGTAATAGCTAAAGCCAGCTCAAGCATAGGCTTTAACCTTCTAGCAAAATGGAAGGTTTTGTTGGCAAATTTTGAAGAATCTTGTATCCCTATATTGTTAAATCTTTCTCGAAACTCTTTAAGCTTTTCTAAGGTGTCTTTCAAGTCTTTGTTATTTCTTTTTACTGTGACATTCTTCACCATAACGTCCGCTATTTCTTCATGAAGACGAAAAACATTTTCTCTGCCAGAATTTTTCAATAACTTCTCATTATATTCTTTTTCCTCCGTTAGAGAATTTTCAAAAACCGAAGAAGAAACTTTATTTTGGTGTCCCTTATCTCTGATGAAAGCGGCTACTTCATCGCCCGTTAAAAACCCTGCGTAAATACAAGATAATAGCGAATTTGCCCCTAACCGATTAGCTCCGTGATATAGGAAATCTGACTCCCCACAATTGAAACAGCCTTCTAAATTTGTCATATGCCGGTAGCGTTTATTTCTATCAATATCATCAGCAGCTGGCCAATCCACCCAAGCCCCACCCATGGAATAATGAACAGCAGGAAAGATCCGCATAGGCGTAGTATTTGGATCTTCTCCGGTAAATTTTCTGTAAATTTCTAAAACAGCTTCCAATTTTTTTCTGTTTTCAGCAGGTAAGTGTGTGACATCTAAAAATACTTCCTGACCTCCCCCAATACCCATTCCAGCTTCACACACTTGCAAGATAGCTCTAGCTCCCACATCTCTGCTAACCAGATTTCCGTAAGCGGGATACATCTCTTCTAGGAAATACCAAGGTTTTCCTGTCTGTCCACAAGCCCTTTTCGAACCATCAGGGAATAGCAAAGTCTTCGAAGCATCCCCAGGGACCCAAATTCGTCCACCCTCTCCTCGAACAGATTCTGATATCAACCGTAATTTGTCTTTTCCTGGAATAGCTGAAGGATGGATCTGAATAAATTCAGGATTCGCGTAGTGCATACCTTGCATGAATAATTTTCCATTAGCAGACCCTGTGCAAAAAACAGAATTTGTAGACAAGCGAAATATAACGCCAGGCCCGCCTGTAGCTATGACAACAGCATCTGCTGACAAAATCTCCAGACGGTTATTGAATAAATTCATGAGAACAACACCACATGTCCGTCCAGAGTCATCCATCACTAGTCTGACAAACTCATGGTTTTCTCTTTTCGTAATGTGGCCGGCCACTTCCCTGCGTCGTACTTGCTCATCTAGAGTATACATCAACTGTTGACCAGTGGACGCTCCACAAAACACTGTTCGACTATAGAGTGTTCCTCCAAAACGTCGTACATCCAACTCCCCTTTTGAATTTCTGTTGAAAGGACATCCCCAATTATCCAACATTCTGATAATTCTAGGAGCAGCCAAGCACATTTCTAAAACAGGGGGTTGATCTGCTAAAAAATCTCCCCCTTTTATCGTATCGTAAGCATGTCTGTGAGGAGAATCCTCCTCTCCTTCCTTGAGATTGACTGCAGCGTTTATTCCACCTTGAGCACAAACAGAATGTGACCTCTTAACTTTGGTCAAAGAAATGATTTCCACAAGCAGCCCAGCGTCTGCTAACTTTATCGCTGCAGATAATCCAGCCAATCCTCCCCCGACAACGATAACTCTACCACTTCTTCCCATAACAAGCCTTTTTACTTAAAACGCAAAATGTAAACTCCAAATGGTGTAAACACCCAAAATTGAAAATATAGGAATAATTATCCCATAAATTCCCAAACGCAAAATTTTTTGTTGCCTGGCTGTTTCAACAACTCCCCATCGGGAACAAAACGTCCACAACCCATTAAAACCATGAAACACAGAAGTTAAGACAAGAATTGTATAAAGTATTGCTACCCAGAGTGAAGCCAAAGCCTTTCTAACAATGTAATGGAAGGCTTTGCCAGCACTCGATGCCAATATTAGAACTTTCTCATTAGCCAGATTTTTCTCCAACTCATCGGGGAAAGCCAGTCTTTCTTTCTGGACCAGCACTTGATATTCTGCTGTTTCCCCCACCGTTGGAAGAACTTGTTTCCCAAGAGATGTCACGGCGAAATAAAATTTTCCTCTCCATTCCACCTTGGACGGGTATAAAACAAATCTCATGTGTACTACATGAAATCCTACTGCTAATAGAAGTGCCCAAGCTGTAACGCGTTGCCACACGTAAGCATGATTTCTTGCAAAATTACACTTTGGAGTATTTCCATACTTACTGTGCGTATTAAACTGTCCATTAATTGCATAGACTACCCCAATGATAGCATGTACCATGAAAGGTAAAGCTAAACAGAAAATCTCTATAAATTTTAAGCCTGGGATAGCGTGAAATCTATTGACAAGAGCTACAAAAAACTTCCCGTTACCTCCAAAGGACGACGCCAAAAAATTTGTAAGAAGATGTTCACACAGAAAGAATGTGAATGCTACCCCAGAAATAGAGTGAAGTACTCGCAAGAAAAAAGAAAACCGACCACCAGCTACACAAGGTTTCTTGCTTTTTTCATACATCAAAGGCTCCTGTTTCAATTTATTTCTTCAAAATAAGCTGAAAAGGGAAAAATTTGTAAGAAAAATCTGGCAAAGAATTCTCGAGCTTAAAGAAGGTTATCTCCTTATCTTATTGAGAATCACTAATTCTTTCATGGATAGAGAGCATCTGATACATGTTGGCCTTCACTATGTTTGCCAATTCTGAAACAGAAACTCCCTTCAAAGAAGAGATTTTTTCAAAAGTATGCCGAATAAAAGCTGGTTCATTTTTTTTCCCTCGAAAAGGCACGGGAGCCAAATAGGGAGCATCCGTTTCTATTAGAAGAAGTTCTAAGGGCAAAGCTTGTAACACTTCCCTCAAGGACTCAGCATTCTTAAAAGTGACTATACCACTAATGGAAATGTACCAGTCTCTTTCGACTAGCTGCATAGCTTCCTCAGAAGATCCTGTAAAACAGTGTAACATTCCAGGTCGCCCATTCTTATAAGTAGTATCTATTATGGCAAAAAAATCCTCAAAGGCATTCCTACAATGAATTACTGGCGGGAGATCACATTCTAGAGCCAAAGACAAATATTTCTTAAAAACCTCTTGTTGACGGACTTTCTCTTGCTCATTGTGAACAAAGCCATAATCTAACCCAATCTCCCCAATAGCAGATAACCTTCCTTCCCGAGCTGTTTTGGTGAAAAAAGCAAAATCCTCTTCCATATCTCCTAAAGCATCTTGAGGGGGAGTTCCTGCAGCATGAAGAAATCTTATGTTTGGAGAAGCCTCCGCATAGCGGAAAGCATTTTTTAATTCTTGTTGAGTCGTAGAAACGTTAAGCAGAGTTCCCACGCCTTCTGCTTCAGCTCGTAGCAAAACTTCCCAAATATCATCTTGGAAAGATTGATCTGCAAGATGAAGATGCGCATCTATGAGAGACATAAAATCCTTCCGTTACCTTATGACTTAGACAGGTACTCGTATCGTCTCTCCAAACAAAACGGAAAGACGAGAGGACATCAAACTACCTGTTCCTAGTAAATAAAACTAGTAAAAATCTTCTACTAGGTCACAGAGTCTATGGTTGTCTCTATGACTTTCTGAGATAAATTCTGAGGCAAAAGGATAGGCTTTGAATATCTCCCTGGAGGGTAATAAGCGTAAGTAGGCACGCTAGCTCTACCCAATCGAGCTAATTCTTCAGTAACTGCAGAATCTTTTTTTGTCCAATCGGCTTCCATGGTTACAATATTGCGACTCTTGAAAAAGCGCTGGGCTTCTGGGGCATATAATACTGGCTTGTTCACTTGGCAAGTTAAACACCATTTAGCAGTAAAATGAACAAAAACTCCTCGCCCCTGGCTTTGATACTTTTCCACTTTCTCTCTAGAAAACTTTTCCCACCCAGCGTTAGGGAAGGAAGGGGCAGTTCTATCTTTCTCAGTCCAAGAAGCTTTCACCCCTAAGAACAAAGAAAAACCCAATATCACGACTGAGACAGTAATAGCAAAGCATCTCTTCCTTCTGGGCGTAATTGGCAAACCCCATCGGCCCAAAATCCACACAGCAAAAGCAGCAACCAGGAGAGCAACTAACAGAAGATTAACAGCTTCAACATTTGTTTCCACACTAAAAATCCAAATCAACCAAACCACGGTAGCCATCAACAAAAACCCAGTGATTTGTTTAAATGTTCCCATCCAAGCACCAGGTTTTGGCAGGAGAACAAGCAGTCTAGGAAACAGAGCTAGCACAAGATATGGCGAAGACATTCCTAGTCCCATACTGGTGAAAATACTTATTTGTTTGACAATCGGCAGAGACATTACCAATCCTAGCACTGAACCAAGAAAGGGGCCGGTACAAGGAGTAGTGATTAGCGTAGCCAAAACGCCGTTGAAAAAAGAACCTGCCCATCCGGAACGTTTTCTAGAAGAATCATAATGGCTACCTAAGTTAACAAAAATCGCCCCCAATTCAAATAAGCCTAAGGAACTTAGAGAAAATAAAAACATCGACAAAATAAGAATCATTAAGAATGTCGGATCTTGCAGCTGAAAACCCCACCCTATGTTATGGCCTAACAACTTAAGTAGAGCCGCTGCTGCGCCCAAAGCCCAAAAACATCCGATAACACCACAAACAAAGGCTAAGCTATTTTTCACCACAGAACAATTATGTTCACCAGAGGATTTTACTAAACTGTACACCTTAAGAGTAATCAAAGGCAAAACACAAGGCATAATGTTTAATAGTAATCCTCCTAGGAATGCAGAAGCTAGAATGAGTAAGAAGGACGACGAAATTAAGTCTGAAACTTCCACAAGTCCGGGCATTTTTTCATCAAAATTTGTGTTTACAGCCAGGGCTTGAGCAACATTCCCCCCCTCATCCTTCAATAGCAGGATTCCTTTAACAAAAGAAACTTGCTCTGAACCTGGTGTTGTTTTTACCACTAGAGTAAATTTTTCTCCGTCTTTAGAAGAGAATAATTGCTCACTAGAATAATCAACGGCTTGGTCTCTAGTCTCTGGGATAAATTCAGCACCACAAATCTTGGCTGCTATAGAACTTTGTAAGGAGATAGTAATTTTCTCCTCCTCTCTGATAGCTACAAGAGACTCCTTTTCTCTATCTATAATTCGAGGTAGGGATAGGAGCGTTTGGGCAAAATCTGCCGCGCTGTCATTGTTAAGTTTAGGAGCCAAAGAACTTGCTTGCAGAGACAACTTCATTTCTGCCGCTTCTGGCTCGCAGCTACTGGCACAAGCCAACCAGTTTGCCTTAGCTTTAAAAATATAATGCTTACCCTCCACTAACCTTTCTGCGGGAATAATTTTCGCTATAACTAAAACAGACCCCGTGTATCCATAACTCGTTATATCTGCTTCCTTAAAAATTTCTGGGCAAGGCCAAAACTCTTCGGAAATACGAAACTCTTGAGGAATCTCCCAGGATATTTCCAGAGGTTGCCCAATTTCCCCAGGATTTTTCCAATATATGTGCCCACCTTCGGGGACTTTCAACTTAACAGCTAAATGAAAAGCTTGCCCTTCAGAAATATGCGCGGACTCAGAAATAAGAGTAGCCTTCGACGAATTCGTTTCGGCAAAAAATTCTTTTCCCTGAGAAACTGTAGGGGCAAAGACAAGAAGAAGACCCCAAAATGTTGCTAGATAAGATTTTATTTTGGACATAATTTACTATCTAAATAACGTGAAAACCATATATTATTATTTCATTTTATAATAAAAGCCACCCTTAGATTTAATTTGTTAAAAATTTTTAACAAAACAATCTTGGATCTATAATAAAAATCTGCTAGGATCATCGTCGAGAGTTTAAATTCTTTCTATCTACTACAGCTAACTTAAAAAGAACACCGAATTTCGATCCCATGATACTTTTGGCCCAAAATCCCGTTTTTTATGCTTATAAAGAGGCTGGCTTCTTCGGAAAAGCAATATTTTTATTACTACTACTAATCTCCGTCTTCACGTGGATAATTTTGCAGCAAAAGATCACTGTCCAACAAAATTTTCGTAAGTCAGGCAGAAACCTTAAAGAATTTCTAATAAAAAACCGCAATACTCCTCTCTCTCTGGATATTCATCCGGAGATCAGCCCCTTCGCCGACTTGTACTACACTCTAAAGAGAGGAACGCTTGAATTACTGGATAAAAACCGAGCAGCTTCTCCTGACAAAGGTCCTGTTCTTTCTAGCGAAGATATTCTATCTTTGGAAAACCTCTTCGGCGTAGTCATGCCTAAATATCGTTCCTTACTAGGGAGAAATAATTTTATTCCAGCAACTGCTATTAGCGTGGCTCCTTTTCTTGGGCTTCTGGGGACCGTATGGGGAATCTTAGAGGCTTTTTCTGGGATGGGAACCTCAAACGGAGAAACACTAATGGCAGGGATAGCAACGGCTTTAGGTACAACAGTAGCAGGTTTGTTAGTAGCCGCTCCTTCTTTGATCACCTACAACTACTTAAAAGCGCAGGAAAATGCCCTAACTTTTGAGATTGAACAAACTGCCTACCTGCTTCTAAATGCTATCTCTGTGAAGTACAGGCAAAATACTCTTTAAGGTTTTCGTATGAAACGATTCCTATTTACTTCCAAGGAGGAAGACGAGCCTTCTGTGAATCTCACTCCACTAATAGATGTTGTTTTTGTCATTCTCATGACATTTATGGTTTCTGTCCCTTTTATTCGCTTGGATTCTGTGACCCTCTGCCCTTCATTAACAAAAAATACATCTTCTCCTGAACAAAAATCACCAGAAATAGTCCTTCGAGTTTTTGCCAACAATACAGTCACTGTAAACGATCAAGAAATAGATCTGTCTTCCTTGTCAGCAAAATTAAAAGCTTTAAAGCAACAATTTCCTAGCGCTATTCCTCTCCTCTTGCATGATGAAAAAGCCTCTTTTGGAACTTACAGAAGAGTAAAGGACCAAGTGGAAACAGTTGGATTTAAAGATCTCCACGTAGCTTTGAGGAGTTCGTGAATAAAAACTTTCCCTTTGGCAAAGCATTTTTTTCTTTAAGCCTTCATGTTGTTTGTATTTCGCTATTATCTTTAGACATTGCTCCCTCCAAACGGCCTCTCATAAAGTTACGAGAACATTTTGTGGAAACTTTCGTAGAAACATCTTTGTTATCGTCAGAGCAACGAGTCGGGAACTCATCAACACCTCTTCTTTCCCCAACTGCCATACCAAGCTCTCGCCCACAGGAAGGAATATCCTCATCAAAAAGCCTTGAGGCCCGAGAATATTCTTCCACTGTGCAATCCTCTCTCCTCTCTTCACAAACACTTACTCCCAAAGAAATTTCTGAGAAAACTCTACCCTCTAAACAGTCACCACAGAAACTCCCTTCAGAGACCTCAAGAGAGCAAAAAACATTTAAAGAAAAACTTCCTTCTCCTCCGACAAAAGTTATTCTTAACACAAAAACCGATGCCCCATCTCAGCAGAAACAAAATACTGCAGATAACTACCGAAACGAAAAACTCCGCGAATTAGCAAAGATGGCTAACGAGATGACTAAACGTTTGGAAGCAGATAACAAACGTTTACATGATCCCGTACTGAGGAAAACAGCTGTTTTTGTTTCCACCGGAGATGATGCAGAAAATTCTGTAGGATTAAACCCAGAAAACTTGACTCAGCTTTTACGTAAACACCTGGTTTTACCCTTACCAGGAATATTACGCATGCAACTTTCTATCTCCCCCACGGGAGAGTTGTTAAACTGCCTTATATACGAATCAGAAACAGAACTTAACAAGCAGTATGTTTTATCAAAAATTCACAAAATTTCTTTCGAAGATTTTGTAAAAAAACACAAAAACTCGAAAAATATCTCTTTCCACATTAAACTCGTGGGAGAGCCTTGATTATTCTGGGACTTTTTGCTATCCAGTGTGTATGAGAAGTTTTTTGTCCTTCATAGTCACCTGTTTGCTGCAGCTTCTTCCTTTTTCCTCCTCTCTTGCTAAAGAGTTAGAGGTTTCGGTAAGAACAGAGGCTCGTTCCGTTCCTGTAAATGTAGTTTTAGATTTTTCTGTTTCCCAAACACAGGCTGATAATAAGCGTAATTATTCAGAACAGTTGTTTGAAATTTTTAAAAGAGATCTTGCTGCGGGGGATCGGTTAGCTCCTGTTGCTTCCAAAAATAATGCTTCTGATCCATCCTTGAAGGTCTTATTGAGGATACGTTACCCAGAAATTTCAGTGTCTTGTTTTTTTTCTGGGAAAATGAAGGAAGACTTCACATTCCCTCCTCAGTTACTTTCTGGAGTCCTCGGAGAAGATCGAAAGAAGGTTCATCTCGTTGCTGATGCCGTCCATGAAGCTCTCACAGGGATTCCGGGCATTTGTTCTGGAGTTATTCTCTTTACCCTAAGTAATACTTGCCAACAAAATGAAGAACTCTTGAAACAGGGAGAACTTTGGACTATCGATTACGATGGAGCCAATTTAGCCCAAAAAACAGAAGAGAAATCTCTTTCTGTCACCCCTAAATTTATTCGCTCTCCCTCAAAGTCCTGTCCCTACTTATATGTCTCTTATAAGACAGGCGTGCCCAAAATTTTTATCAATACTTTCGATAAATCTCAGGGACAACGTGTAGTATCTCTGAGGGGCAACCAGTTGATGCCAGATATTTCTTGTCACAAAAATAAGCTTGTTTTTGTTTCAGACATCAATGGAAATCCAGATATCTTTTTACAACCATTTTCCTTAACTTCCGGTGCTCTTGGGAAACCTTTTCCTTTGCTGAATGCTTCTTTCGGCACACAAGGCAATCCGACTTTCAGTCCTGACGGTACCAAGATATTATTTGTTTCAAATAAAGACGGCTCTCCAAGAATTTATGTTATGCCTATAGAGCCAGAATTGAGCACTCCTTATCTACTCACCAAACGCTACCGCAACTGTAGTTGCCCAACTTGGTCTAATAACGGACAATTTGTAGCTTTTTGTGCGGTAGTCAAGGGTACACGCCAAATATTTGTACACGATTTAACGACGAAAGAAGATTTGCAACTAACCTTTTCTCCAGAAAATAAAGAAAATCCTTCATGGGCAAAAGATGACCGTCACTTGGTGTTTAGTTCCGGATCTTCGGATAAGTCAGATATTTATTTGCTTAGCGTTTTTACTAAAAAAATAACTAAAATTACTTCAGGACCAGGAGAAAAACGCTTTCCCTCCTGGGGAGCCTTTGCGAGTCAACCAAAGAGATTATTATGAAAATATACCACCTATTCTTTAGCCTACTAGTTACCAGTCTTCTTCTATCCTCTTGCGGCATGCCTGCGTGGCAGGACAATTGTTGTGGGGGATGCCATGGGATTCCACGAAAGGGGCATCGTTCTCAATTTGCTTTTGTTCCTTTTTACGAGGAAGAGGATCTTGCCCAAGGCAAAGTTGGTGATTACGATGTCAAAGAGGAACAACTTTATAAACAAGCCCCTAAAGCTACCAACTCTTTCAGAAACATTACCTTTGCTACAGATAGTTACACTATAAAGGGGGAGAATAACTTAGCTATCCTGCAAAGTTTGGTTCAATACTTAAAGAAAAACTCAAAGACTACCTTGTTTATAGAGGGGCACACCGATGAGCGCGGTGCGGCGGCTTACAATTTATCATTGGGATCTCGAAGAGCTAATTCAGTGAAAGAATATCTTATCAAACAAGGGATATCCTCCAATCGTCTTTTAACTGTCTCTTACGGAAAAGAACATCCCGTTCATCCCGGACATAATGAGCTTGCCTGGCAACAAAATCGTCGCACGGAGTTCAAGATTCATGCGGGCTAAAAAATTCTTAAGAGTTGCCATAATTTGTATTTTAACAGGATCTTTAGAAATCGTTGCAGCTAAAGAATCTAAGAAAGTCCCTATCTCTCAGTTGCTAGAAGCTGAACTGGAAGAGTTGGAGCTTAAGTTTTCGCACCATGAGGCAGAGCTCTCTCTGCTTTCAGATCGTTTGGACGATTTAGAGGCAAAAATTTCTTCATCATTGCTAAAAGACAAAAATTCTTTGCAGCCTAAAATTACTTGTCTAGAGGCGGAACAAAAGAAACTAAAAGCAACTGTAACAGCTTTAGCTTCCTCTCTAAAAGAGACTCAGACCTGTCTATACGACAAGCTTAAGGCCTTGGGAGATAATCATGAGCTTTTACTGAAAGACATGAAACTCCTCCGACGCTCCTTGGCCTCGCTGATAGATGGCTCAACGCCTGGAGAGTATCCCGAGATTATTTGCGAAAGTTCTAAAAGGTTTTATACGGTTCAAAAGGGTGATAGTCTTTGGACCATATCTAAAAAATTTCAAATTTCCCCTAAAGAGTTAAAAAAAATTAATAAACTTAATTCCGATGATATCTATGCTGGTCAAAGACTTTGTTTAACTTCAGAAAAAAAAGACAAATAACTTTTCTACAATAAACTATTATTCGATGGCTAATAATAAAACGCTCTTGTAAGATCCAAAATCAAGGGAAAATCACCAACTAAATTCCAAAATGCGACCAACTGTAGCGTTGTTTGGCGAAGCAGAAAAGGGCTGCTTTGATGCTGCGTATCTGTGCCACTCACCCATGGATCTTTGTACCCACCTGGGACATTCCAATAGTTGCGGGATCTCTTTGGCTATTAAGACACTGATGTATAATTACAGCGTCGTCTACTTTCGAGTAAAGGAAGAAGGATACTCTATAGAAAATTATTTCTACGGAATACACTTTCTTAACACTCAAAATTCCATAAAAAACATCATCGCCATAGCCCTACCCGGGGTCGGCGATAACAACATCATAGAGGCCCTGTGTTCAGCATGTAGGAAATACAACAGTCTACTCTTATTTTCGGAAAAGGACCTCTACGATTTATTTACCTTCTAATCGATGGTACTAAAATACTCCTTAAGTCCTTCCTCATTAGGAACCATGGCTCTGCTACCTTGCTTCCAATTTGCTGGGCAAACCATTCCGTTCCTTTCGAAGAAAAGTAAAGCATCTAAAACACGAAGTTCTTCTTCAACAGAACGACCCAGGGGAAGGTCATTAATAACAGCATGACGAATTATCCCTATCTTATCTATTAGAAAAAGTCCTCGAAAAGACAAATTCTCCTCAGGATGCAAAACTCCATATTTTTGTGAAATTTCCCTACTGACATCAGATATCAAAGGATAAGAAATCCCGGCCACGCCCCCCTCCTTTTTGGGAGTGTCTAACCAGCGTTTATGTGTTTCTTCGTCGTCAACAGAACATCCTAAAACAATGGCATCTCTTTTTTCAAAATCAGATAAAGCATCTTGAAAAGCATGTAACTCTGTCGGACAAACAAAAGTAAAATCTTTAGGGTAAAAGAAAAGGACGACATTCCTCCCTCTATAGGACTCTAGAGATATAGTCTCCACTTCTCCATCAACAACAGCCCTAGCAACAAAAGAAGGGGCTTGGCTTCCTACTAAAGACCTCATTCTATACCT
Source organism: Chlamydiifrater volucris (assembly GCF_902806995.1). Classification (NCBI taxonomy): domain Bacteria; kingdom Pseudomonadati; phylum Chlamydiota; class Chlamydiia; order Chlamydiales; family Chlamydiaceae; genus Chlamydiifrater; species Chlamydiifrater volucris. The sequence continues at coordinate 1,139,180 of NZ_LR777654.1, read as the reverse complement.
CCTATATTTACGCACTGGAGAGGATTCGAACCTCTGACCGCCTGGTTCGTAGCCAGGTACTCTATCCAACTGAGCTACCAGTGCACGTTTTGCACAGAGCAGTGTAACCAAGAAATCGAAAAATGATCAAGTTGTTTCAAACAGGCCTGAATAAAACAACTCTCTAATAATCAACATGATCAACAATCTGACTGATTACATCCCTGGAAATCCATCGCTTCCCGAAAAATCTGAACCTGATGACTTTTTCTTTGAAGGTTTATCCGCAATAAAATATGCGCTTGACAACAACATCGATGCCATAGAAACAGCATTTTTTAACGCTGAACGGGTCACCAAAACAGGATCTAGAACCCCAGAAGTTACCAAATCTTCAATGGAATCTGTTAGTCCATTATACCCAAAATTTTTGTCTTTTTGGTTCAATACTTGCTCTAGAATAACTTCTCCTTCTCGGCCACAGTTAGAAGCTATTGTCAGTAAAGGAGTCCTGGAGGCTTTGTGAACCGCAGCCAAACCAAAATTTTCATCAGAATCCTTGCCCTGCATATTTTCCAGCACAAGAGAACATTTTGCCAGAGCTACTCCCCCACCAGGCACTATACCTTCAGAGACAGCGGCCTTGGTCGCATACAAAGCGTCTTCCACGCGATATTTCTTCTCTTTTAACTCGGCTTCAGTAACAGCTCCCAACTTTATCACAGCGACTCCTCCGCTTAGTTTTGCCAAGCGTTCTTCCAGGAACGTTTTCTCATAACCGGATTCGCAAGCCTTTATTTCCCCTCTCAACAGACGCACTCTCTCCTCAACAAGTTCAGAAGATCCAAACCCACCGATAATTACTGTTTTATCTTTAGCCACAGAAATCTTCTTCACCTTGCCAAGAACTTCTGTTCCTACACTTTCCAGAGACAATCCCACCTCATTAGAAACAACAGTAGCTCCAGACAACAGCGCTATATCTGAAAGGATAGCTTTTCTTCGATCTCCAAAACTTGGAGCTTTGACAGCGCAGACGGGAAACCCTCCCTTTAGTTTATTTACTACTAAAGTAGTTAACACTTGATCATCAAAGTCTTCAGCAATTAAAACAAGGGGAGCCTTGTTTTCTGCAACTACTTTTTCTAAAAAAGAAATTAGAGGCTTGCTGACCGAAGACAACTTGTAATCTAAAATCCCCACGTACGCATATTCTAGTTCTACAGTCATAGTTTCCGGTGATGTCACGAAGTAGGGAGAAGCGTATCCTTGATCAAAGCTCATACCTTCTACGACTTCCAGAACTGTATCCACACCTTTACCTTCGGCAATCGTAATCATACCATCATTGCCGACTTTTTTCATGGCCTCAGCAATTATGCCTCCGATAGCAGCATCATTACTAGCAGACACCGTAGCTATCTGCAATATCTCTTCATCTCTCTTTACAGGCGTAGCCATCTCTTTCAAAGCTTCATCCAATTTTCTAGCGCCTAGAGATATTCCCTGAACTATTTTCCTAACATCCATTCCTGAAGCCACTCCCTTCATACCCTCCTGAAAAATTTTAGCCGCAAGAACAACAGAAGTTGAAGAACCATCTCCTACTTCCTCGGCAGTCTTGATCGAAGCCTCTCGAATTAACTTGACTCCCATATTCTCAAAAGGATCTTCCAGTTCCACCTCTTTGGTAACTGTAGCCCCATCTTTTGTCGAAACAGGACCAGAAGATTGCTTCTTCAAAATAACATTTCTCCCTTTGGGTCCCAGAGTAGCGGACACTGCCTTAGCTAAAGCAAACACACCCTTGGAAATAGCTTTCAATCCTTCAAATCGATCATTAAAAACCTTAGTCATTGATAATTCCCTACTACTCAATTCCTCGAAAAGAAACTCAACACTACATTAGCAAGACTCCTCTTTCCCCAGAGATGATTCACTAACTAGCGCTAGGGCCATTCTGAGCCCTAAAAAGCAACAAAATCGGACATCTTAAAAACAAAAAACATTCCTGTCAAACGATTCAGACCGACTTTTAGCACCTTGTTAGGGTTAATGCTAATTTACATATTCAGGAAGCAAAAATGGTTCTCGCATAACTAAAAATTGCTTTTTCCCTGAAGCACTTAACTTTCTCAAAGGCCACATTATATAGGTCTCCCTTTCCAAAATTTCGAAAACATCCTCCCTTCCCAAAAGGTTCGATAAAGCTGTCTTTCGGTAAGGAATCTGATTAAAAATTTCTATAGCTTCGACAAATTTTTTTGGATAAAGTCTTTTCAAGACACCTAGTATGGTAAACTGTGTTTCCAAAGGCAGAAACTTCTCTGAATCAGTAATTACTAGAAAAATTCCTTTGCAGAGTTCCATTTTAAATTTTCCAAAAAAAGGTTCATACTGGTAGGGGAAAAAAAATACTCCTGGAAGATTCTGGGAATTTAATGTCTTAGCAAAAACTTCTTCTTCTATCCAAGGAGCACCTACCACTTGAAAGGGCAAGGTGTAACCTACACCTATACTTGTTAGAGATAAATGTCCCAAAATACCTGTTGTTGCATAAAAAAATGGTGATCGATCTTCCGGAATTTGCGGGCTGGTTGGAATCCACAATAGTCCAGTATCACGAAAAGTCATTGATCGATGCCATCCCACCATGGGGACGACTATTACGTTACTTTCTGGAGAATACTTCGATTGAAAAAATTTTGCTAATTCGCCAGAGGTCATTCCATGGCAATAAGGAACGTCAGGAACAAATCCTTTTGTCGGTAAAGGCCCATCAACAAGGTTACCCCCTAAAGGGTTTGGTCTATCTAAAATTATCAATGGGATTTTATACTTCTCAGAAGCTCGTACAGCCTTAAGAAGCACCTGAATAAAAGAATATGAGCGCACTCCGATGTCTTGGACATCAAAAACCAAAACATCACATAAGTCCACAATGGAAGAAGGAATTTCCGACTTTCCATACAGAGAGATATGTTTGTATTTTTTTATTGTCTCGCTCTGATCTTTCCCAAGTGTTTCAGCAAAAAAAGCTCCATAAAAACCGTGCTCTGGAGACATTAGCACTTTAACAGTACATGTTCCCTGCTCTTCAAATACTTTGAGAGCGTCCTTGCGTTCCCGATTAATTGCTGCATGATGAGAGATCAAACCGATTCTTTTCCCCTGAAGCATCTTTCGATACTTATCCTCGGAGAAAACACGATCTAAGCCCACCTCAACCACTGAGGAAAACAGCGGAAATAGGATATTTGAGTAAACTAGTACTATGACAAAACAAAACTTCCTCATAGGCCCATACTAGCTGTGAAAAAGTTTTAAAGCAAAATAAGCCTTGAAAAGCATTTCTGGATGGTTGTTCTTTAATCTTACTGATGATATCCTCAGGACAGGGACGCTCCTCTCCGGCCGTCTTGGAGCGCTTGTTATCTCTTTCTGAAGGTGCCCTCATGGATATTGTTATTGTCAGTACTAACGGTTACAAGATTCGCGCCACAAAAGCCTTCCTAAAGAGTGTGGGTGACTTTGACGTTTTTTCTTTGCTGGATTTTCCTTCCTACCGACTAGAGCCTGTGAAAGGGGATATTCCTGAAGAAGTTGCCTTTAAAAAAGCACAACAAGCCTCTTCGACGCTAAGGATGTGGGCCATAGCAGAGACGTCGTTCTTAATTGTTCCTGCTTTGGATGGTTTGCCAGGAAAGAATTCCAGTGATTTTGCTGGGCCCAATTCTTCTGATAAAGATAATCGGCAAAAATTACTTCGTCAAATGACTCATCTTTCTGGGCCTGTCGCTCGGTCTGCATATTTCGAGTGTAGCGTGGTTTTGTATTCTCCAACGGGGGAGGTGCATAAAGCTCAAGGTTGTTGTGAAGGGTATATTGCCGATGCGGAGAGGGGTTCCGGTGGATTTGGTTACGACCCTTTATTTTTCAAGTACGATTACAATCTAACTTTCGCGGAATTAACAGAAGACTTGAAGAATAGGGTCTCTCACAGGGCGAAAGCTCTGAAAAAGCTATCTGAAGTTTTGTCTACTCTCTCGCAAGAAACTTTAACACTGAGGGAGTAAGCTTTTTTGCAAAGACTGCTCAACCTCTAGGCGAAGATCCCTCATTTCGGAAAGAATGTTCTCTACCCTTACGAAGTCATTTTGTATTTTCTCTGAAGAGGCCACTCCTTCGCTCTTCCTAACCCCTTCAGCTAGAGCGGTCATTTCTAAGCTAGCCGCAGGGCGAGAGACTACCTTCTTTATTTGCCCTAGTTTAATCAAACAGATGTTTTCGCTCATGGAAGCTTCCAATTAATCATTGGTTTATTTTGCTTTCTAAGCAGATAGTTAATTTTTGAAAAGGGAGAAGAACCAAAAAATCCTCGATAAGCGGAAAGCGGCGAAGGATGAGGAGCACACAAGATCGCATGACGTTGTGGAGCTTGGAACAAAATGTTACATTTTTTCCTAGCATCACTCCCCCACAAGACGAAAATTAATCTGTCTTCTCTGTTCACTAACTCAGAAATGATAGCATCCGTTACGACCTCCCATCCCTTACCTGCATGAGACCGAGGTAATCCTTTCCTTACTGTAAGAACAGAATTTAACAACAAGACACCCTGAGTAGCCCACGATTGCAGGCAACCTTTGGTATTCACAACACCTATATCCGCCTCTAGCTCACGGAATATATTGACCAAAGATGCAGGTAGTGGAACCCCATCCGGGACACTGAACGAAAGCCCATGCGCCTGCCCCTCCCCGTGATAAGGATCCTGTCCTAGAATAACAACCTGGACTTTATCAAAAGGTGTTAAAGACAAAGCGCTAAAGATATCCTCCCGTTTCGGGAAAACCTGCCGATTTTCATATTCCGAAGCAAGAAAATCATCTAATCTCCTAACTGTTGGAGAACCACGGACGACCTCCAGCCTCTCTTGCCAAGAATAATCCAGCTTATCGAAGTCTAAGACGACATTCACAAAAATACCATTTTCTTAAACTGTGAGATATAATACTCTGCCACCAGATTTCATCTCTATAAATTCTTTAGCAAACGGTGAGAAAACAAGCAAAAAAGGAGCCTTCTCGTGACCTTGTTATTTTCAGAGTTAAACGAAGCGCAGTATGCTGCGGCAACAGCTCCATTCTGTCCAGTCCTTGTTCTTGCGGGAGCTGGAGCAGGAAAGACGCGTGTTGTAAGCTATAGGATCCTCAGGCTTGTCCGAGAAGGAATCTCTCCTAACAAAATTCTCGTGATGACCTTTACCAACAAAGCAGCCAAAGAGCTCGATGAAAGGGTTCTTCACATGATGTCTCAGGATCTCTCCATTGAGCAACGCCCTATGATTTGCACTTTCCACAGTCTCGGCGTGTACATCCTTAGGCGGTCTATTCACAAACTTGGTAGAAGTCCCAATTTCATTATTTACGATCAAAGCGACTCAGAAAAATTGATTAAACAATGCCTGCAAGAACTTAATCTGAAAAAAAATCTTTCCGGCACAGTTCAGTACTACATTTCGCGAGCAAAAAATTCTCTCCTCTGCCCTGAGGACATTGACCCTAGGGAGTACGAAGAGCCTATCATTCCCATATATCAGAACTATCAAAAAAAATTATTAGAAGCCAATGCACTAGACTTCGACGATTTGTTACTTTTGCCTGTTCGATTGTTTCAAGAATCCTCAGAAACATTAGAAGAATATCAACATCTGTGGGATGCTTTGTTGATCGATGAGTATCAAGATACAAACCACGCCCAATACGTTATTGCTGGAGCCATAGCAAAAAAACACCATAATATTTTTGCTGTGGGGGACCCTGACCAGTCTATATATTCGTGGAGAGGCGCCAACATTCATAATATTCTCAACTTCGAAAAAGATTATCCAGAAGCTTTGATTGTACGCCTAGAAGATAATTACCGAAGCCATGGAAACATATTAGAAGCTGCCAACGCTTTGATAGCACACAACGAATCCAGATTTAAAAAAATTCTCCGCAGCGTAAAAGGTCCCGGAGAAAAAATTCGCTTATTCATAGGAAAAACGGATAAGGAAGAAGCAGATTTTGTTGCAGACGAAATTTGGAGTCTACACAAAAATTATGGCATCTCCCTTAGGAATTTCTGTATCTTCTATCGGACGAACTTTCAGTCTAGAACTTTTGAAGATGCTCTATTACGCAGACGTATCCCGTACGAGATCATTGGAGGAATTTCCTTCTATAAGAGGAAAGAAATCAATGATATCGTTGCTTTCTTACGTTTGATTACTTCGGACAGAGATTACGTCGCTTTTGAAAGAACTATTAACTTACCCAAAAGAGGTTTGGGTCCTTCATCGGTCTCTAATATCATAGAGTTTTCTTCCAGAGAAAATCTCCCTGTTCTGTCTGCTTGTAAAAAGGTTTTGACGGAAAAATCTCTCAAACTGGGGAAAAAACAAAAAGAAGGATTACAGGCATTTGTTGCCCTTATAGATTCCCTTCGAGAACGTCTTAACAAGCTCGCGTTACATGAATTGCTAGTTGAAACAGTTCGACTTTCGAAATATTTCGACGTCCTAAGAGATGATCCTGATACTTTTGAAGATAGAAAAAGCAACATAGAAGAACTTATCTCCAAAACCTATGAATGGGAGGTACAAAACCCTTCGGGAGGATTAGAGGCATTTCTTGATGATCTAGCTTTAAAAAGCTCCACCGACGAAGTTAACCAAACAGGGGATTGTTTAAATTTAATGACAATTCATAACGGCAAGGGATTAGAATTCAAGATTGCTTTCTTAGTAGGACTCGAGGAAAATCTTTTCCCTCACGCAAACTCTAAAGGTAATTACGAAAATCTTGAAGAAGAACGACGGCTATGTTACGTAGGAATTACAAGGGCTCAGGATTTACTCTACCTCACAGCAGCACAAACTCGATTCCTTTGGGGATCTATACGAGTAATGAAACCTAGTAGATTTCTCCGAGAGATTCCTATGGATTACCTAGTGCACATGCGCTGATTATGTTACACCAAGATTTACAAGTTTCTGCAACGTGTACCCTCTCTCAAGAGTTACAGCAGAGCTTGAAAATCTTAGAAGCTCCTATCGATGAACTTACTCAGCTGGTTATACAGCAGGTAATCGCAAATCCCATATTTGATTTATCTTCTTTAGATTCAACTGAAGCTATCGGTATCTCCTCTGAAAAATCTTCTTTCGCTTCTGAATTTATTCTTGGATTCTCAGAAGAAAATTCCCCTATATCTCTTTTGAACCGCCAAATTGAAGCTACTTTTTCTTCTCTAGCAGAACGTTCTATAGCTGAATTTATTATAGGTAGTCTTGATGAACATGGATTTCTTACTACCTCCGTGAAAGAATTATCCATTCTCACAGATTACCCAGAAGAAACTGTTCAACATGTTTTAGATCGAGTAAAGAAATTTTCTCCTGTAGGTGTAGCTTCCTTTGACTTAAAAGAACATTGGTTACTGCAATTAAAATTACTTGATTTTCCTCTAGTGTATCAAGCTGTCAACGATTATTATTCCTTGCTGATTGCATGTGACTTTGTGAAAATTGCAAAAAAACTTTCCGTGTCCATTGAGGAATTCTCCTGCTCCTTGAGAAAAGCTTTCCGAAAAATTTCTTGGGTTCCGTTTTCTGATCTAGAGAAACCTAGATCTCCTCTAAGACCGCCATTGCCTGATGTTTATTTACGAGAGCATGAAGGACAATGGTTGATAAACGTCAATAAGAAAGGTATCCCTGAGCTAAAGCTAGATATGGAAATTCTCAAACTATTTCAAGAAACTACCTTTGGTAGTTGGTCAAAAGAGGTAATGGCAGCGAAGCATCTTCTAAAATCCATAAAGAAACGAGAACAAACACTGATCGCTCTCATTCAAAAAGTACTTCCAATACAAGAACTATTTCTTCTAGGCAAGGAAACTTATCCCAGACCATGTTCACCTAAAGATATCGCTGAAGATCTTGGATATCACGTATCTACAATTTTTCGCGCCATAGAGAACAAGAGCGTGTCTTGCCCTATAGGAATTATTCCTCTTAAACAACTTTTCCCCTCGAGCAAAAATCAATTACAAACACTACAAAATAATTCTATCAACTCGGAAAAAGCAAAAGATGCTATTAGAGAGGTTGTATCTAAAGAAATTATTCCTCTATCAGACGAAGCTATTTCAGAACATCTACTAAAAATGGGTATAGTTTGCGCTAGAAGAACGGTCAGTAAATACAGAAAAATCCTGCAAATTTTACCTGCAAACAAAAGAAAACAAAGCCTAATCTCAGAATCTAAAATGTAAAACAGCTTTACATGAAATAAGAAGCATATATCTGTCGCCAACGAAGATTTTTGATTTTCATCGCTCTAGCGTACTCTTCAATCATTCTCAAAGGTTGAGAAGCAACAAACTTTATCTCTGCATCTGTTAATCGCAAAAGAACCCAAAGAGGAGGAACGCCTAAAAGCTTCCGGACTTTTTTCTGTGCCTTTGCAAAAATCCTTAGATAAAAAAATAACCGACCTAAAAAATATGCAGGAACAGAACAGGATACTATTACCCCATAAGTTAAATCGTACGAACTCACACCTAATCCAATAAGAGCGCCAAAAATTGTCCAGTAACCCTCTCCTGGATGACGAAAAATTGGTCCTACATATCTCCGAAATCCACGAGAAGTTCTATACGCAAGGATTTCTTCAAATAGAGGTTCGTGAAACTTCATTCTTACGGCATGAACTGCTTCATGCATCAAGATTTCCTCCTTGGAATAGAGAAAAAATAACTTGGAAGATTTTAGAAACCTTTTCCGCAGTTGAATAGTTACTCCGCTACTTTCTATCCAGGTACAGCCCCCTTCCCACCCTCCAATACCTTCATTAGAGTAAATGACTTCCAAATGACAAGGTCTAATATCAAAAATACGGGATAATTCTTCAGGAAAGGTATATCCCCCCTTCTCTTTGTCTCGGTCCACTCGAGCAAAGAAAGCTGGACGTTCCTCATTGGGACCTACCAGAAAACCTTCTCGATTTAAGGAGATTAGATCCTGAGAAATCTCTTCTTCCTCGGTTTTAAAACTAGCTGCAAACGGTATATCTCTCATATTAAAAAGCTCTTCGTAAAAGATATGCTTTTCTCTAAATCCGTTATAAAGTATTTTGAACCATGTTCTCTATAATTTTCGTTGTTAAAATAAATAATTACGGTTAACAGAAAAACGTTAGCCAAAAGATTGGAACTACCTTCGGATTGTCGATGTTCCTGAGTTCTTACTCCTCTTTAAGGAAAAATGTTTTCTCTTAAGAACAAGGAATTTTGGATTTGGAATGCTTATATGAAAAAATCCCTAATTATTGTTGAGTCCCCAGCCAAAATTAAAACTTTACAAAAGTTTTTAGGTAAGAACTTCGTTTTTGCTTCTTCCATCGGACATGTTGCGGATTTACCTAGTAAAGAGTTTGGTATAGACATAGAAAAAGATTTTGAACCTCATTACGAAATTCTACCAGACAAAAAAGATGTCATTCGCAATATCCAAAAAATGGCATCTTCATGCGAAGCCGTTTATCTTTCTCCAGATCCCGACAGGGAAGGAGAAGCTATCGCTTGGCATATTGCTAAATATCTTCCCAAAACAACCCAGGTTCACAGAGTCTCGTTCAACGCAATAACAAAATCCGCAGTAACTGCGGCTCTGCAAACTCCTAGACAAATCGACATGGCCCTAGTGAATGCCCAACAAGCCCGCAGGCTTCTTGACCGTATTGTCGGATATAAAATTTCTCCTATTCTCAGCCGAAAATTACAACAACGCTCAGGAATATCTGCGGGAAGAGTTCAATCCGTCGCTCTCAAACTAGTCGTGGATAGAGAGCACGCTATAGAAACGTTCATTCCTAAAGAATTTTGGAATATTTCTGCAGACCTCCAAGATCCAAAAAGTCAAAAATCTTTCTCAGCCTCTCTCCATGCTGTTGATGGGAAACGGTGGGAAAAAGAGCCCCCAGAAAACAAACAAGAAACTGATTACCTACTCATAGATACCCGGGAGAAAGCCGAAGCTGTTATTGAAAGGCTCAAAAATGCCGTCTATACTGTCTCCAAAGTAGAAGCAAAAGAAAAAAAACGAAACCCTATGCCCCCTTTTACAACTTCCACTTTACAACAAGAGGCTAGTAGGCATTTTCGCTTTTCTGCTTCAAGAACAATGAATATTGCCCAAACTTTGTACGAAGGCGTAGAAATTAGAGAAGGAGAAGCAACAGGATTAATCACCTACATGAGAACAGATTCTGTACGCTCAGCTCCAGAAGCTATCGAAGCAGCCAGAACTTTTATCAAAAATACTTATGGAAATGAGTATCTACCAAACACCCCTAATGGATACTCAACAAAAAAAATGACTCAGGACGCTCACGAAGCTATCCGTCCTACCGATGTCTCCCTAACTCCAGAAGCCCTATCAAACTACCTGACAAAAGATCAGCTAAATCTGTATGAACTGATTTGGAAACGGTTTGTTGCTTCTCAGATGCAACCATCCGTCTACGACACTCTCTCCGTACGCATCCAAACGGATTCTCAGGTTGATTTGAAAGCTTCTGGGTCCGTACTGAAATTTAATGGTTTCCTAGCCGTGTACCAGGAAAAGGAAGATGACGATTCAGCAGAAGACAAAGATCTTTGCCCTCTCCCTCCTCTGTCAGTCGGGCAAACTCTAAACTTGCTAGATCTTTTTCATGAACAGTCATTTACAAAACCCCTTCCGCGATTTACTGAAGCTTCGTTAGTTAAAGAACTGGAAAAATCTGGCATAGGCAGGCCTTCTACGTACGCTGCAATCATGGATAAAATCCAACGAAGAGAGTACACTGTCAAAGAAAATTCCAGATTAAAACCCACAGAGTTAGGTAAAGTGATCTCTGCTTTTCTGGAAACAAATTTTCCACAAATTATGAATGTCGGATTTACTGCCCGTATGGAAGATGAGCTTGAACTTATCGCCGACAACAAAAAGCCGTGGAAAGCTCTTATCAGGGAATTTTGGGATCACTTTCTTCCAGAAGTTACCAGTGCAGAAAAAGAAGCCACTATACCCCGTGTTCCTACAGATATCCCCTGTCCTTCGTGCAAGAAAAGCACTCTGACCAAAATATGGGCAAAGAATCATTACTTTTTCGGATGTTCGTCGTATCCGGAGTGTGAGTACAAAGTCTCAGAAGAAGAGATGTCTTTCAACAAAGATGATTATAGTCAAGACAACCCTTGGGATGGTCCGTGCCCTATCTGCCAAGGTCCGATGAAAATCAGGCATGGGAAATTTGGCGCGTTTCTTGGCTGTGAAAAATATCCAAAATGTCGAGGGACTGTCACTTTACTGAAAAAAGGCGAAGCATCCACACCAGAATTTGACCCCGTCCCCTGCCCAGCCAGGGGTTGTTCAGGAAAAATTCTGCGCAAAAAGTCTAGATTTAATAAATTCTTCTACTCTTGCTCCGAGTTTCCATCTTGCGATGTTATTGGAAATTCTGTCGACGAAATCATGGAAAAATATGTCGACAGGCCCAAGACCGCTTACGAAAAAGTTAAGACAAAAAAAGCCGCTGGGAAAAAAACAGGGAAAAAACAATTAAGTAGAACATCAAAAACAAAGAAATCAACAAAATTAGCGTCTCTTTTCATTCCTTCTGAAGCACTAGCAGCTATTATAGGCTCTCAACCTATTTCCAGAACTGACGCAACAAAGAAACTTTGGGAGTACATCAAAAACAACTCTTTACAGGATCCGAAAAACAAAAAAATAATCATCCCCGATAATTCTCTGGAAGCTCTTTTCGGCTCCTCGGAGCCTTTGGATATGCTGCGATTACCCAAACTTTTATCTCAAAATCTTCTAAAACCAGAAACATAACCGACAGGTGAATCAAGATACTAACTAGTTAAATTTCATCCCTGCAATACTCCTCGCAATAGCGCTCTATGGAGGAGTAGATTTCTTCTCTAGTTTTTGCTTTACCCAGAGCTGCACGTAAAAATCGAACATTTTCTGATGAAACAAGATAATGCCCACATAGTTTTCTGGTTTCAGTCAGAAGCTTTGCTTCGCTTGAGTAATACTCCTCCACGTAACGTAGGTGTAAAAGAAACGCTTCCTTCCTTTCTAAAAACGAAGGCACATGGTAGGTGCCTGTTTCTAAATATTCTCTGATTTGTTTTGCAATCCAAGGAGCTCCCATAGTACCTCTGGCAACGAGAATTCCGTCACATTGCGTAGCTTCCAACATATCTTTCGCTGATTCTGGGGAGAAAATATCACCATTACCAAAGACTTTCATAGTTCCCGCGACAGCCTTAGCCCTTCTAATGAAATCTCTGTTGGCAGGGCCTACATACCCTTGTGATCGAGTTCTACCATGGACAAAAACAGCATCTGCACCAGACTCACGAACAACACTGACAACTTCCTCAACATTTATGTTTTCGAAATCCCATCCTGAACGGATCTTGACTGTTACGGGTAAAGATGTAGACTGAACTATAGCCTCTACTACTTTCCCAAGTCCTATAGGATCTTTGAGCATTCCGGACCCACTTCCGTCTTTAGTAATTTTATCAGTAGGACATCCACAATTTAAGTCTATAAGGTCAAAGCCTAAACTTTCTATAACTCTAGCAGCTTCTGCTGCTAGAAAAGGATTACTGCCACAGATCTGTCCTCCTATCGGCCGCATATCTTCCGAAAATTCTAATAATTTCAATGTACGTTGAGGCGACCACAGAATCCCCTCCACTTTAGTCATTTCACAAAACATCAAAGCAGGACCATAGGGAACAGCCATCTGGCGATAGGGAAAGTCCGAGAAGCCCGCTAGGGGGGCATAAACAATGGGGGAATCTAGTAAAAGGTTTTTTAAATATATCTTAGTATCCACGGGGACTGAAACACTTTTTCAACAAAAAAATAAATAATTTTAAGAACTACGATAGGAAGGAGTTCCAAACAAATCAGGGCAACCATAGGACTGATATCTATGAAACCTATGGTAGGAATAAATTTTTTAAAAACATTAAGATAGGGGGCCACCAGTCGAAGTATTGTGTCGTACCATTTAGTTCGTTGCCATTCAGGAAACCAAGAAGCTAAAATGTAAATCAAAATTAAAAAGCTGTAGACATTAACAAATGTTCTTACAAAATAGGATATCATCTAGAAACCCTCTTTATTTAAAATAAAACGACTAACTAGTGTTTCTCTTGAAAAAACCTTTTCTATGCTTTAAAATGTCTTTTTTGTTTTTTTTATGATGAAATAAAATGCATTTTGGGTTTCTCAATTACCGAGTTGGCGTTGTCTTTTGTGAAGACATGACAACCAAAATAGCAGTTTTACGGAAAACCTGCAAAGGTCACGTCCTAGTGTGGTCTGCTACGTTTGCCGAAGGAGAGCGTATCCACCTGCCGGGGAAATATTACTCTTGTCCGGTGGTCCTTTCCCTGAAAGGCCCAGGACTACTCTTGCGAGCAACAGTTTCGACTCTCAAGAATAAAAGACAAGCCAAGCGTATTGCAGAAAACTCTTTAGAACACTCACTCCCGTTTCCCTCTGATTCTATCTTCATGGAAACTATTGTGTATCAAGAAGGAAAACAAGAAACCCTAGTTTCTTCTTGGATTACGACCAGAGAACGCGTAATTTCTTATTTTGACCGATTAAAAAAAATTTCTTTGCAAGCAGATGACATTTCTTGCGAACCAGAAGCTCTCGTGCACTTAACAAATTCTAATGAAGAAGGTCTTTCCTTCTTAATCGTGGCTATAGACGGAGAGATCTCTTGCACCCTTCTCAAAGGAAGACACCCACTAGCAACTAGAAGCTTTGAAAAAAAATCTGCTTCAGCAAACGCCAAAGAGAGCCTAGCAACCCTGGATCACATGTTGGCTTCTTTTCCCGGAGAAGAATTGCGTTCGATAAAGCTCTGGGACATCGATAACAACGGCATCAACGAAACTCGCAGAGATCTTCTCCAGGCTATCCAAGAACAAACTAAGCATCCTGTGATAGAAATAATACCGCCTTCTTGTGTAGAAGACCTTCAACCTGATTCCTGGAGACTATACGGAAGTGCTATAGCTACTGCTTATCATGGATTTTCTTCCCAGAAGGTGCATTTTAGAAATGCCATGTCATTATCTAGAACCGGATGCAAATTTTTGCTCAAAAAGTTATCCTCCCCGTTGGCCAAGTTGACCTTGTTTTCCTTGATTTTTGTCGGCCTCCCAGCAACATACAGGAGAATGGCTGTACGAAATGAAATTCAAGAGAACCTTTTCTCGATAGGAGAAGATTTTTCGCTACCCCAATCATCTAGATTAGCTCTAACTCAAATAAAAGCTTGGAGGGAAGCTCGACTTCAGAAAAATAAAGATTATCCCTATGTTCCAAATACCCCGGGACTACACCACGTCCTAGCATTTTTAGCTGATTTCACAAAAACCTCTTCAGGCTTGACGATAAAATTATCGCATATTTCTTATGCTTTGAATAGTTTTCCTACAGAAGAGGCTCCCTACACCCCTTACTCCTCTTCTGTTTGTGTCAAAGGTTCGGGAACTAAAGAAGCTCTTCAAAAATTAAAGATTTTGTTACATTCCCCTTCGCTACCCTTTTCTATCTCAAATATTGTTTGGAAAGAGTCGGGCGAAAATTTTGAGTTTTCCTTTACTCCTGAGGCAACCCGAAGGAGCGTTTCATGAAAAAACCAAAAATTTATTCTAGTGCTTGGCAAGGACTGTTTTCCATAGCAATGGTGGCCCTCACGGTCCTTCCTTCCGGAATTTTTCTTTTCAAACACAAGCAGGATATGCTTCGTTGGGCGCAGGTTAATGAAGAAGTTTTACAGCTGAAAATAGATTCCAACCAGAGATACGTTGTTCAAAAGCACAATGCACGTTTTCTCTCAAACAAGCATCCTGAATCTGTAGAAGTTTTTTGCCAAAAAATATCTGAAGAAACAAATCCACTTGAGCGAGAACGTTCTTTCCTCAGAACACTTATTATCGACGAAAGTCGAATCATTTCCTCCGAAGAATTTGAGTATTACCAGTTTCTCACCGTCCAAAACAGACTTTTTCTTTCCCAGGAAACCGCTTCTGAAGGAGCCTTAACCGTTCTTTCTTTCCGGAAACCTATTCAATGCAACGAGAAAGATATAGGGCATTTACTCAAAAAATTAGACTCTTCTATCAATCACTCGTCACCAGAACCCATCTTTTTGAAAAATTGGGAAATGCAAAAAAAGAAAACTCCTTTGGGAAACGAAATTTGGCAAGTGCAAGCAACTGCAATCAAGCGAGAGGTCTTAAATGTTCAATAAATTTACTCTCTTTTTTTTCCTAACCTTCTCCTTTGTTCTTCCTCAACATTTTGTAGAAGCTTCTAGTAAAAAATCCTCCGCAATCTCCTCTAACCCCTATGAAAAACTTGTTCTTGTAAGCATTAATATCATCGATCGCAATGGGTTGTCTGAAACCATTAGTTCCAAGGAGCGTTTAAAAAAATATGCAAAAATAGACTTTTTGCAACCCCAACCTTACAAACAAGTCTCTCGCATGTACAAGAATAAACAAGGCGAATTAGTTTCTTGTTTAACCTCTTACCACGAAAACGGACAACTGAAACAGTACTTAGAGTGTCTGAACAACAGAGCTAACGGGCGCTATCGAGAGTGGTTCGCTAATGGGAAAATTAAAATCCAAGCAACAGTTATTGGAGGTATCGCAGATCTTCATCCTTCAGCAGAATCTGGGTGGTTGTTTCACGGTCCCACTTTAGCTTACAACGACGATGGACTCTTGATAGCTTCTATCCTTTACGAAAAAGGTGTCTTAGAGGGAGAGTCTGTGTATTTCCATGATAATGGCTCAGTCTGGAAGAAATGTCCCTATCATAAGGGCTTGGCCGATGGTGAATTTACCGTATTCTCCCCAGAAGGGATACTTATTAAAACATCCTTTTTCGTTAACGGCAAAAAGGACGGTGTGTTTATGCGTTACGCTAACTCTTCTCCCCAAAAGATTTTGTCTCGAGAAGAATACAAAAATGACAGACTATTCTCAGGAGCTTATTATGACGATAATGGAGAATTACTAACCGCAATCACCGAGGGTCACGGCCTCCGCACCCTCTATGGAAAAACTTCTCCCATAGAGATTCGGGAGTATCATGAGGGTATTTGTCAAGGTCGAGTGGAAATCCTTGATCCTTCCTCATCACAAGTTGTCAGATCCTATAATCTAATCAATGATATGAAAGAAGGTGAAGAAATTATTTACCACCCAAACTCAGAAACTCCTAAACTTCTAATGACCTGGCACCAAGGTGTTTTACAAGGTCCAGTAAAAACTTGGTATCAAAATGGAGCTTTGGAAAGCAGTAAAGAATTGGTAAACAACAAAAAATCTGGACTTTGCACCTTCCGTTATCCTAATGGGAAGGTTATGGCTACCGAAGAGTATGACAGGGACCTTCTAGTTAAAGGTGAATACTTCCGTCCAGAAGACAAAACTCCTTATTCAAAAGTAGATAAAGGCTACGGAACAGCTGTTTTCTTTTCCCCATCAGGGAGTGAACTACAAAAAATTTGGTACCAAGATGGTAAGCCCTCCCTTCAACAGTAGCTTTTTACCAGTCTCTTAATCTGATGAACATAAATTCTTTGAAAGATAAGCAAAACACAAAAATTCTTATAAGAAAACAGTTCCTACAAATACGAAAAAAATTACCCGCAACTAGGAGACAACAAGCATCTAAAGATCTCCTGGCTTATATTTCTTCTATTCCCAAAGAAGCCAAAGTTCTGTCCTTCTCCTCTATCGGTTCTGAAATAGACACTCTGTTAGCCAATCTCTTCTTACTTGAACGTTCCCAACTATTTTTTCCTAAGCACTCAAAAGATAATCGTTTGCTTGTCGTTAGAGTCTCAAAATCAACAGATCTTACCTCTATCTCATCTTTGTCTAAAATTCCCTCTAATCCTATTGTCTCTGGCCATACCATTACCCATATTCTTGTTCCTGGTATTGCTTTCGATATCTGGGGGACACGAATAGGATATGGCTTGGGCTGTTACGACCGACTTCTAGCTCAATTTCCCGAACTTATTTCTTGGGGCGTGTGCTTCAAGGAACAGCTATCTTATGAAAAATTACCAAACGAAAGTCACGATGTTTCTGTAAACAATGTGTTATGCTTTTAAAATATTATAGCCAACAAGAAGCAAAAACAGTCGTAACCTTTCTAGAGGAAAGCTCTTCTAAACAAAAATGATTTTTTGCTATTTCACGAAAAACCCTCATTCCCAATAATGAGGTTGTGAAAATCATAAATCATTTTCTCTTCTTCAGAAGCTTTTTAAGGCTTGTCCCGAAAGATTTATGAACTGTATCCTAGAATTCACACCGTAATCGTGTATAGTCCTCTGAGAAGAGTTTACTAAACACTCAGAAAAAATGAAATGTACAAACCAATTACAATATGTCAAGGAGACAAGCAGGATGAACTTACCAGATCGAAAAAAAGCTCTGGAAGCAGCCATTGCTTATATTGAAAAACAGTATGGCTCAGGCTCCATTATGAGCTTAGGTAAACACTCTTCTATTAATGAGATTTCCGTAATAAAAACAGGTGCTCTCTCCTTAGATTTGGCCCTGGGAATCCGAGGAGTGCCCAAAGGCAGGATCATTGAAATTTTTGGACCTGAATCTTCGGGAAAAACTACTTTAGCAACTCATATCGTGGCTAATGCACAAAAAAATGGTGGAGTTGCTGCTTACATCGATGCTGAACATGCCTTGGACCCTAATTATGCTTCCTTAATAGGGGTAAATATTAATGATTTAATGATTTCTCAACCAGATTGCGGAGAGGATGCCTTAAGCATTGCAGAGCTTTTAGCTCGTTCCGGAGCTGTTGATGTTATTGTTGTTGACTCAGTAGCAGCTTTGGTCCCCAAAAGCGAGTTAGAAGGAGATATCGGAGATATTCATGTGGGCTTACAAGCACGCATGATGTCACAGGCTCTGAGGAAACTCACGGCTACGCTTTCTCGGACCAATACCTGTGCTGTCTTCATTAACCAAATCAGAGAGAAAATTGGAGTCAGCTTTGGTAATCCAGAGACAACTACTGGGGGCCGAGCTTTAAAATTCTACTCCTCCATTCGTCTAGATATTCGTAGAACAGGAGCGATCAAAGGAAGTGACAACTCTGATATTGGAAACAAAATCAAGGTGAAGGTCGCTAAGAATAAACTAGCACCCCCTTTCCGAACAGCTGAATTCGATATATTGTTCAATGAAGGTATTTCTTCTGCAGGATGTATTTTGGATCTTGCTGTTGAACATAACATTATTGAAAAGAAAGGATCTTGGTTTAACTATCAAGACCGAAAGCTTGGACAAGGTAGGGAATCTGTCAGGGAGGAGTTAAAGCGCAATGCTTCTCTATCTAGCGAATTAGAAAAGAAAATCCTTGTAGCTGTAGAAAAACGAGCCAACGAGAACCCATCTCCGGGGTTAGAAATATCAGAGGGCCCCAAACCTACAGGAACCCCTACCTCCAGCACGTCAGTCAAGGAACAGGAACCCATGACGGCAGAATCTTTAGTTTAATTCACGGCTTGCACAAAAGAAGAAAGAGTGCCTAAACACTCTTTCCTCACCTTTGTTTTCCAACGGCATTCTAGTACAATCTAGAAGCTAAAAAATCTACCAACATTTCAAATTCTTTAATTTGGAATTCGTGTCTGCTGCTGAGCTCCTTTAAAAGACAGCTTATTTGTTTTACGCATAAATTGATCTGTTCTCTTGCACGTTCTTTTCCAAAAAGAACAGCGTAATTCAAGCAAACTTCATCTTTCGAGCTATCCTGGGCAAAATCTAATAAGTCGTCACCTATTTGAAAAAGCAATCCAAACTGGTATGACAAATCCTTAATCAAATCTACTCCGTCTAAACTTCCACCACCAAATAACCATCCCATGACAAAAGATAACTCAAACAAAGCGCCTGTTTTCTTGTGTAAGATACTGAGAACTGTATCTTCGTCTAGTTCCAACGAAAACATATCCTCATACTGACCACCAATAACACCTTGTGCACCAGTGTTATAGGTAACATTTTCAAGCACCTTATCGTAAGCCTCATTAGCATATTCGGGATCCTCTACAACGCGCAATTTGTGAGCATTTAAACGAATCCTTTCGTAAGCTGCAGAAATTAACGCATAAGAAGCCAGCAAAGCTTTACTTTCCGTAAAAGCTACATGTACAGTTGGCCGATTTCTTCTTTCGGCATCATCATCCATACAAGGCAGATCATCAGCAATCAAGGTTGAAGTATGAACAAACTCTATCGCTACAGCCGCATCAGAAACGTCATAGCCCTTGCCAAGGTTCTTAGCCACCATCAATACAATCAAGGGCCGTACCCTTTTCCCTCCAGAAAATAGCGCGTACTCTATAGGCTCCCTTAACCCAGACCCTTTTGGACCAAAATCTTGTATTGAATTTCTCATTACCTCCTCAATATCCGACGCATACGAGGACAACACTTCGTTCACTACAGAAAGATTCATAAAACGTCCTACCCCTTAACTGTTCCAGATATAACTTCCCCAGGCAAAATACGCATGTTGTCCGCTATTATAGTCCCAGGATTAATAACCACGTTACAACCCACGGAAACAAATTTCCCTATAAAAGCCCCAACCTTACGTTTTCCTGTCGAAATTTTCTTTTTTCCGTCTCGCAACACAATATCACCCCCATCTAGACGAAAGTTAGCACACCTAACTCCTGCTCCTAAATTTACTTGAGATGCTATTACTGAGTCACCGACATATGCAAAATGAGCAGCCTTGACACCATAACCAAAACATACGTTCTTCAGTTCTGTGCAGTGTCCTATGATACAATCTCTGCCAGCAAATACCCCTCCTCTCAGGTAGGCACCGTGTCTGACAACAGTTCCCGCTCCTAGAAAACAAGGACCAACAATGTAAGCACCAGACTCTACGTAAGCGCCTTCTTCTATTTCAATCTTGTCCTCATTTTTAAGAAAAACTCCAGACTCTACAGTTCCATGAATGCCTTTAAAGGTGTATGAATGGGCAAACATTTTATATCCATCCAAAATATCCCAAACATTTTCAGCACCCTCAAACAAACTCGAAAAAGGGAACCCATCCTGCGAAAAAATATTTTTTGTCAGAAAAAACATAAAGCCAGCAACCAAGAGAAACGTGGAGGTATTTTCCCTTATCAGTAGATTTACAAGCAAAGGATTAAAAAGATTTCCGGGAAAAATTTATAATTGAGGCCTCCCAAAAGAGGGTTCTTCCTCACCTTCAGCAAATTTGTACCCAATACCCCTGATCGTAACAATCCAAGAACCATATCTGCCCAACTTCTTTCTCAAAGAAGCTATATGCACATCAACATTTCTCGGAATAATAGTTTCAAGATTCCCTTTCACCTCCTGAAGCAAATCTGTTCGCAAACAAAGTTCCCCTTTATTGACCAGCAATTGTTTCAAAATTCCTGATTCAGAGGGGGTAAGAGATATTGGACTTTTTCCAGGAAAAGAAATCGTGTGATGCAAAACATCTAAAAAGGCTTCCCCGAAGAACAATGTTTCGGGGATCACCCCAACAATTTTATAGGTACTTAGGAAAAACGCTTCTACTTTAGCTTTTAATGTAGGCGCCGTGTATGGACTGACCAAATAATCACTAGCACCCAAGTGTATCACCCTGATAATCTTCTCTTCATCAAAAGAGCGAAATAAAACCCATAAGTAAAATTTTGCCTTACTCCCAACTCCTTCAGAGAAAAAAGTCAAAGGAAGTAATGACTGTTCACATAAAATTAATTCACCTTCAGTGGGATTAGAAGGAAACGTGTCTGTGGATGAAAATTCATACCCCTCTGTGTCCTTGAAGAGCGCCGACAACTGAGAGCGCAACTGCAGATTTTCTGAAACTAGCGAGATTGTCTTCGTAGAGGCCATACCCTTCTTACCTCAATTGAATGATCGAAAGTTAATATAATAGGAATATTTTTTAAAGAAGCGAGATACCCTTTCGTTTTTAGGAAACTAAAAAATTCAATTTGCATTAACCTCAAAACAAATATACTATTACACCTCAACCAATTAGAGAAACCTCGCTAAAACAACTTTCCCCTTACGCAATATGAAGTCAACCAAAGTACTTTACTTGTTTCTAATACTGATATTTTCATGCTTCATAGCAGGTAATGGAATGTTTTTTCTTTTTTCTCTCTATTCTAACAAAAAAACTTCCCCCTCGGAATCCACGATCAGAAGCTCTTCTAGAAGCTTTGACCCCTCCTCGACGGAAAATAGCGTTCTGTCCTTTACATACTCGCAAGGAATCTCCCTACAAAACGAACAAAGATATAAAGAAGCAGAACAATGCTTTTCTCGAATACATCAAGAGTTCGCTAAACAAAAAAATAACTCTTTTCTTTCCTTACAAAAAGAAGTTCTCTCGAGAAGAATTCTAAACACATTTTATCTCAACCAAGCTAATGATCTAGAAAAATTGGTCAATATTTTTATTAAAGACTTTCCCCAGTCTAGTTTTAAGTCCTTCTTCTCAGCACTTATTCTCGCTCAAAAATCATATTACAAAGAAGCTTTAGATCAGCTTACCCTATGGGAACAACAAAAACCTAAAAATAAAGAATTTCTAGAAGAAAAAATTCTTTCAAATCAATTGTTAGAAGATATTAAGGACTGTTTGAAAGCTCGTTGTCATATAGAAACTCATTCTTATTTCGAAGGCAGATTGATTTTAAACAAAAAAATTCAAGAATTAATAAAAAACGATACTTCCTGGAATACGGAAAAATATGACGCTCTTATGCTCTTAATGGCCAGAAGCTATTTACTCGAGGCTGAAAAGATAAAGGGCAATAAAATAAACTATTACGAAACCATTCTTTTCTACCTGTCCAAAATTAACACCTACCAAAGGCAAGTTTTTGAAACTTTTATTCCTTCAGAACTCCTTCTATCCCTCCTCATCGGAGACTTACCCTCATTCCCACCAGAAAAATTAACGGTACTCATAAAACTGTTAGAAATATGGAAACAAAACTCCCTGCCGCCAAATCCACAACAGTTTGTCTCACTTATAGAAAAAACTTTTGAAGAAGAAAACATCTCCAACCTCTTCGTTTTCCTTTCGCTTCTTTCCCAATCAGAATCATTTTCCGGCTATAAGGCAGAACTTATTCTCAACCTAACCAACAACCTTTCTCATAACATTCAAAAATCAGATATTCTTCAAGCCAAGAAATTTCTTTCTCTTATCCACCGCCTCGATGACAGTCTTTCTTTGAGCAATAGACTAGTGCTCTCAGAAGAAGCCCTTCAAGAAATGATTCTGGAAAATGATCCGCAAAATAAAAAATTACGAAAT
Organism: Chlamydiifrater volucris; assembly: GCF_902806995.1. Taxonomy (NCBI): domain Bacteria; kingdom Pseudomonadati; phylum Chlamydiota; class Chlamydiia; order Chlamydiales; family Chlamydiaceae; genus Chlamydiifrater; species Chlamydiifrater volucris. The sequence goes on along the minus strand of NZ_LR777654.1, from coordinate 1,116,673 downwards.
TACCTGTCTCTATGGGAAGAAATTCAACCTTACAACATTGACAGACAAGCTCTTGTAAACTCTTTGGTATCTTTAGCAAAAACTCTTTGGAATCAAAATGATGACGAAAAAGCACTAAACATCCTTAGTGAACTTCTAAAATTTACCCATTATGACATAAAATGCGAAAGTGCTGTACTTTTGTTCGTAAAGAAGGCCTATTCTCAGGCAGAAACTTCTCACGAAGTAGAAAGGTTGCTAAAACTAGAAGATTTCGTATTGAAAAGACACCTCCCTTTCCGATCCAATCTGTCTGAGGAAAAACTCATTAACTTCTTTGCCGATGCGGAGTATTTATTTGCTCATGGGCACTATGCAAAATCAGCCTTATATTGCCGCTGGTTAATAAGAGTTTCCCCAAGCTCTCATTTTTACCGTCTGTTAGGGCTATGCTTAACTAAACAAAAAGAATACCAACAAGCTTTGGAATGTTTTAATCACCTTCCCCCAAGCGAAAAAATCAACGACACCAAGGTACTCAGAGCTTTAACAATATGCCAGAATCATTTGCCTCAAGACTTACTTATGGATTATAAGAGGAGTCTTCACCAGAAAAGTAGCAATGAAATTATTCCCAACTGACAGAAAAAAGTATAAAGGTCTTGATGTCTCTTTCCTACTGGAAGACAAAAACTTCATCCCTATAGATATAGCTTTTGCTTTAAGACATGCGCATGATATTTCAAGCAGCCAAGATCTTTTGTTTTTGTGCGCTCTCTCATCTGTTCTAAGGGATGGCGTTTCCTCCTTCCTGGTTCATAGAGCATCTATTTCTCCTTCTCCTAGAAGTATCAGCCCTTCGCTATTTTACCAGATGTTTCTTTCCTTGCCTTTAACTATCAAAGATTCGCTCTTTGTCCAAGACAACGGCATTTTATTCTTTAAACCAAGTTTCCAAGAACAAAGCAAACTTTACGAGAAATTGGATGTTCTAGCCAGTTCTAAACCTTTGTTGCAGCTACCCCAACCTGACAAGCTTTCAACTTTGCTAACTCAAGAACAGAAAACTGTTCTTGCCAATACTATATCTTCTTGCCTCACTTTTATTTGTGGAGGTCCTGGAACAGGAAAAAGCTTTCTAGCTACCCATATTTTAGAAACTCTTGCATCATTCGACCAAGTAAAAAAGATCGCTGTTGGAACCCCAACCGGGAAAGCGGCTTCTCTTCTAAGACAAAATCTTTCCCCTTTTTTGTTCTCTAAAATTTCCGTAAAAACCATCCACAAGTTAGTTCATGAAATCAGCAGAGATCTCATTCCTCATCCTGATTTCATACTTATAGATGAAGGTTCCATGGTAACTACGGGAATGCTTTTAAGTATTTTAAAGGGAATCAAAGGGCACAGGAACCCCTCTAATCAGAGCTTTAGTGCTTCTCTCACTATTCTAGGAGATCCAAACCAACTTCCTCCTATAGGGATCGGATCAGGAAAACCCTTAAGAGAATGGATCCATAAGTATGAAAAAAACACTTTCTATTTAACAGAAGTTAAACGAACAAAAAATCTTCTCGTTCAAAACATATCTTCTTCACTTTTAAATAAAAATCCTGTACCCTCCCAGCCCCTTCCTGAATTAGAAAATGCTGTCAATATCATCACAGATCTTTTCCTTGAGAAACTGTCTGAGAAGTCTCCCCTTTCCGGCGATAGTCCTTTTTGTGTTCTAACTCCGCTAAGACTCGGTCCTTGGGGATCTTCTAATTTAAATATTCATATCTCGAGAAAAATCAGACAAAAGAACCCCCTTCTGCCGGTCCCTATTATAATTACAGATAGCTTTCCTTCTCTCGACTTATACAATGGAGACGTAGGAATATTGGATCCCAAGACTCAAAGAGTGTTCTTTGCTTACAGAAGCTCTATTCCTATAAAATCTATCCCTAAATACTCCTTTAACTATGCACTATCTATTCACAAAAGCCAAGGAAGCGAATTTGAACAGGTCCTATTGTTGATACCCAAAGGAAGTGAGAAATTCGACCTCTCTCTCATATATACAGGCGTGACGAGAGCAAAACGATCAGTAGAAATCTGGGCAGATCCCACAACCTGGAAGCTCTTTTTTCAAAAAACCGAAGGGCAAAAACTTGCGGCAGGAGGATAGCTACCCGCCGCAAGAGAGAAAGATTTAATCTTCTATGAAATCTCGAAGAATATTTAAGACAGAAGCCAAGAGGCAAACTACGATAGACACAGTAGTCCCAACAAAGCCAAATCCCGTAACTAATCCAACACTAAGAGGCAGCGCTATTAGGTTTAAGAGATTACTTATAAGGCAAAGAACTTTCTCTCTCAGATAACACCTGACACTCTTTTGTGTATTTTGAGCAACATCCCCTTCAAAACCCTCTTTGGAAGAAATTTCTGCATAGTAATCCCTAGCATGCTTAATATCCAAAGAAGCTTCTAACAATTGTGCAGAAGACTCTACCGCCGACCCAAAGAAAGCAACCCCAGCGGAGTAACCGACGCACCTCGCATGAGTTCCAAGATCAACCAAACCTTTGGCATGTAACCCAGAGGCAAAACCGGCAGTCCTTCCAACCACAGCTGCAGTCTTTCCTGCTATGCTCAGATAAGACCTCCGACACCTTTCGCTGCGAACGACCCCGTCACACCCCATTCGGGAGTTGTACCTAAAATTACCATTAGCAGTTGTCTCCCAGAACAGATGTCCGGTCAAAAACCTACCCCAAAGACCGAGAGCTTCGGCTCCCTCTGCCAAAAGAGCTGTGCTGGAAAGGACAGAGTCTACTTTCGCAAAGACAGGCTCTCTGTCACCCAAAGGAGAAGGAATCTTTCCTCCAGGTCCGGGACGTTGAGAAACATCTTTAGCCAAAATATGCTTCGCCAACGAGCTAGAATGTGCCGCAGCGCTGCAAAGATCGGACATTAAACCAGCAGAATCACTCAAGACCTTGGACTTACAACCAAGACCTGCCAGAACGTTATCGATACCGCCCAAAGGACGCGTTCCCAAACGAAAAATAGAACTTAGAGAGGGTAGAGCACTCACAACACACCACCTAATTTTTGAGGGTTAAAAACTTAAGCAACCTTCGCTGTTGCCCTAGACTTCATCCTAGCTCCTTTACCAAGCTTGAAGATCTTTCTTTTCACACCCTTGTCTATAAGACTATAGAGGTTATTCAAACTTTCGGAGATAAGAGCTGAATCCTTCGTTTTCAAAGAAGCCTCAAACTTTTTAGCAACAGTTTTAACTTTTGATTTAAAACTTTGGTTAATCAAGTTACGCTTCTTAGAGGTTATCACCCTCTTTTCTGCACTAGAACGTTTAACCTTCGCATTCTTCGCGTTTTTTTTGGTGACCATAAGACTCCAGTCAAAAAAATTGAAAAAACAGACCCTAAGAGGGGTCATCAAGGGCGCTCATTGTAAACCATGATGAAATAATTGAGAAACAAATTCTATGAACACATTCATCGGCGCTCCTATCTTTGTTAAAAAAATAGTTTTCATCAAACAAAATACTGTTAAGTGTAAATTTTTTTATTTACAATCCCCTACGTCTTTCTGATTCAAAAATACCTAGCTTTCCTATGCTTATTGAGATAAACTGCATTCCAACCAATAGATAAACGCTTTATTGATTCCCAAAGAGGCACAACTTCAAGCATGAATACAAAAACTGACGCAGACATTTCTCTGGAGGAAGAACCTCAAAAAAAACTCGAAGAGTTAGTAGCTCTTGCAAAAGATCAAGGATTCATTACCTACGAAGAAATCAATGATATCCTTCCTATGAGTTTTGACACCCCAGAACAAATTGACCAGGTCCTTATCTTTCTCACGGGGATGGATATTCAAGTTCTTAACCAAGCCGATGTGGAGCGTCAAAAAGAGCGAAAAAAGGAAGCTAAAGAACTTGAAGGTCTCGCCAGACGAAGCGAAGGAACTCCAGACGACCCTGTAAGAATGTACCTGAAGGAGATGGGTACAGTTCCGTTGCTCACTAGAGAAGAGGAAGTAGAAATCTCTAAAAGAATAGAGAAGGCTCAAATTCAAATAGAGCGCATCATTCTGAGGTTTCGCTACTCCACTAAGGAAGCTATTTCCATAGCTAATTACCTGATAAACGGAAAGGAGCGTTTTGATAAAATTATTTCTGAAAAAGAAGTCGAAGACAAAGCCCGTTTCTTAGAGCTTCTTCCTAAGCTAATCAACTTGCTGAAGGAGGAAGACTCTGTTTTAGAAAACCTCTTACTCCAACTCAGAGAGCCCAATTTGTCTAAAGCTGAAATCACTAAACTCAATGATGCTTTGGAGAAATGTCGTATTAGGACTCAGGCTTATCTGAGATGCTTTCACTGCCGACACAACGTCACGGAAGATTTTGGCGAAGTCGTCTTCAAAGCTTATGATTCTTTCCTAAGTCTGGAGGAAGAAATCAATGATCTTAAGGTGAGGGCAGAGCGCAATAAATTTGCAGCGGCCAAGTTGTCTGCTGCAAGGAGAAAATTGAGAAATAGAGAAGTAGCAGCAGGCAGAACCCTAGAAGAATTCAAAAAGGATGTTCGAATGCTACAACGATGGATGGATAAAAGTCAGGAAGCAAAAAAGGAAATGGTGGAGTCCAACCTGCGTCTAGTTATTTCTATTGCAAAAAAATACACAAACAGAGGGTTATCTTTTTTAGATCTCATCCAAGAAGGAAATATGGGTTTGATGAAAGCCGTGGAAAAATTCGAGTATCGTAGAGGTTACAAGTTTTCCACCTACGCTACATGGTGGATCCGACAAGCAGTTACCCGAGCCATAGCAGACCAAGCTAGGACCATACGAATCCCAGTCCACATGATTGAGACTATCAATAAAGTCCTTCGTGGAGCGAAAAAATTAATGATGGAAACGGGGAAAGAACCTACTCCGGAAGAGCTTGCTGAGGAATTGGGTCTGACTCCAGATCGTGTTCGGGAAATTTATAAAATAGCCCAACACCCTATATCTCTACAGGCTGAAGTTGGAGAGGGTGGAGAAAGCTCCTTTGGAGATTTTCTCGAGGATACAGGTGTAGAATCTCCGGCGGAGGCTACTGGCTACTCCATGCTAAAAGATAAAATGAAAGAAGTCCTAAAAACCTTAACAGAAAGAGAGCGTTTTGTTTTGATACACCGCTTTGGACTTTTGGATGGCAAGCCCAAGACTTTAGAAGAGGTCGGTTCTGCTTTCAATGTTACTAGAGAACGTATCCGACAAATAGAAGCTAAGGCATTGAGAAAAATGCGCCACCCCATAAGATCTAAGCAATTGCGAGCCTTTCTTGATCTGCTTGAAGAAGAAAAACCTACTGTGAATAAAATAAAATAATCTTTATAGAAAAACCCTTAAAAAGATTTTTTGCCCACTTCTAAGAAATTTTTATTCTTGAAGCTTATTCTAACAAAAAATAGTATCTTTAGCTCTCGAATTTATTCTTAGGATCTCTTTTGGTTTTCTCTCCATTTTGTCCCTTCTTTCTGAATAACGCTAAGTTTCCGTCTTCGGAGTCTTCTTCAAGGGACTTCTCTTCTTTTACAACCAAAGAACTCTCTTCCGTTTCTTCGATCTACTTAATAAAATACTTCTCCAGGATGTTTCTATGTTTGTTAGAGCTTACAAAACCCATGCTATATCTGCTTCCGACGATTTAGAACAGGTGTTAGACGCCTATCTTCCACCTTTGGAAGAGGGGGCTGTCGTTGCCGTTTCTTCAAAAATCGTCAGCATCTGTGAAGGATGTGTTGTAGATAAAACTAAAGTCCCTTCGAAGGAAATTTTGGTAAGAAACCACGCCGACATGTACGTCGACCCTATTTCCTCTAATCCATCTTATCCCATCTTGACCAAAAAAAATAATATTCTTATAGCTTCTGCTGGAATAGACGAGTCAAACTCCTTAAATGGGTATGTTCTGTATCCTGAGGATATTTTTGCTTCAGCAACTCAAATTTGGTCTTTTCTTCGACACAGGGATAAAATAAATTACTTAGGGGTCATTCTTACGGATAGCCACACGACACCTATGAGGAAAGGGGTTTCGGGGTTAGCGCTCTCTTGGTGTGGTTTAGATCCCATCCACAGCTACATAGGAAAGCCTGATTGCTTTGGTAGAGCTTTAGAAACTACCGAGATGAACATCATAGATGCTTTGGCCGCAAGTGCTGTTTTTTGTATGGGAGAGGGCAACGAACAAACTCCTCTAGCAGTAATAACAGAAGCCCCAAAGATAAGGTTCAAAAGTTCCCCACCTTCTGATGAAGAACGCGAGGCATTTTTCCCAAATGAAGAAAAAGACATCTACGCACCAATCTTATCCTCGGCTGAATGGAAGACCAGAGGAAAGGTCGTTAGCCTATCAAAGAACCGAAAAAAGAAGTCTGGGTGAGAGGATTTGAACCTCCGCCCCCTTGCACCCCATGCAAGTGCGCTACCAGGCTGCGCTACACCCAGATATTCCTATAGACAAGTAATCCCTTCGAATTGGAACTCGCAACGTTGAAACTCTGAAATTCCAATTTTGGCACAACTCTCTATTATCTTTTCTAAAGAGTCTCCAGTGTCAACTTCTGCTGCAGCTATATCCACTGTGATAGAGGCTGTGAAAGATGCTCCTCCTCTTTCCCCTTTAACTTTAAAATTAACAAACATCCCTTGTTTATTCTTTGAGATATTTTTAAACCGAACGAGATTATTTTCTAAAAACTTCTTCATAAATACAAAAACAAAGAGAAGGAACCATTAGGGGAAGAGACTAGCAGTTTTCTCTTGTTCCTTTCAAGAAAGAATTCCATCTAACTCCAACAAAAGACAAATCTTCTTTCTTGAAATATGTTATTCTTGTTCCGCTGGTGCAGCCTCGGCTTTTGCTTCTTTTCGGATCTCCTGTTCCAATCTACCCAAACCTACGTCGTCGTAATTTACAAATTTGAAGAAAGGTTCGTACCTAGGGTCGAACTCGCAAACAGCCCTGGCCATAGCTATGCTTAAGCTCCTATAATTGATGTGACCCTGAGGTTGGGACCTGAGCTCACAGAGCCACTGCAAAGCTCTAGCATTAATGTGAAACATCCATCGAATGTGATATGCCATAGGAACGACGTACTGAGCCTCTTCAGGAAATTCATCTGCCATAGCTTTATAAGCCTCACCAGCACGTTCCAGCGCGTCCCTAAAAGGCTTCTCCATGGGAGTGTCGATCAGTTCTTTCGGAAAATCGTAGCCTAGATTGGCTGTCAACAACTGTCGCTCCTGAGTCAACATCCGATGCCTTTGAAGATCCCTGTACCCTCCAAAATCAGCAACAATATCGAAAGCAAACTCTGCACATTCTAAGCCTCTAGGAGATTTATGGCGACGATTCTCTCTTGGATAAGTTACAGCTTCTATAATGCTGTTCAACTCTTTATTAGGCATTTTTTTACACAGATCAACCAATTCAGAGAGGGAGATATTCGTATACGGAAAAAGGATTCCAGCACAAACTTTATAAATCCCTTCTGGATCTCCATAAACAAGATTTACTCCGGCTTCTAGAGGCATCAAAGGAACCTTAGTTTTGTTAGAAACACTACGTATCCTTTCAACCATTCCCTCCTGAAACCTGGCCAAGCTCCTATGGTGTCTGTGATGAAATTCAGCCCTACTCACAAAAGAAGGTATTACAGACTTCAATTCGGACAGAATGTTTTCGCCAATTTTCTTAACCTCAGATAAATTATGTAACTGCAACCTCTGGACCAAACTTTGCCAAAATCTTCCATTTCCAAAGAAACCTACATTAGTCAAAGTCGCGGTAGGCAGTAACCCCCTAAGACAATCTAAAACTCTAGCTCTGATGGAAATGTTATATGAAGATTTAGGAACGTCAGAATCTTTTGGATATAACTTTTCAAATAAGTCCGTAACCTCTGGAATTAAGTCGGAATAAGTTTGGAACAAGTTATCACAAGTCGACAAAAATAATGTTTTAAAAGCTGAGGTCATTAAAATGGGGTCTCGGTAGTATAAGAACTCCCCATCAACCTTTTGATCAAAATAAACGTATCTAGTGGATTTTTCTAAAGGAGAACCGCCAATACGAGAATCTTCTAACACTTTGGCCGCTAACATAGAAACTCTTTCAACAGCTAAATGAGCCCCCCCAAGCTCTCCAATCGAGTCATCACCGTAACCATCCAAAACTCTTTCGTAAAATGCACTGGCTTTACGGACTCCGTCTTCGTTATCAGAAAAACTTCTTTCTTCAAAAGCAAAACCAGACTCATCTGATTCTAAAAATTCTCGAAGAAGAACAGCCCTAACCCCTAACACCGAGCGAGAATATTTGGAAAACAATGCCCCCTTAATGACTTCAGGAAGATTTTTCAGAACAAAAACATCCCCTTCTAAGTTCGAAACATACTGAGATAAAACCTTTTTTTGCCTATCAGAAAAAACTTCACCGTTGTCCGACATAACCCAAACCTCAAAAAACAAGAGCCTGCCATATACTTTAGGAAAAATCAAAATGATTTTTGGGGAATTTCTGTTTATCTATCGTCGATTACACAGCAAAATCTAAAAAGCAGGCAAAGTTTTAAACAAAATATTCACTTTTTAAACAAAGTTTTAAACAAATTTTCCACTGCTTTTCCACTCGAAAAAACCCATATTTAAACAATTTCCACACCCCCTAAAGAATAAGAGAATTTTATTAATAGTATTTATATTTCTATTATGCTCTTGTGGAAAATGTTTATAGGAGAGAGAAATGCCTCTAAATATCTTAAAAAGACCCAGAAGGAACAGGAAATCTTTGGCTATAAGAGCTCTTAATCAAGAAACTTTTTTGGCGCCTTCAGATTTAATATTTCCATTCTTCTTATTAGAGGGATCTAATAAAAAAGAACCTATTCTGAGCATGCCTGGAGTTCATAGGTGGAGTTGTGACATGCTTTTATTTGAAATAGAAGAACTTTTAGAAACTGGTGTCCAGTCTGTTATGCTTTTTCCAGTTATAGATTTTTCTAATAAAGACTCTTTTGGCTCTTACTCTTTGAATCACCATAATTTTCTGTACAAGAGTATCAGAAACATAAAGAAGTCCTTTCCAGATCTTTGTGTTATAGGTGACATGGCTTTAGATCCTTATACAGACCATGGTCATGACGGTATTTTAGATCCTGTTTCTGGAGAAGTTTTAAACGATGAAACAGTTTATGTTCTGGGGCAAAAGGCGTTGATGCTTGCTGAAGCGGGAATCGATATTGTAGCTCCAAGTGATATGATGGATGGTAGGGTACAGTACATTCGTTCCAAATTAGATCAATCTGGATTTACTTTCGTTTCTATTATGTCTTACAGTGCTAAGTATGCATCATCTTTCTATTCTCCTTTCAGAGACGCTTTGGGATCTCATTTATCGCAAGGACATAAACTAGGATATCAGATAAACCCGAAGAATTCCTTAGAAGCTATTTTAGAATGTAAGTTAGATGAGGAAGAGGGGGCTGACATATTAATGATCAAACCTGCTGGATATTATTTGGATATACTTAAGGAGGTCAGGAGTAGAACACAATTACCTTTAGCTGCTTACCAAGTTAGTGGAGAGTACGCTATGTTGAATATAGCTGCTCAACAAGGGATTTTAAATAGGGATAGAGCTCTTTATGAATCATTAATTTGTATAAAACGGGCGGGAGCCTCCATGATAGTTTCCTATGCAGCTAAAGATGTCGCGACTCTCATAAGAAGTGGAGAGAACCCTTTGGAATGGTGAGGTAATGAAGAAGTTCTTTGGAGAACAAAAAAGCGAAGACTTCTAGTGAGGTTCTTCACAGAGCAAGCCATTAGCTATGACATACTCATTTAATTTATCTCTAACAATTTTAACCATTTCGTTTTTAGATGGATCTATTAAGGTGGGGAGAGAAAAATCTTCTGAGCTTATTTCTAAAAATCCTAATTGTATTGCTAGATCGTAATTGTTAGTGATTATGGCTTTCATTAAAGGAACTACAGGAACCTTCATGGGCATAACTTTATCGTAAATATCGGAATCTATAAAGGGTCGAGGTTCTCCATGGAGGTTGGTATCTGGAGTTGGCCTAGCCTGGCGGAGGAAGCTGTATAGATATGTTCTAGTTATCGTGAACTTTCTAGCACCCAACCGAAGAAAACTGAAGCTCTCTCTGGATTTTGGCTTGGGCAACACAGAAACTACGTGATGATTCTGGTTTAAGAAAGAATCATTTTCATCATAGCAGAGTCTTCCATTTAGCGGATCTCCGGAAATAACAGAACAAGGGCTCTCCATAGAGTCCTCGGGTAACAGCTGGGATATGTTAAATCCATTATAAACTTCTAAATAAGATCTAAAGCACTCTTTTAAGCCAGAACCAGCAAGTGATATGATTCGGGAATTTAACAAAGATCCATTAAGGAGATAGTTTCCTATGGACAGAGCTTCGTAAAAACCTAAAGTTATGACGGTGTCTTTTTCATTTTTTATAGGAGCTACTTCCTGAATATGGATAGAAGGCGATCCGGATGGATATGGCCCAGAAACTTCGTAGAAATCAGCATTATTGATATCTGTGAAGGGCAGGATAAACCGCTCTCTTTCTATTATTTTGGGTCTAACGCCAAAAAGCTTAAACAAGGCTTCCACAGCTAAAGCAAAAGCTTTTAAACCATCTTCTCTAGGGTAAAAAATCTCTAGCTGCTTCTTCAAAGGAGGAAAGAAGGGCTTATCATCAGCTAGGTTGATAAAGATGTCTCTAGGTTTTGTAGACGGAAGGGCAGGAATATCAAAGGGTCTCTGCCTCAATAGAGAAAAAAGTCCCTTAGATTCAAAAATTTCTCGCAAAGAGTCTTTGCTCAAATCCTCTAGAGGAGGAACCTTGTCCTCGTTTCTAGAAGTATCGTCTTTAGACACAGAAATTACAATAAATCTTGGACGTCGCTTCTCTCCCCGGACGATCCTGACAACGGTTCCTCTGTGTTGAGAAACTATTTTTACTTCTGCATGTTGCTTATATTCGGCGACAGGAGAACCACCGAATACTTCATCACCTTCTTTAACGAGTACGCGTAGGGGGATGGGGAAACAAGACTCCAAGTCCACAGCCACAAGCTGTGATTTGAACTTGCTAATTTTCTTGGAAGGGTTTGGAGCCCCTCCAAGAGACAAATCTAGGCCTTTTTTCACAAAAATTCTCATAAAGGAGAATTATAAGGGAATCTATAAGGGAATCCAGTTTTTTTTCTTATTTTTTTTCTCACCACTCTTAGATGGTGTTTTTTGTTGTGCTGTGGAAGGAGTATTAAGTCCTATGCCTCTAGAAATATCATCGATGATAGCTTCTGTTTCTCTTTTGTATGCTTCACAAGAAGATCTAACCTTTTCTAGAGCTAGCCACTCTTCAGGGGAAAAATTGTCCGGATTTCTGGCGAATACTTCCATTTCCTGTTCGGTCATCCCTGTTTGTTTCAGGATTTCTTTGCTTTTTTTATCTAGCTCTTCGATCTTTTCTTGAGTTTTCTCTATAAGGTATTGGTAGTCTGCTTCTTCTCCAGAAGATAGGGCGTTTTCAAAAGAGGTATCAATATCTATTTTATATATTTGTAGTATTTGTTTAATAGAATCTAATATTTGTTGAGTAGATTTGTTGTTCATAATAATAAAAACCCTGTTTTTTTATTATTTTAAAACAGGGTTTATTAATTGTAATGTTTTATTGCTCTTTTTTTGTGGTCTCCGTATATTTCTTCAAAAAGTTTAGAGATCGCCGTGGACTACTTAGAAAAACTTCAATACTTTATAGATTCCAACCAGCCTAACGAGTTTGTGACTCTTTGGGAAGAGTTTTGCTTCAACGATTTTATCAGAGGGGATGAGTTAGTCAGTATTTTGAAAAGCATCAAAGACTCCTCTGTTGCACCTATTTTTGGTAGAATAGCAGAAACAGTGCTTCCCCTCTGGGAGAAGCTTCCTAAGAGCGAAGAGAAAGACGAAGTTTTTAGGTTGGCTGTTGATTTACAAACGACTAACTCGAAAACATTTTTTGAGTTAGCTGTTAAGTTTCTGTCAGATAGGTATTCTGATTATGACCACTTTAATGATGCTTTACGATTTGTTGGTTTGCGAGAGAAAGGGGATTTTCAATTTGCTATTACTCGGTTCGAGTTAATTCAACACTTGAGGGTGGGCAATTTTGTCTTCCACTCTGGAGGATGGGGAGTTGGCGAGGTTATGGATAGTTCTTTCTTACAGAAGAAAGTTTGTATTGAGTTTGAGGGAGTTATGTCTGTTAAAGATGTTTCTTTTGACTCAGCCATAAAAAATCTTTCTCCAATATCTAAGGATCATTTTTTGACAAGAAGATTTGGTGACCCAGACGCTTTTGAAAAATTTTCTAAGGAGAATCCTGTTGAAGCAATTATATTAATGTTGAAGGATTTAGGGCCTAAAACAGCTAAAGAGATTAAAGATGAATTTTTAGATCTCATTATTCCTCAAGAGGATTGGAATCGATGGTGGCAAGGAGCTAAGCTAAAGGTAAAGAAAGACACTCGAATAGCATTCCCATCGAATGTTAGAGACCCTTTCTTTTTAACTACCAAAGAAGTTTCTCATTTAGATGTCTTCAAGAACAGTGTCTTGAAGATAAACTCCTTGGATAAACTATCCAGATTGACTGTTATTTATAATTTTCTTAGAGATTTTCCTGGGGAAGCTAGAAGAGAGCAAGGACGGAAGTTTATTCGAGGGGAGCTAGATAGGTTGGCAGATGATGTGGATCCTTCTATCTGTGTTCAATCTCTTCTGCTGATAACAGACTTTTTTGATGAGGATAGACGTCAAGAAATCAAAGATTTTGTCAGCTCGTATTCTGACGTGCCTGCTCTGATTAATGGTATGGGGATAATAAGTCTGCAGAAGGGTATGCTTACCTATTTGAAGACAGAGATTCCCAATTGGTTAGAGCTATTTTTTAATGTGTTCTTTTCAACTAATTCACAAGTTGTTAGGGAATATATCTTCAAGGAACTCAGGAATGATAGTATTGGCAAAGAGGAACTAAAAAACAAACTATTTGGGTTGATAGATAGACCCATGATGTTTCCCGATGTTTTTGTTTGGTTTTTTATAAAATTATGTGGAAAAGAGGATGGAATCTTTCCTCAGGAGGATAAGCAGATAAGATTATCGTTTCTTGAATCCGCTCTGAATTTTATGTACGAGGCTAGTAATTCCCCAAAGTACAAAGATTTAGGAAAGAAGATGCATACATTCTTGGTAGCTAAACGGTACCTAGTTGTTAGGGAGATTTTATCTTCAGCTTCTAACAATTACTTAAAAGAATTTTTGTTGTTATCAACAAAGTGTCCACAATTTTCTTCTACAGACCTTGGAGCTCTTCAAGGTATTTCTGAAGCTATTGATCCTGAGTTAAAGAAAGATAAGCAAGAGGAGGAAGAAATTTTCTGGTGCACTTCAGAAAGTTTCTCTCGAGTGAAGGAAGAGTTGGGATCTCTTGTCGGAAAAGAAATGGTTGATAATGCGCGAGAGATAGAGGAAGCTAGGGCTCTTGGGGATTTGAGAGAAAACTCTGAATACAAATTCGCTCTGGAGAGAAGATCTCGAATTCAAGAGCGGATAAAAATGCTCTCAGAGCAAGTGAACAAGGCCAGGATTTTAACAAAAGAGGATATATTCACGGATAGCGTCGGTATCGGTTGCGTTGTTTCCTTAAGGAATGAGTCCGGAAAGGATATAGAATATACCCTTCTTGGGGCTTGGGATGCAGATCCAGAAAGGAGCATACTGTCCATGCAATCTAAATTTGCTCAAGCCATGAAGGGATTAAAGCTAAACGACAAGTTCTCTTTTAAGGGGGAAACCTTTTCCATATTGAGGATAGGATCGTTTTTGGAAAAAGTCTAAACGAAGGATTGGAGCATAGCGGGGTCGAACCGCTGGCCTCAACAATGCCATTGTTGCGCTCTACCAACTGAGCTAATGCCCCAAAGGGAAGCAGTAAATCTAGCATGATAGAGGTATTGGAATCAATACCCTCTTCATGAAAACATGAGGTTATATGAGTTTTTTTAGCAATTTGCCATCTTTTCCACCAGATTCTATTTTTGGTTTGTCTTCAGCTTTTAAAGATGATCTTCGGGAAGAAAAGGTAGATCTTCTTATAGGAGTTTATGTACATCCTACAAAGCGCTTTGGGGGGTGTTCTGCTATAAAAAAAGCTATGACTCTGATAACAGAAGAAGAAACAAATAAGTTATATTTGCCCATAGAGGGTTTTTCTGGTTATGTTGATGAAATGAGAAAAATGGTTTTTGGCTCTGTGGAGAACGTAAGTACTATTTTCTCTTGCCAGTCTTTGGGAGGAACTGGAGCTTTACATTTGGCTGCAGTTTTGTTCTCGGCGGCTTCAGAAGTCAACAAGCAAGTATATATATCGGAGCAGAGCTGGGGAAATCATGAACGAATTTTTTCTAGTCAAGGCTTGGAGGTTATTAGATACCCATACTACGATTCTAATCAACATAGGCTGAAAACTCTAGAGTTTTTCCAATTTTTAAAAAGTATACCGGAAAAGTCTGTAATCTTGTTTCAGGGTTGTTGTCACAATCCAACGGGAACTGATTTTTCTAGTGACGATTGGAGAGAAATAGCTCAAATTGTCAAAGAAAAAGCTTTGTTCCCTGTCATAGATATGGCTTACCAAGGATTTGGAGAGGGGCTAGATCAGGATCGGTTCCCTGCGGAACTTTTTGTTAAGCTAGAGATTCCTGTTGCTGTAGCTGCAAGTTCTAGTAAGAATTTTTGCTTGTATGGAGAGCGTACTGGAATGTTCGCTATGTTTTGTCAGACGGAAGACGGAGTCAAGAAGGTTTCTTCCTTAATCAAAGAGAAAATTCGAGGAGAATATTCTAACCCACCAAGACATGGAGCTTTGATTGTTAATACTATTATGAAGAATCCGTACTTGCGACAAGAATGGCGTGACGAATTAGAAGAAATGAGGTCCTCTATGGACAAAAAAAGAAGCTTCTTTGTGGAAAATTTATCTTTGGAGTGCGGGGACTCTTTCGACTATATTCTCAAACAAAAAGGTTTTTTTGGGTATCCAGCTTTCTCTGAGAAACAAGTAAAGTTTTTAAGAGAAAAGCATGCTATTTACACAGCTCCTGGGGGTAGATTTAACCTTAACGGAATCTCTGAGAAGAATGTAGCCAGGGTTGTTAAAGGGTTTTCAGAGGCTTATGCGCAGCGGTAAGTTTCCTAAAAAAGCAAAAGTTTATTTCTTAGTTTTTTTGGGCGTCTTTGGTGCTTTGAGTCTTCCAAAGACTTTTCAAGAAAAAGTTAGAATAGCTTTTGTGGATGCCTATGTGTTTTTTTTCAAGGAATTGACTGGTAAAGAGCTGGAGAAAACAAACTCAAGTTTTTTAGAAACAGAAAATCTTTTGTTGAAGGGGGAGTTAGAATCGACTAAAGCCTTGCTCAGGGCTGTTTGTGAAGCAAAAAGATTGTCTCCTATTATGGAAGAATTTTTGCGCCCATACTACAAAAAATCCATAGAAGCTAGAATTATTTTTAGAGATCCAACGTACTGGGGAAGTTCTCTTTGGATTGATGTTGGTAAGGATAGTGTTATTCAAAAGCATAGTCCTGTTGTTTGCGGAAAACTTCTCTTAGGAATCGTGGATTATGTAGGAGAGAAGCAATCTCGAGTTCGAGTCATTTCCGACGTAGGAATGAAACCTTCTGTGGCTTCTGCAAAGTGCTCTATGAAATCTGGTAGTATCCAAATTCTGGCGGATAGGCTGGTTTCTTCTCTGGAAACTCTTCCAAAAGCTTGTTTAGAAGAAAAAGAGAAGACTAATTTTACTCGTTTGATATCAGAATTTTCTCGTTCTATTTACTGCGAAGGAGAGGGTCCAGTCTTCAGGGGGATTCTCTGTGGTTCTGGAAACCCTTTATGGAGTAGAGAGGTAGACGTTTTGCACGGAGAAGGGTTTTATAGTGCTTCCGAGAAGGGTGGAGAAGAGACTTTGGTTCCTGGAGATATTTTAGTAACAACAGGCTTGGATGGTATTTTTCCTCCAGGTCTTTTAGTTGCTGAAGTTACAAAAGTTTTTCCTCTGAAAGAGGGGTCTTGCACATTTTCTTTGGAAGCAAAATCTTTGATAAGTGGTTTGGAGCGGTTGGATTGGGTGAGTATTTTATCTCCAATGTCGTTTAATCCTAATGACAGGCCCGATATTTTTGGAACACCTTGGGATTAAAAAGTAAAAATTCCTTCACCTTGGTGCAGTCCTTTTAGGAAGATGAAAGCTATTTCTGGGCTTGATTGAATATCGAATTGTCTAAGAAATTTTTTGGTGGCGGAAAGATAAATATTGGCTTGTTTATCAAAATTATTGTGTTGCACGTATTCCAAAAGACTTTTTTGATCATAGTTGTCCAGTGTGGTAGTCTTCCAATCTATGAGGTAATAGGATCCTTGGTATTCGAAGAATAGGTCTATTACTCCTTTCCAGATATTGTCGGTATCATCTTTAGTTAAAAAATCTTCTTCTCTAAAAATTTTTTGTGGATTGATTTCGCAAAGTTGGAAGGTGTCTTTTTTGAAGGTTATGGGGGTTGTAAAGGCTTTAGAAATGATTTGAGTTATAAAAGCATCATAGCTGTGGAAGGGAGTATTTTTAGTAAAGTTGCAGACAATGGGGTTTAGAATTTCTCGTATTTTATCTTCTGTTTTTGCTGAAACAAAAATGGAGAAATCTAATTTTTCTAGGATTTCATGAACAAGAATTCCAAAAGAACGACCTCCAGGAGAAGATTCGCTGTCTTTAGTAGGAGAAGAGAAGTATGAATGGTGAGATTCATAGACTTTGGAAAAGGATAAAACATCAGAAGCTTCTACATGGGGAAGAGAGAATATATTTGGTGGACATAATAAACCGGTTAAGTCCTCCTTATGTGTCTCCGAATGAATGAGTTTTTCGGAAAAAGAAAATGATTCTGGGTGTTCTTTTGCGAGTGATTTTGCAAAATTTTCTGCGGAATCATGTGAGAAGTCTTTTATGTAGTTATGAAAGAGAGACGTTTTGGTTTTTGTATTGATTGGAATGTAGACTTGTCTCTTAGCTCGGGTTACGGCAACGTAAGTTTCATGAATTGACTCTGTCGTTGATTTTTTTGAGGATGGGAATAATCCTAAAAGAAAGACTATTTCATACTCTAGTCCTTTAGAGCTGTGAATAGTTGTGATTTTTACAGTTTCTTTGTCTTCCGTAGAGAAATGAATTTGTAAATCTTCTTCTTGCTCTTTTAGTTCTTCTAAATCTTTTAAATAGATGAGATATTGATCAGGATAGGGCGTTAGTTTTTCTAGATAAACGCTAAGAGATTCCATTTCTTGGTAGATCAGGCAGCCTTCAGAAGTTGTTGATAATAGGGTGGGCCCACAACGGTTCATTAATTTGTAAAAAGTAGAAATCAACTTTCTTGTTTTTAAATATTCCGACAATTCAACAAAATATCCTATTTCTTTTTCTAAGCTTTGTTGAATTTTTGAAGAAGAGTAACCGAATAAACAGCTAGAAAGGATAGCAGAAATTTTGTCGGCATTACATGGATCCCAAAGTATTTCTAGGAGTATCAGTAATAGAGAATGAGAAGGTGTTTTAGAAAATATAGACTTGGATTTACATAGAGAAGTAGGAAGTAAAGAGTTTCGAATAAAAGTGAAAGCATGGTCATTTTGTGACACAAGGACAGCCATATCCCCGAAGGGAATAGCATATTCATTATGCAATCGCAAAGCTTCTTGGCTGATGCTGGAAATAGCATCTTCGAGACTGTCTGCAAGGAAAAAATGAATGGGATTTCTAGGAAGAGAAAGAGGTTTTTCATTTCTTCCCGGCAGGCTGGGGCAGTAGTTAATAACTTTTTGCGTATCTGTTTCTTTAGAATGAATAGATACAAAAGGTTTTTTTAGAGAAAAAAAACTATTTATTGAACGCATAAGATCTGGAGTGGACCTATAATTGACGTTCATTTGTAAAAGGTGTTTAGAGGGAAAAGCGCTTCTAATGTCTAAATAAGCGGATAAATCTGCTTTTCTCCACTCATATATGGATTGTTTTGGGTCACCAATGATGAACAAATTGCCACCATACTCTTTGGTAATGAACAAAGAATAAAAAATATTCCATTGAGTTTTGTCTGTGTCTTGGGATTCATCGATCAAGACTAACTGGTACTGGTTTCTGATGTCATTTCGGATTTGATTGCTTCTCGTGGAGTTACCACAAACCAGGCTTTCTACTGTGGAAATGAGATCATCAAAAGAGAGACAAGGACCAAAAATAGATTCTAAGTACTTTCTTACATCATTAGACAAAATAGAAAATAGGTTCTCTTCATGAAAAAAAAGTAAAATATCAGAGAGTAAACCCGAAGATTTTATGGTGGAAAATATGACATTATCTACCTGTTGGGCAGACTTCTTGACGTTATTTGAAAAGGCCATAGCTAATCGATAGTGTAGGAATATAGAGGGAGCAGAAGTTTCTAAGGAATAATCATTTTCGGGGAAACTTTTTAAGTTGTATAAACTATGCAAGAAAGACGAGAGATCTGTTTCCGTTATGGGGATTTCTTTTTTTAGCTCTTTTCTTACTGCGTCTAGAGACTTGTACACAACTTCCCAAGGCATTTCTAATAAAGGTTCGAAGATTAAAGCGTAATGTCCAGCTTTTTTTGAGAAGTAGTCTTTTGTTGGATGGTCGGGTTGATTTGTTTTTAAAGATTCTTTCAATTTCTGCGTTAAACTATTACTTCCCGGTTTATTAGGGTTGTGTTGGTAAGCTAAAAAATGAAATTGTTGAGGGAAAAGAACTTCTTTCCATAAATCTTGGGATAAGTAATAAGAAATAGCTTCTTGGTAGCTTTGAGATCGAGTCATTCCCGGTGGAGGGGCGGGTATTTGAAATCCGGGTAAGTAATTATCCAATATTTTTCTACAAAAACCGTGTATCGTATAAACGGAAGATCTCTCCATGGTGGAAAGAGCTGATCGTACACGTATGTAAAGCTGCTTTACTTCTTCTTGACTTATTCCTGGAGATAGATAGTAAGGCCGATCTTCGATCGAAGTCCCATGGTGATCTAACAGTTTCTTTAAGTTTTTTTTTGCTGATAGTAAAGTTCTTTTGATTCTGGTTTTCAACTCTTCTGTGGCCGCTCTTGTGAAAGTCATAACAAGAACTTTATCCAAGCAGGAAATGTCGCCCGAGAGGACAAATCTTAAAATAATGTTTTCTATCGCAAAAGTTTTTCCTGTTCCTGCCGAGGCATCCAGAAAGAATTTTCCTCTAACAGAACTCTCTAAATTTGCAACGTTGAAGTCAACTGTTTGTTCTGTTTTTGTCATAACCTGTTTATTTACAGCAATGCATTATATAAATCGAAAACATTCTTTGTCTGTTCTTCGAGCTCTTTTGAAAAAAGCTCCCTGTTTTGCGTGGCCCAAAACAAAGGGGAGAGATCTCTGGCAAGATTTTTAGGAACACAAAATCTTCTCCAGTCTCCTTTGGACATACAAGACCATTTTATTTGATGAGTCTGATCTAATGTTTGATATAAAGGATAAGGAGCCTCTAATACGGAGAAGTAAGTATCCAGAACGGTTTGTAGGTATTTTTCTGGTTGAAAATCGTCTAAGAAGTGATGTTCCACAAAGATCTCGTTGGGAAGACAAAAAATTTCATAAATTTTTTTTTGGTGATCAGAAGAAAATATTTTTGCCAGAGAAAGTAATGCTAGGTGGAGCTTAGCTTCTATCCTATGGTAGAGGTAGGGATGGTTGTCGGAAAAAATGGAGTTGGGAAAACTTTTTTTGTACTTCAGGCCTATTGACGGAGATAGGATGCTCAATCCTCTGGAACTGACGCCGTGAATAGATCCTCTAAGTTTAATTTTATGGTCATTCCAAGACCACTCAATCTCTGGGATAAATTTTACCTTGGAACTTTCTTGAAATAGCAAAGGAGAGAAGCAAACAGAAGATAATGAAGAATGTTTTGATTTTTGTAGATCTTGTAAGAAAGAAGTTAAAAGTTGAGAATGTTTCAGAAGTTCTAATCTTAATTTTTCCGAGAGATATTTATGAGGAAGCAGGTCTTCGTCTTTTTCTATGTTAGTTTTTCCTGAGATATGACTAGTCCATATTTTCAGGAGGTCTTTGTACGACGTTGTATACAAAAGTGGGGAAGAAATGGTCGGAAAGATAGAGGGAGAAAATTTTGCTTTTTTGTCTAAAAAGGCATTTAGAGGATTTTGTAATGTGTAGATAATGTCTGAAATGGAAAGAGACAAGGTTTTTTCTTTGCTGGGGAAATCTCCTATTTTCTCTGGGATAAAGGTTTCTACGCAATTTTTTGGAGAGTAAAAAGCTCTTGCTAAATCAAAGTTTCGCGCGAAAGAAGAGTGCAAATCTTTCTTCTCCTGGAAATTTTCTTTGGAGAAAGGTAAGGCCGGAATGGTTTCTATTCGAATATAAGAGGCTTCAGCTATCCACTCGACTGGTGGGAGAGGAGTTTCAGGATTTTCTCCAGATGAAGAAAAGCTGATGTGTAAACTTTCCGCAGTAGAGATAATAATATCCAAAAACAAACTATTTTTATCGTCACTATTGTTGCTATCCTCATCTAACTCTGTTGGATCTGGAGCGATAGAAAACTCTTCAGAAGAGGTTGGGGAAGAAGCCCCTAGAACGAAAGTGTGTGCTGATGGAATTGAAGCTAAAGTATGAATTGGTCCTACAAGTAGCTTTCCTACAGGAAGGGATGTGTCTTGTTGAGAGCCTTCTATGAAATGGACACAGAAATCTAAAAAAAAGTGAAGAGAACAACGGATTTCCCGGTATAGGGATAAGTGTTTTTTAAGTTTTTCCAAAAGGAAGAGTTCATCGTCGTCAAGAAGAAAAATATCCTCCATTAGAGAAAAGATAATTTCAAGAAAGGTTTTTATCTCATTTTCTTCTTTTGTATAAAGCTCCTCTACCGCGCTTTGCGTGCGATAAAGAATAAGAGACATTTCTCCCAAAATTTCTGGACAAATGGTTTTTCCTGTTGCCTCTGAAAATGGGTAATTATCAATAATAGAATCCGCTAGTCGATATAGGTGAATCCCCTTTTTTCTCTCCGAAATGGGGACCTGATAAAAGATTTTATTCAAAAAAGACAATTGTTTCAGTAAATCTTCTTTAGATTCAGATATTCGTATGTCAGGGTGAGTAAGTAGTTTGTACAAGCTTGAAAGACCACCTTTGGATAACAGAAGGGTGGAAATTACACGAATTTTATTTTGGAGACGTTCCCCTGAGGGTGAAATTATTCCTCGGATAGATAAGGGAATATGTGGAGAGAAGATAGAACGAATAAGAGGTGCATATTCTTTAATATTTTTACATAAGACACGAATGTCTTTAGGCAAGACTCCTGAATGAATTAAGGTTGAGATGTGGCAAAAAAGATTTTGAACTTCTCTTGTTTTAGAAAGAGCCTTCTTTATGGTGATACTAGAAGGTTTTTGAGAAAAAGCTTCCTCAGTACTTTCGCGTAATTGGAAAATATCACTCTTTAAAAGTCCCAGAGAGGAATTTTCTTCCGGAGGAAAAAAATGTTCAGTTGATGGAAGATTTTTATCTAAAAAGAAATTGAGAGCTGATCTACAGGAACTAGATAAGTTGGCTAATAAGGAGTTTCTATTGTTAAAAACGTAATTTTCCCAGGACAGTAAGGCCTTTGAAGGAGCAATCTTTAAGTTGCGTTCTAGATATTTGTCAATGAAGTTATCAGAAATCATATCCCCAAAGTACTCTTTGGTCGGTAATAAAACATAAAAGTTCACAGGGATTTGCTCTGAGATTTCTGATAAAAAAGAAAGTATATGAAGAGGAAGTCCAGAAAGAGTAAAGACAAAAAGAGATAAATTTTTGTCCTTCAGACGGGCTTGTGTCCGAATTTCTTGCATAATATTGGTAGGGCTTACAAAATGGGAGCAGACTTTTTCGAAAAATAGCTGATAGTGGCTGTTTGTTCCTTCCGTAGCCTGACGATTTAGGTAGTATTTCCTAAAGGCTGTGGCTAGTGAGCGAGCGAAACTGAAGGGTATTTTGTTTTTTAGTGATTGGAAAAAGTCTTTAAAAAGGGGATTTTCTGTGTTTTCTTTGATTTTTTCGTGCAACCACACGGGGAGCATGGAAAAATCTGGAAAATCAGAGGTTTTGTGACAAAACTCTGTATACAGAAATTTGATGAAGGATTCGGGTGAGACTAGGATTTTAGAGCCAAGGACGGTCCGGTTCGACGAAGCGGATAGGAGCTCACTTTGGACCCAGTTACTGATCTCTATGGTTGGTACGAGAATTCGCCTTCTGGAAAAGGGTTCTTGCCTTGTAGAAAATAGATCTACGGAGAGCTTTGCCAGTAGATGGTGAAGGGAGTTACTAAAAAAAACATTATTTTCTTTGTAAGACATGAAAACATCCAGAGAGATATCTTTTAAATCTTTAGTTATAACTCATTTTCTCACAGTATTGAATGACAATTTGTACAAGTTTCTGTTGGTCTTTTTTCTCGTAAAGGATAAGTCTCCTCAGGAAAGCACAAAGGTGCTGTCTATTGTCAGTTTATGTTTCGCTTTGCCGTTTCTTTTGTTGGCGCCTTTTGCAGGGTCTCTGGCTGACCGGTTTAGAAAAAGAAACATCATTTTACTTACTAGAGCTGTAGAGGTTTTTTGTACCTGCCTCGGAACCTTTCTATTTTATATACAATCTGAGTGGGGAGGATATTTCGTCTTAGTGCTGATGGCTTCTCACACAGCCGTTTTCGGCCCAGCCAAGCTCGGTATATTACCAGAAATATTGCCTGTAGAGCAACTATCTCGTGCAAACGGGATCATGACGGCTGCAACGTATTCAGCAAGTATTTTAGGTTCTTGTTTGGCCTCTGTATTTTGCGGAATTACAGGGGGCTCGGGAGCTGAAAAATATGTCTTTATAAGTTCTTTCACCGTGATCTTTTCTTTGGTGGGGGCAATTATGGCATTCTATATATCTAGGAGCCGGGTCGAAAATAAAAACCAGAAGATACAAGTATTTAATTTCAAAGAGATCTGGGTGACGCTAAGATCCACTGTACATATTCGTTATCTAACTTCTGCGATTTTTCTAGGTTCATTTTTCCTTCTTATAGGCGCTTATGTTCAACTAGAAATAGTGCCTTTTGTTCAGTTTGATTTGGGTTTACCAGAGCACTACGGAGGGTATCTTTTTCCTATGGTGGCTATTGGGGTCGGGTTAGGTTCCTATCTTGCTGGGTTAGTCTCAGGGAGGAATATAGAGCTCGCGTATACACCATTGGCTGGGGTTGGGATAGGCGGATTCTTAGTGGGGTTGCATTTCTCTCCAACAATTTTTTCTTTGGTTTTGTGCTTGTTTTTCCTTGGTATTTTCGGTGGTTTTTATCAAGTTCCTTTGCACGCTTACGTTCAGTACGTTAGTCCAGAACATAAGAGGGGTAGAATCTTGGCTGCAAATAATTTTTTGGACTTCTTCGGGGTTTTGCTAACTTCTTTGGTTATTTGGGTTCTCGGTAACGTTCTGCAGTTAGATCCGGGAAAGAGTTTTTCTCTTATCGGATGGGCGGTTGCCTTATTAAGCTTAGGGTACCTCTTCTTTTGGAGAGAGAACTTATATAGACTGCTTTGTGACATTTTTCTGCAACATCATTTCATTAAGCATTTTCGGTTGCATGCATCTCCGAAATCTTGCTTTTTTTGCTGTGTAGACAACGAAAAAGAGTTAAATAAGGTTGTTGCTTTGTTGCCCAGGGTAACTCGTGTTATACCCGTGGTTTTCAAGAAAGATTTTTCTTTAAGAATGTTCTCTTTTTGTTTCTCCGTTGTGCGGGCAAATTTATCTGATGAAGATTCTGACACTTCTCTTAATGGGGCATTGTGTCAAACGGTGAATGCTGTTCGAGAAGGATTGGAGAGAGGGGAGAGTGTTTGCGTTCTTTGCATTGGGGGAGAAGAGGCTAGTGCTGCGGTAAAAATATTAGATTCCTTGCTTAAGGAAAACGATCTTTCCCATCAGAAAGTTGTCTTTAAAAGAAACGGTAATGGCAAGTTTTTTCTGGATTCAGATATCAGATTTTGAAGAGCGAGAGAGACTGTAACACAAGCCTCTCCCAACAAGCAGGGAATAAAAACGCAGGCACTCGTTTCTTATTGTTCGGAGGCTACTGCTATTTTCTCCAGGTGGGCTCTTCTGAAAGGCTTATTGCCTCTGTTTTCATCAAAGGAGCGGACTCTTGGAGAATTTCGGCACTGCTCACTACAACATCCTCTGGATGTCCGCACACAATCAGGACAACTTAGAAACAGTGTATTACAATCTGCGTTTGCACAGTTATAATAGAGGTCGCTTAATTTTCCGCACGAAGAACACTGAACAATAGGATCTCTAGGTGGCGCTTTTTCATCAATTGGAATGGCTAACCTATCATCAAAAACAAAAAGTTTACCCCTCCACTTGTCATCACCAATTTGATTTCCGTATGCGATAACCCCGCCGTCTAGCTGGTAAACTTCCTTGAATCCTCTGTCTTTAAGCAAGGAAGAATACAACTCGCAGCGGATCCCTCCAGTACAATACATCATTACGGGGGTTGTCGCTGGGTCGTATTCTTTGGAGAGCTTGTCTGCGTAGTCAGGAAATTCTCTAAAGGTGGATATATCTGGAAGAACAGCGTTCTCAAAGTGCCCTATTTTGGTTTCGTAATTATTACGAACATCCAAAATTAAAAATTTAGGATCATCTAACATTTCTTTCCACTCGCCGGGAGAAACGTGCCCTCCTCCCTTGGAAACATCTACGCGACAGCCGAGGGCCACTAACTCCTTCCTGTATTTGACAGTCACCCTGGGAAAAATATTCTCCCTGATGTGGTGAATTTTAAACTTTACAGACGAAAACGCCGGGCGTTTTTTTAACCAGGCCATGTACGCTTCAGCGTCCGGCAAAAAACCACTAAACTGGCCATTAATACCCTCTTCTGAGATGTAAATGCGACAACTGACGTCCATCCCTCGGAACAGTTCCTTATGCAAGGCGACCTCCAGGTGAGGGTCTTCGACTTTAGTAAATAAATAATAAGCTAGAGCATAATAATCTTTTTTCATGGGGACGAGCTTAGCAGAAAGAGGAAAATAATTCCATTGTAGAAAATTCCCTTCGAGTAATAGAATGATGCACTAACTCGTATTTTTGATCATTCGATATGGAACGTCGTGGACCTTGAGTCCATGGCAAGAACTATAAGGTGGATAATGGCTCGATATTGTGGTCCTAAGAACAGAATAGCTCGTCGGTTCGGAGCAAACATTTTTGGTAGAAGCCGCAATCCTCTCTTGCGAAAGGCGAACCCTCCAGGACAGCACGGAGCGCAAAGAAGAAAAAAATCTGAGTACGGAGCTCAGTTGGAAGAGAAGCAGAAATTGAAGGCCTGCTACGGCATGGTCATGGAGAGACAACTGGTCAAGGCTTTCAAAGAAGCTGAGAGGAAGAACGGGAATACCGCTCAGTTGTTTTTGGAAAGGTTTGAGTGCCGATTGGATAATCTTGTTTATAGAATGGGTTTTGCCAAAACAATCTTTGCTGCACAACAACTGGTTTCTCATGGGCATGTTTTGGTTAATGGGAAGAGAGTTGATAGGAGGTCTTTTTTTGTGCGCCCAGGAATGGAGATTACTTTAGGTGAGAAATCCAAGCGTATGAAGATGGTCTGTGAGGCGCTGGAAGCTAAGGATGAGTCCTCCCTGCCTTCTTACATATCTTTGGATAAGTCTAAGTATAAAGGGGTGTTGGTTTCTTCTCCAGAAGCTGATCAAGTAGAGGGGCAACTTCCTTTGCCTATTAACGTGCCTCTAATCTGTGAGTTCCTGTCTCACAGGACGTAGGCAAGAACGCAGGCTTGTTTGTCAACTAAGGGCTCGCTTGATAGTCTCATGCGAGCTCTTTAAGTATCCGGATTTCCTTCTGCCATAAATCTGGCCCGCCGGGAGTTTCCAGGTACTTGGGGATAATTCGAGTTCTTGGATCGTTCATCAAAAATTCAAAGCATTTTAGTCCTATAAAGCCTTCTCCTAAAGGGGCGTGGCGGTCTTTGTTCTTGCCGCAAGGGAAGACAGAGTCATTCAGATGGAAGGCTCGAAGATAGGCAAGACCTATAGTTGAATCAAAATGGTTCAATACAGAGTTCCAGCCCTCTGGCGTCGAGATGTCATATCCTGCGGCAAAAACGTGGCATGTATCTAGACAAACTCCGATAGGAACAAAGTTTTTTAACCCGTTTACAAGGTAAGCAAGTTCCTCAAAAGAGCTACCCACCAATGAGCCTTGGCCTGCAGTAGTTTCTAATAGAACCATCAGAGAGGGAGATTGTTCAAACAAAGGAGCAGTTAAAAGAAAGCTTTGAATGATTGTATCAAGACACTGTCCTTTAGAGGTATCTAAAGCTGCTCCCGGATGAAAGTTAACGAAACTGATTCCCAAAGAAATGCAGTCTTGAATTTCCTGGTACAAACATTCGCGGCTTTTTGTTAAAGTTTCTCGGTTCGGAGAGCCTGGGTTGATTAAGTAACTAGCGTGGCTCATGAGGTAGGTTAGGTTTGTTTGCTCTTTGATTCGAAAAAACTCTGCGATGGCCTCTTCCTTTAATGGTTTTCTTCGCCATTGCCGCTGGTTTGCTGTGAATAATTGAACAGTAGATGCCCCTATTTCTTGACCCTCTATAAGAGCGTTATGTAACCCGCCTGCCGTTGACGTATGGGCTCCCAAAAGAGGTTTGTCTGGATGTGCGATTATTTTCATGATTAAAAAACGATACAGTTCACTCTGGAGTATATAAGGAGAGAAAAATATTAATGAACAAGAAAGATGGACAAAAATCTGTTGCGGGATCTGTTTTTAATGTTCTTTCTGGAACTTTATTCAGTAGGATTACGGGTATGGCCAGAGAGATAGTCATGGCGACTTATTTTGGGGCAGATCCTCTGGTAGCTACTTTCTGGATATCTTTTCGCATGATTTTTATGCTCAGAAAAATTTTAGGCGGGAACGTGCTGGGGACAGCTTTCATCCCTTATTTTGAATATTTAAGATCTCAAGATCCCAATAGAGCAGCGTTCTTCTTTAAAAGATTTTTCAAATTTTTTGCTTGTTTTTCTGTTTCATTTACTCTTTTGATAGAAGCTGGGTTGCTGTACCGATACAAGGCTCTTAACTATTCTTCGGATGTTCTCTTATTAACAATGATCATGTTGCCTGCAGGAATATTTCTTCTGTTTTACACGGTAAATGCAACATTACTCCACTGTGAAAAAAAATTTCTTGGAGTAGGATTAGCTCCTTCCTTGGTAAATCTCCTATGGATTGCTTCTGTAGTAGCCAACCGTAATGTGCCACCAAAGGTTGGAATTGTCCGTATAGCTGTGATCATTACTTGCGGTTTTGTTTTGGAATGGTTTGTTACAGTTCCCGGAGTTAAAAAATTCCTGTCTCAATGGAACACAAAACCGAAAAAGGTTGATAGTATTAAAAAAGTTTTAGCTCCACTGTCATTAGGACTACTAAATAGTGCTGTTTTTCAAATCAACACAATGAGCGATATGTTTATTGCGAAATATATCAATCCTGTAGGCCCGTTATATCTCTGGTACGCAGCGCGTATACAACAGTTGCCAATACATCTTTTTGGACTCGGGGTATTCACCGTGTTATTGCCCGCCATTTCTCGTTGTGTGCAGAAAAAAGATAATAGAAATGGTCCAGATTTACTTATTTTTGCTCTCAATCTCACGATATCTGTGATGATTGTTATGACCATAGGACTATTCCTATTAGCTATGCCTGGAGTCAGAATGTTGTATGAACATGGGCAATTCTCTAGAGAAGCTGTTTTAGCGATAGTCAAAGTCCTTTGGGGATATGGAGGAAGTATTATTCCTATGGCACTAAGTGCCCTGGTTTCTGTGCTGTTTTATGCAGATAGGAAATACACTGTGCCCCTACTCATAGGTGTGGCGACGGCTATATCTAATATTTGCTTGAGCTTCTTACTGGGGCATCTCTTTCATGATGTCTATGGGGTATCATTAGCTACCTCTGTAGTGTCATGGGGACAGTTGTTTCTTTTATGGGCATATTCAGGGAAGAGGCAGGAAGCTTACAAGGGAATCCTCTTTATGACGTTGTCAAGAGCGGTTAAAGTAGTTTTTACAACATTAGTGGCAGCATGGACAACAGTGGGGATAAATGTTCTTACTCATACCACAAATGTAATATGGGCACACTCACTAACTTCTAAAGAGGCTTTTTCCGTTTCCGCAATATACTCTCAGTGCTTTGCTTTTTGTTCAGAAAGCGGCATTTTCTTGGCTTTTTTGTTCATATTTGCCAAACTCTTCGGGACTGAGGATCTTCTCAATTTGACTTCTTTCGATTACTGGAAAGGTCGTGGAGGGGTTTTGCGGCAAAGTGAACAGCTGATGGAAGAGAAAGAGAACTAGGGTTTCTTATCCTACTTTTACGAGAGTCAGTTGTGTTTTTTCTTTGCTAACGAAACTCTCCTTTGTCTGTTTCGAATGATCGGAGATATCATTGCGAAAAGCTGTCCTGTATTGCTTACGGCGTCTTGATAGATAAATACCTATTTGTGGAGAGTTATGAGAAAAAACTTTTTGTGCTTCTTTCTTGGAAGCAGTCTTCTGGGAAATTCATTTTCAGCTTTAGCTTCTGACCAGTTCGCAACCACGACGAAGAGAACCAAAGATAACTTGGCCGTTTCTTGGAGCGATATCCAAGAATATGTGACCAAGAGGGGTTATGTAGAAACTAGAGGTCGAGGTGGTGTTTTAAGATTAGCTGGAGATGTTCGAGCTCGCTGGATATATGCCAAGGAAGACATAAAGGACTCAAAAGACAAAGGCACGTTTGCGGATACAAAGAAGCTTTTGCCCATTAACCGCTATCGTAGCGAATTTAATATGTACATGAGTTACTTAGCAGAAAATAACTGGATGACGTCCAAAATGCGTTGGGCCGCTGTTGCTGGAGGAGAAAATACGGCTGCAGGGGTCGATATAGACAGAGCTTTTATTGGTTACCGTTTGTTTAGGAATCCAGTTACTAAGTCAGATTTTTTCATTGAGATAGGGAGATCTGGGTTGGGGGATATGTTCGAGTCAGAAGTACAATTTTCAAGCCAATTCGACGGAATACATCTGTATTGTTCGAAAAGAATTGCGAAAGCTTTACCGTGGCAAGTTATTGTTCATGGGGGGCCCTTTGTTGTGAACATGGCTACCAAGCATTATGCGTGGGTTGCGGAAGGAATTTTAAGTAATCTTCCTGCAAACTTTTTAATGAAATACAGCATTATCGACTGGAACTCCTTTAAGCCTGAGACCCTAAGTGAAGATCAACAGGTTAAAAAACCTGTGAAGGGTGCGGCTTTGCCACAGAAATATGAGTATCTTGTTGGTCAGTTTCTCTTGGGGAATCGATCTTCTATGCCTTGGGGAAAAGGGAAGAGAAAATCCATTTATCTGTATGGCGCTGTTTTAACAAACTATTTGGCTAAAGCCACGACAACAACTTTGAATAAGAAGGAAAATCTAGCGTGGTTTGTTGGAGGAACTCTGGGATCCTTACGTAAAGCTGGGGACTGGTCTGTTACAGTGCGTTACGAAGTTGTTGAAGCTTTGGCAGTTCCGGAGATTGATGTTTCTGGAATAGGTCGGGGTAATAGTCTTAAATATTGGTTTGCTCAAGCTGTAGCAGGAAATTACGATCCTAAGGATGCTAACGGGTTTACAAATTACAAGGGTGTATCGGGTCTATTTGCTGTTGGCATTACAAATTCTTTGTCTTTTAGAGCTTACGGCGCTTATTCCAGGCCGGAAAATGATAAGTTGGGCAGTGATTTCACTTATAGAAAGTTTGATGTGGGATTAATTTCTGCTTTCTAATTTACTTTCTTTGTAGAGGCTCTTTTAATAGAGCCTCTTCTTTTTTTATAATTGTTCGGTTTTTATTAATAGGGTTATTTTTCTCTTTTTATAATAAAATAGAGAAAAAGAATTACTATTTTTTGGTGTTTTCCTATGGTCAATCCTATTAGTCCTTCCGATGAACCAGAACCAATTTTAGGTCCAGATTTATCAGAACTTTCTGAAGCTCAGAATCAGAATCTTGCAGGGATAGGAAAATCTTCTTCCTTCAGGAACACTGAAGAGGTTACTTCCGGAGCTTTTGATACACTTAATCGTATATCTGGAGCTCGAGCAGCATTGAATGCCTTATTAGACAAACTATCTGCAGCTTCTGGAGAAAGTCGAAAGGTGGCTCCTAGTCTATTAGCTGAAGCTTCGGGAACAGAAGGACCGTCAGGAGTTGAAGAAACTCCTACGCAGGAAGAATTGGTACAGCAATTTAATACGTGTTACCAATCTGCGATTGACTCTTTTAATAGTTTTAAAGCTTCCACAACGGTAAATGATTCTCAAGCACAATTAAACACGCTGTTGACAAAATTCTCTGAAGCTAAAAGGATTGCAGGGCAAATAACGGAGAACAGCGATATTCAAAGGCAGCTATCGGAAATACAAAATTTTTCCGTAACAGCTCAATCCATGATGAATTATATTACTAAAATGGACGAAATAGCCTCTAAAACTGAAGCTCTTGTTGATCAAGTTAGAAATGCTACTACTATAGACATCGCTAACAATGCTGTAGTCGATGCTTCATTAAACTCCGCTGCCGCGTCCCAAATCATAACAGATTCAGCAAAATTGGGACTAGGGGATAACGTTCCGCCTGTTTTAGGAGAAGAAAAGAAAAGAGTGGATACAGCAGCAAGCCAAGTAGCGGCATTATCTGAGCATATCCAGGCCGCAGCTGATGCAGTGAAAGAAGCTGAAACAATTTTAAGAGAAACTCAAGCGAATGCTTCTCCAAGTAAAATCAGTTCTAGCATAGACAAAGTGACCAAATTAAAAGAAAAAGTGTCTGCTCTTGGAGATTCTTCTCCTGCAGTTCAAGATGCTTTAAAAAGGATAGACAACGTTCTGGCGAGTTTGGAAGAACTTCAGAGCCACTTTGATGATATTGTGTCAGGAATTGTCACTGGTGGGTCTAGCAGTAGTGTCGGTAGTTCTCAGAACAAGAGCAGGAGCATAGGTCAGACTAGGGTAGGGTTTTTATTAGATGCCGCTGAAAGTCAAACGGCATCTATTATTATGGATGGATTTAGAAAAATGATAGATTTATTCCATCAGGACAACCCAGATGTTCGACCGACGCTTCGAGGTGTTATTGACAAGTTAAGTGAAGCAGAAAAGGCTGCTACAAAGGATCCTGCCTTCTCATCTTTGGATAAAAGTGGGGCCATTGATGCTATGAAAGTAGCTATGGCAAAATCTGCAACAGCAGAGGCACAAGCCGCTGCTATGGGAGCTATAGCGCAAGCTGCTGCTGCTATGGGTGGTGCTTCGCCTATTCAGGCAGCGCAAATAGGGAGTAGCTTAGCCGCAATTTCCTCTGTTTCCTCTTCTAAAACAGCTTCAGCACTTTCTACTAGTTATGAGGCTTTCCTTCAACTAAACCAAGATTACTCTTCTATATCTCAAGAGGCTCAGCAATTAATAGATTCCTCTGCATCCCGATCTCTTGAAAGACCTCTTATGGATGATAGGTCTCGTAGGGACGCAGAACAGTCTCTAGGTCGTTTGAGTGACACAAACAGTCGTATGACAAGAGATATGCTATCCTACACAAAAAATGCAGGGGTTTTATTTGGTGCTTTGAGTACGTATGAAAGTTTAGCGCAGATGGTTAAAGAAAACCCGAATGCTAATTTGGAAGAGATTAGGAAAAAATTGACAACAGAGGTTTCTAAAGCTCCTAAATATGATTATCCTTATATGCAATTGCCTAAAGAGGGAGCTCAGAAATTTATCCAAGGTTTAACTAAAGATTTTGTTGAAGGAACAAAACAAGATCTGGAGAAAACAATCAATGAGTTTAGATCTCAGCCAATGTTTGTTCAACAGTTCCTAATTAACGTTGCTTCGTTCATGGTTTCCAATAGGTAAGAAGAAAAATATCACTTTTATGTCTAAAATAGAAAAACCTCTGTTATTGACAGAGGTTTTTGTTATTTAGAAGTTTTCAATTCTTGTGAAAAACAAGAATTTGGGCTGCCGTTGTAAAGCGGTTTGACAATTCTCTTATTCGTAAATTTGTCCTGAAAGAGTTGTGATAATAGAATTCCACACCTGTAAAGCCGAAGAAACAACAGTCCATTCTTGTTGGATTCCAGTCATTTGGTTTTGAAGATTTAATTGTTGTGTTTGACTTTGTGTTGTGTAGTCTTGTTGGTCAGCTTGTATTTGCGTAAATATAGGGCCGAGACCACCGGTTACGTCTACGTCATTGTAACCATTGGTTACGAATCCTTCCAGTGATGATAGGGTTGGCATCCAATCCTTGGACGCTGTAATTTTAAATAGATCATCTCTTTGTTTCTTGGGGTCATCTTTTTGGGGTTGGGGTTCTATGTTTAAACTGGTCAGTAGTGTATCCAAAAAGATAAGTTGAGTGATCGTAGTGGATAACATGAAAAGATATTGAGATGTCGCAGAAATCATTTCTTCTCTTTGAGCTTCAGTTACTCCAGGGAAGTTTTTGATTTTTTCCAGTATTTCCTTTGCTAATTTTAAAGCTTGTTTACATTTTGCTACGTCTCTTGAAATATTCTCTCTTTCTGTAGCTCTGGCAATTACGGTTTCATAGTAATTCCCAGCGAAGAGGTTTTCGCCTTCCTTGCTTTGTATTAAGAAGGACGAAAAATTGTAATACACAGCTGAGGTAGAGAAGTCACTGGTTAATTGCAGCAATGAATTCAAAGCATTGGAAGCTGTATTATTGAAGTTAATTTCTTTGACTAAAGGATCTAAAAGTAACTTCTGTCTTGGTAATTGTGAATTTGTAACCATAGACCAAAAGGCCGCACCTAAGTTAGTGCCATATGATTCGACAGTAGTTTCTATGGCTTCATAGCGTTCACTTATGAAAGGAGCTTTATCTGGGGTAAGACTTTCTGATTTTTTTTGTAATTCAGACACTGATGTTTGTTGCTGATTTAGATATGCATCAGCCTTTGAGTTAAAATCTTTTAGCCTTTTTTTGAGTTCTTCATTAGAGTTATGCTCTGAGTAAATGCTGGTGAAATAGTCTGAAAGTAAGCTAAATTTCGGTTGCAAAAACCCCTCCGTAGTGGTTAAGTACATAGACTGGAGGTAATTAGCGGAATTTGCCACTTCACTTAGTTTTTCCGAGACAAATGCCACATTATAATACGGTAGTTTCTTTATTACATTTACCTTTTCCTTTATTTTCTCTTGTAAACCCCATGTATCTGAAGTCAAAACTGCATCATTTAGCAAGTAGTCACTCATTTCTTGGTATATGGTCATAACGGAGAGCATGGATGCTATTGTTTTTGCTGGCCAATTGTTTGATGGTGAACTGGATCCTAGGTAAAAGCCTAAGACTCCGTCGCGTCCTTGGGAAGATTCTGAGTTCCATCCCCCATCTGTTAGGAAGGGATCTAGAATTTTTCTTTCTTTTTCGTCCAGGTAGGAATAAATTTGGGATAAATTTTTGAAAGCTGAGTAGGCTTGCATTCCGTAAGCGACAGTTCTAGAAGTTTGAGAACTAGTATTAACCAGTTCTAACAGACCATTGATGAAACTGTTAAAACAACTTTTTGCTGTTTGGAACGTCGATACCCTACTTTCCAATAATTTAATTTGGTCCTCTATGTTGCTTTTAGCAACATTTATGTTGAGCACCATAGCCTGGTAGGTTCGGGAGATAGAATTCCTGTATTCGGTGATTGAAGCAGGTGATAAGTATTGCTTTAGAAGTTCATCTGTTGGCTGGGTAGAAAGGTCATATATTTCTTTGTATTTATTTTCTAAGAAAGATTGAGACTGTAGATTCCATATTTTTTTTTGGAAGTCTTGAATTTTGGGATCTGTAGCTAAGGAAGGAGTGTATAGAATGGCATCATTCAGGGAGGAAGCTATAGAATCTAGTAAAATTCGTGCATTGACTTCTTCTAGATTTTCATAAGTTATGGTTTTAGGGGGAGTATATTTTCCTACAGCCAGCATGATTTCTTTCGAAATTTCTGCTAAGGGTTCGCTAATGCTTTTTCTGTAGGGAATTAAGAACGGAGATACGTGAGAATTTATATATTGTTCAAGGAAAATGTTCTTATATAAATCTATCTGCTTTGTAATTTCTTCTTCTGAAATACCAGCTTCGGTTAGTTGTTTTCGTAACTCTTCAAGTAAAGGTTGTAGGACATCTGATTTTTGGGATTCAAAAAAAGTTTTCATAGCATTTTCTGTTGGAACAGAAGAAAGGGACAGAATTTTTTGAACGTCTTCTTGAGACAAGGATTCTTGAGAACTCAAAGACTCTATTTTAATTAAAGCAGAAGCTACTTCAACCATTTTAAATAGACTGACAGCTTTTGTTTCTTCTAAGAATTTAGGAAAATTAGTTTTTAATAATTTCAATAAATCTGGAGCGTATTTAGCTTGTATTTCCAAGATCTTTTCTTGCGTTATACTAGGGGTATTTGTTTCTGGAGTAGCTGTCTTTGAGATTGCATAAAAGTTTAAAACAGGTGTTGAACAAGAGTTTTCTGTTAGTATGAGCTTGTTTTTCTTGTAAAAGTTCTTAACAGTTTCTGCATCAAGATGTTCTATGATGTTAGCGATTCTTTTTAGTCCAAATAATCCAGAACTTATTTCTTGCATATTTATGGCAGAACGGGATTTAGGATTAAATCCTGAATATTTGTGATCTAATTGAATATTAAAAATATAAGATCCAGAAACCGTTGGAGAACGTTTTATATGAGAAAAATTCATAATAAAAATGGCAAAGTTTTTGTTTTTATTTTCTTTTTAATTTTTATTATTTTGAATAAAAATTTTTTGTTTTTATTTTATTTTTTGTGATAAAATCATAATTGATTTGATTCGATTATGATTAAAGCGATATATGATAAATAGCGACCTAATCTCTTCTAATTACAAAGACTTTAGTTTTGAAAGAATTACAAGGAAGAATGTTTCTAAAGAATCTTATAGAATTAATAATCTGACTTCCATGGAAATTATTTCTGGGAAAAAGATTGCACTTACTAAAATTTTGCATTTAGCAAGTGATTTTTCTAATCAAATTAATAAACAAGATAATTTTGATCGTTGTTTTTCACATTCACTTATTTCAGAACAATATTCTCCTGAAACAATAAGATTGCCGGAAAAGTTTCAAAAAGCATTTAAATTAAATTATTCTTTAAGA
Source organism: Chlamydiifrater volucris (assembly GCF_902806995.1). Lineage (NCBI taxonomy): Bacteria > Pseudomonadati > Chlamydiota > Chlamydiia > Chlamydiales > Chlamydiaceae > Chlamydiifrater > Chlamydiifrater volucris. The sequence goes on along the minus strand of NZ_LR777654.1, from coordinate 1,081,103 downwards.
AGTCAAAATTCTTGTTTGCCTGCTATTAGGAGTAATCGGGCAGAAAATTCTCAAAGGTTATTTTTCAAAGACTTAGTAGAAACACTTCCTCAAAACGAAGCGAGAGAAGCTCTAGAAGCAAACAAATCTGTCTTAGAGGAATGCACTACAAAAACCACTTCTGAAGAACTTTTAAAGAAATTGCAAGAAATAACTTCTCTAGTTGATGAACTTCAGAACAAAGAGGAACCCTACTCTCAACAGGACATCTTGAATATTTGGAACCTTTCTTTACAAACAGCCAACACCATTTGTCGAATAGGATTACCTGCAGTTGAAACCCTTTCGTTTATAGAAAAGTTAAAAACTTACAACCAAGAAAATTCTTTAAAAAAGATTTTCTCTCGAGAGCGATTGGAAAAAATGATATTCATTCTAACGGAAGTTAGAGATACGCTTTCTGAGGAAGATTTTCAACTTTTTGACGAACTCTTTGAACAACTGAGTGAACTGCAATTAGCGCAGGATTACTCAGAGGAGCAAATAGACACTATTTTGAATAGTTCTTATGAGTTGGCACATTTGGTAAACTCCTCAAGGTTATCACAAAATGATAAAATAAAATATAACCAACACCTAGGAAATCTTTTTGAGTATCAAATAGAGCTTTTAAAGATTTTTCAAAAACTGGGAGATTATGAACTAGCTCTTGAAAATCAGATATTAAGTGCGTTTCGAGAAGCTATTCATCGGGTAGAGATTCTAGTTAGTATTTTTGCTCCTATCAATTTAAGTAGCAACTTGGACACCTTTGCAGCTTTGGAGGCCTCTTCGGCTCTGCAAGTTTTACTGTCGATTAATTCTTTGTTTAAAGATTTAAAAAATGAGCAAAAAAAAATTGTTAATGATGGGTTGGATAGTTTAAGCAATTTGTCTCCTTATTTGGGAGGTGTTTGGGCGTATTTTTTAGCTTCGATAGCTACAGATGCCAATCCTGAAGGAACGGAAGAAGAAATAGGAGAGGCTATTTGTAGAGAGTTATCCAAAACAACTAATTTTGGGGTAAACTTGGTAGGAAAGGCTATAGAAACTATCAAATCTATAGTGCTTGCTAGAGGAGATTTAAGATTTGGAAGTGGTGATGAAGCGAAACATTTCATAGTCTACAAGCTTAAGTCGGAAGATGTTAAACAAAGTTCTGCATTGGAAATGTTTTTTTTAAAAAAAACGACTAATGATCCTGTAGAGATAAATTTTCAATTCATGAATAGGGGACAAGGAGCTTTCTTAGGTAGTTTTGCTGAAGCTGCTAAAGATCAGAGAAGTCAAATAACAGAAGCATACAAAAGGTTCGTAGGATTAGCTGGAACTTCTCAGGAAGAGAGTGCGAAAGCTCTCGAAGAGACAGAACAAGAACATCGGACATTGAAAAATTTAGAATCTTCTAGTTACCAAGAAAATTCTCAAATTAGAATTAGCGAACTTAAATCCTTGGCATTACCCTCCTCTATAGCCTCCGTTTTAATAGATCATTACATGCCCAAGGAGGTTGATTTTTTGGAAGGGTTGTATAAGAAGCTTTATTATAGCAATTTAGGATCTTCTGTTGGCAATGACATCTTGAACGCTATACCTGGATATATCAATTCAGGAACTTTTTTCAACTTTGCTAGCTTCGTCGGCCAACAGCCTGTCGTTGGAATTAAGGATCCTAATACTTTCCCAGGGACTAAAGAAAGTGCAGAAAATAGGCTGAAGTCGGAAAAAGAAGCTGCTCAGAAATTGTTGAAACAGACGCGGGATGGGTTAGAGGCCATAAGTACGCAAACTAAATTGGTTAATGAGGATTCTAAAATCTCTCAAGAGGAAAGAGCTTATTTAACCGGATTGTTAGCTGGTTATGAAACCAGCCTAGGGACTATCGCGTCTAACTTGATTACTATCTCAAATTTTTTGGATCAAATTAGTCTTTCTTCTCCGGAGGGGAAACCTGGAACTTTTCAAGTAACGGGACCTACTGACTGGAGAAATAACTTAAAATCTCTAGAAGAAGCTGTTGTGTCGGGACTTCCTAGTGAAGGAACTCGAGGAGGCATGTTTAACGTTCAAGCTTTAATCCAATCAGATCAGCAATCCTTTGCCGATATGGGCCAAACATACCAGTTAAATTTACAGATGCACCTGACAAGTATGCAGCAGGAATGGACCGTTGTTGCAACTTCACTGCAGGTACTTAATCAAATTTATTTGGGACTGGCTCGAAGCTTGTTAAGATAGAAAAACTTTTTATTCAGTTGGGTTCATTATGATTGATAAATCAGTTTTCGTTAATCCTAAAAAAGAAATAGCCATTGCTTTTCAAAAAAACACAATCAACAAACAGTCTTTTTTAAGCGACACCATAAAATTTGAATCCATTTTGCAAGAAAAGCATTTTCTTAACAAATTGACTCACATTTTTGGTGATTTGGATGGAAGTCAAGAAGTCTCTACTCAAGAAGCAAATAAGGAGGAAAAGGAATTTCCTCTGTCTGTTTCCAATATCGCTGCTCCTTTAGCAAAGAAGAGGTTTTGTGTTCCGTATTGTTCTAACGCAAAACCATCGTCTCTTAAGCCTCTCCAGGAAGGTCGGTATCCGGTAAAAGTTCCTCGAGTTCTTTCTGATGAGCAAGCGAACAAGATAGTGGATGATAACCAACAATGTTTGACCAGGTCTTTCCTAGATGGACTGGTTCAAGTTTTACAAAAATGCGTTGCAAAAAGACAGGACAGTGAAGAACTTTTTTCTAAATTGCTTGAGACAGCAACTGGGTTAAAAAACAAAAAAGTTGGCTATACTATTGAAGACATGATTACGACGAGAAACCTTTCTTGGGAAATAGTGAATGCTATAGGTCGATCAAATCTGAATGAAGCTAACAAGGTTTCCTTAATGTCGGAGTTGTCACTACAGTACGAGAACATAACCTTACTGGAGGAATCATATGCGCGATCTAGAGTGAGGGAATTGTTGAGTCTTTTATCAGAGATAAAGAAGCGCCTAAATGATGAGGATTCTGGTCTATTTACTTTTCTTGAGAGGAAGATTTTCTCACTGGACAACCAGGTAGAAACCTATTCTTCTGAAGATTTGGACAATGTTTTGCTATATACTCTTGAGTTTTCTGAAGCTGTCAATTGTTCCACGCTTTCTCGAGGAGACAAAATAGATTATAACAGAAAGATTATGACGGTATACAACGAACAGGTGGAGTCTTTAGAAACTTATCAAAAAGTTGTTGAAGCCAGTATAGCTGCCAGAGAGCATCAGTTAGAAATTTTTCGACAGGTATCGAATCAGACAGCAGCCTTTTTTGGCTTGTTTGCCCCCATTAACCTAACTAATAGTATATCAGACTTCACCGCCAGTAGTGCTTCTGCAGCTTTACAAGCATTATTTGCCATAGATTCTCTGTTTGCGTACCTAAGTGAAAATCAAAAAAGTTTAGTAAATAACGCGTTCGATGAAGCCTTTTCTTTACGGTATAACACAACAGATCCTAGATCTGGCGTAAAAATTGTTTCCGGAGGCGGTGCTGCGGGGGGAGGTTTAGAAGGGGCTGATTTCCCGTGGTATATGGCGATAGTTTGGACTTATTTTTTGGCATCTAATGCCACAGCTAAAAATCCTTCTATATCATTAACGGAAGTCAATACAGCCGTAAGAAATGGGGCAGAAGTGTTTTCTGGAGCCGAGTTTAATATGTTTAGAGTCATTAAGGACGCAGTAATAAAAGTAAGTTCAGGAACGAATGGAAGAGCTTCATCGGGGGTGGTAGGAAATGGTATAGCAATCCTGCCTAATGGCGACCAATACACAGTCTACTCCCAAAAAACAGATAGTTCCGCGGTCACAATTAATTTTGCTTTAATGAATATCAATGGAATTTTCTTAAATAATTGGAGCGGACTTTTTAAGGCTCAGAAAAATCACATAGCTCAACATTACTTTCGATTTAAGGGGTTGTCGCATACTGCCCTTACTGAAGAAGAGGACAAATTAAATATATCCAGAGGGAATCTGAAAGAGTTATCTTCTTTAGAAAAGAATGTTTACGCAAGCGGCTTGGTTGCTAAAACAGGGGAGTTACGGGCTCTAGCTCTGCCTTCTGCTGTTGCGACGGTATTGATAGATCATTATATGCCAAGAGAGGTAGATTTTTTAAATGATTCCTATTCGCAGTTATATTACAGCAATTTTGCGTCCACCGTGGGCAATGCTATCTTAGAAGCAATAGCTGGTTTTGTGAATTCTGCAACGTATTTTAATTTTGCTAGTTATGTTGGGCAAAAGCCTGCCGTGGGGACAAAGGACAATAATGTTTATCCAGGAAACTTTGAAAGTGCAGAGAGGAAATTAAGTGAGGAGCGCCTTCAAGCTACGCTATTTTTGCAAAAGACAGAAGCAGGCTTAGAAGAAATAAAAAGGCAATTGGTTATAATAGACAATGACGATAAAATTTCTCTCTCCCAACGAACACAACTCATAGATATGTTGGTGGGATATGCCACTGGGTTACAAGGAATTGCTAATAATCTAGTGACAGTATCTAATTTTTTAAGTCAGATAACAGTTTCTAAAACGGAGGATACAGAATTACCAGGGACCTTTAAAGTTTCCGGTCCTGATCCTCAGTGGCAAAATAATTTGGAAAGCATGGAAGATGCTGTTGTGTCAGGTTTTTCTGGGCAGACGATTCCCAATGGGATGTTTTCCTTACATGCGTTAATTCAATCTGATCAACAGTCTTTTGCTGATATGGGGCAAAATCACCAATTGAACTTACAAATGCATTTAACAGGTATGCAGCAAGAGTGGACAGTGATAACAACTTCTCTACAGATTTTGAATCAAGTATATTTGGGTCTTGTCCGTAGTTTGCTAGGATAGTTGGCACGGTAGTCGCTACTCTCCTTAATGAGAAATTAAGGAGATTCTATGGATAAAGATTTTGCCATGGTAAGTAAGCGTTTAGCAGAGTTAGAATTTGTTAATGATCAATTATTTGCTGAGTTGCAATACATTGATCAGCTGTTGTATTCTGTTGGATTTCCCAAAGGATTAAAGACTATCAAGGATGTTGCTAGGGAAGTATTAGCAGAAGACGAATTTCCTGAATCTTGCTAATCTATCTGGGGAGCCAAGGTAAAGTTTTTTAGTCTCAGATCATGAGTTTCCCCGAAGAACATAAAAAATCTGTGTGTAGGCCAAACGTTCCTTTTATTACGAAAAGCACGAAGAAGTGGTTAAGGTGGAAGACAGTAAAGTATCTGCTTTCCCTTGAAAGGGGGCGGAAGATGCTGTACAGAATAATGTTTGAACCCAAAGCTTTGTGTAAACTGATCTGGGCTTTGCTAACTCCAAGAAGGAATGTTTTTCAGAGAGGAAATTTATTTTTTTATAATTGTTTGTCAGTAGAAGAAATTATCCGGGAAGCAAAGAAAGATGATACATTATTGGTCATTGGCTTCTCCTATTGTCAGAAGGCTAAGTTTTGTCCTTTTGGCCGATTTAATGATTCTTGCTCATATGACCCTAGAAATCCTGCTTGCCAAGTGTGTTCCATAGGCAGTGTACTGTCGAGAAGATCGTCGAAATATAAAGTAATTATCATTCCAACATTTATGTATATCGCGGAATACTTTTATCGTATTCGCAAGGAAAATCCAAGAAAACGCCTTTTGTTTATCATTACAGCTTGTGAATTGTCCCTGAAAATGTTTGGAGAATATGTGAATGTCTGGGAATTGAAAGGTGTGGGAGTTCGGTTGGTCGGAAGAATATGCAATACCATGAAGGCTTTCCGATTAGCAGAGGAAGGGATAAAACCTGGAGTCACTGAGTTGGATCAGGATGGATTCGAGGCTTTAGTGGATGCTTTGTTGAATATAGAGGATCAGTAGGAAAAAGCATCTCCTAAGTAGTGTTGTCTGACAAGTGGGTTAGCAATCATTTGGGAGGAGGAGCCTTCGAAGAAAATTTTTCCATCAATGATTAGATAACATCTATCTGCTATTGACAATAGCTCTTTGGCGTTATGATCTGTAACGAGTATGCCGATACCCCGTCTTGATAGCAGTGTGATCAAGTATTTGACATTCTGAATAACTAATGGGTCTACGTTAGCGAAAGGCTCGTCTAAAAGAAGAACACTAGGGTTCAAGGCTAAGACGCAAGCTATTTCTAATCGGCGTCTTTCTCCCCCAGACAAAGTCCCAGCTTTTTTATGTAAACAAGAGCTTAACTGTAGATCATCTACGAGAGTATCTAGAAGGTGAGATTGTTCCTTACTAGCCTTGTAAATAATTTGCAAAATGCAGGTGAGATTTTCTCTAACTGTCATTTCTTTGAATACAGTGGGCTCTTGAGCTAGGTACCCAATACCCAACCTAGCCCGGTAATCCATCGTTTTTTTTGTGACGTTTGTATTCTTGAAAAGAATGGAGCCTGAATCCGGTCTAATGAGCCCCACTGTTAGGTAAAAGGCTGTTGTTTTCCCTGCGCCATTTGGCCCTAAGAGCCCGACAATTTCTCCTGGATTCACATGGAAAGAAACATCATTGGTAACGGGCTTCTTATTATACTTTTTTACTAGATTGTGGACTGATAAAACGGGCATAGGTTCACTTAGGCATTTTCAGTAGAGATAAAGTCATCGTTTTCATGGCCCCTGTTGTTGTCTCTTTGAGTAGGGAGGTTGGGTCATTGGATTCAAAGAGACTGAACTGGCAATCATGTAACGTCAGTTCATAGTTTTTATAAGTTAACTCACCACTTTTTCCATGAAATTTTACCATTTTTAATGGATCATTAGGATAAAAACTTCCAGATAGTCCAGAGAGAGTCTCTCTGCAACGAAAGTCATCATGTACTTTTAGTTCTACACAAGATCTATCAATACTACAGAAGAAACGACCGGAGGATTTTGTGGTAATTTGTTTTTTTACGCCTAATTTTTTAATTTTTAGAAAAGGTGGAGGAGAGTGCCACTCGTTTGGTAAGGAGGAAATTCTTTGTAAATTATCTGGGCAAAGTACCGAGACACCCGTGATAAATATCGTTAACAAGAGCGTCCCCAAACAAATTAATCCATAGGATACGAACTTTGTCATAGTTTTACTGGCTCAGACAGAGAAGATATGCAATCAAAAAGTTGCTCCCAGACAGGTAAAAGTTCAGCCAACTGAGAAAAAGAAAGCATGGAAGCCGCATCACTTTTAGCTGTTTCCGGTGTTGGATGAGATTCAATAAACAAACCATTAGCACCAGCTGCGAGAGCAGCTTTTGTTAGTGTAGGAACGAATTCTGTCTGTCCCCCGCTAGAACTTTTTAGAGCCCCTGGAAGTTGTACGGAGTGGGTACCATCAAATATTACTGGAAAGCCTGTTGTTTTCATAACTGCTATCGAGCGCATATCTGAAACTAGATTGTTATAGCCGAATGAACAACCCCTTTCCGTAAGTATAATTTTGTTATTGCCTGTGGAGAGAATTTTTTCTATAGGACCCTCAATATCCCAAGGGGATAAAAACTGACCTTTTTTTATGTTAACGATGACGTTACTTCTCCCTGCCGCCAGAAGAATATCCGTTTGCCGGCAAAGGAAGGCAGGGATTTGGATAACATCGCAGATTTCAGCAGCTTTTTCCGCTTCTTCAGGGGAATGTACATCTGTCAAGACGGGTAAATGGTAAAGTCTTTTTACTTCTGCCATAATTTCTAGCCCGGCTTCCAATCCCATACCTCTAAAGGACTGTACAGAAGATCTGTTAGCTTTATCGTAACTTGATTTGAAGATAAAATTTACCTGTGGGTAGTTTTGAAACAAGCTTGCTAGAAATGCTGCACATTCTAGGACATGTTCTGCGCTTTCCATCACACAAGGGCCGCTAATTATAGATAGTTTGTTGGAATCACATAAATCTTCAAATAAATACGTCATAAAATTTTCGGTTTGTCCAAAATAACGTTAAAGGAGGAGTTGTCTACGAGGAATACACTCTCGAGATTGAGAATGTACGTATTTTTTTCTTTTAGTTCAAGGAATGCCTAATTTAATATAAGAATTTTTAGATTCACTTTTTAAGAGTAAAAGAGAACTTAAGAAAGGGACATTAAGCAAGCATTATTGACTTTATTATCTCGGGCAATGTACCCTTTCCTCTGTTCTCCTTTGTGAGGGTTTCCTCTGGACCGATAGCTCAGTGGATAGAGCATCCGCCTTCTAAGCGGATGGCCGCAGGTTCGAATCCTGCTCGGTCCGGCCTTTTATCTTCTGTCTTCGATGATTTCTAGAGAAACTTTGAGGTTATTCCGGCTAGCAACAGACACTAATAGAGACCGGATGGCTTTGATAGTTTTCCCTTCCTTACCAATGATTTTCCCGATGTCGGGCTGTGCAACTTGAAGCTCCAGGATAAGGGTGTTTGTTCCTTCTATTTCTTTAATGTGTACCGCTTCGGGCTTATCAACGAGGTTTTTTACGATGTATTCTAAAAAATCTTTCATTCGAAAATCCTATTAATTCAACTTCTGTAATAAATAATCGATTTAAAATTTTTAATTACTAATTTAATTATAAAATCTTTTTTATAAAAAATGTTTGTTTTTTTAACAAAATAAAAAAGTTTGTTGTTTAAGATTTTTAATAAAATACAAAGTGGTTAAAGACAAATAACTAAAGTTTAACGGAAGAAAATTGTTTCTTTATTAACATAGACATGTCTTCGGGAAGGGGCGCAAATAAAGTTATTGGAGAGGAAGTAAGGGGGCAAATAAAGGTAAGAGAGTGAGCATGAAGGAGTTGTTGTTGGAATCCTTCGCTAAGATTTTTAGAAATATTCCCATAGACAGGATCTCCTAAGATTGGAGCTCGTATGTATTTGAGATGTACTCGTAGTTGATGAGTACGACCTGTCTTTGGAGATAGTCGTACTAAACTTAAATTGTTGTGGGATGCTATAGGTTTACAATGAGTAACAGCTTCTTTCCCTCCGGAGGACACTACAGTCATTTCTTGTCGCCTTGATGGATGCCTAGCTATTTGAGTGTGAATAACTTGCTCGCTTGGAGTTCCGACGCAAATGGCTAGGTATGTTTTTTGTATAGTTTTTTCCTTGAACATTTTGCTGTACAACATTTTCGCTTGTTTGGTTTTAGCTGTGATGAGCAACCCTGAAGTGTCTTTATCCAAACGGTGAACAATCCCTGGTCGTAAATGTTCTTCGGAAAATTCTTCTCGTAGTCTCTCCCCCAGTATATGTAGCAACCCATTAACAACGGTCCCTGAGTAGTGGCCTGGAGCGGGGTGTACGACTAACCCTCTGGGTTTGTTGATAATGATAATAAGATCATCTTCATAAACAATATCTAGAGGGATCTTTTCAGGAAGAAGATCTAGCGGATTTTCTTCTGGGATGAAAATAACCACCCTGTCGTTAAGGAAAAGTTGTCTTCTGGGTTTCGTTTCTTGTTGGTCATTAACAAAGACTCGTCCTTTTGTAATGCATTCTTGATAAAAAGTCCTGGAGTATTCGGGATGTATTGATGAGAGAAATTTGTCTAACCTTAGAGGAAAAATAATGTTTATATCTGATTGAAAATTAGCTTCAGAAAGAAGCTCCTCATCGAGATCTGCTGCTTCATTAGCAAGATGAGAAGAGGGAGGAGTTTTGCCACAAACAAAAGATAAAGTTTTACTTTTTTTCATTGGAAATACTAAAGAGAAAAAAGAAGACGCATGCCCGGTTTTGATACTCGAACAAAGCCCACTAAAAATGCCTTAAAATCAAGACCCATCACCACAGGGGGGCTGTGACTGTAGTCTTGAAATTAAGGACTTTCTCTAATAACCTATTGAACGCTCTCGAAGAAATCCCGGAGGAAGCAGAGACCCTGCCCAGCGTTCTCTCGGGACGAGAGATTAAATGAAGTGTTGTTTTTTTTTAATTGAAAAATTGCTTTTTCTGATTTTTTCATGAATTTGAGGATAATTTTTAGTTAACGAAGTGTTTTATTCTGGAAAAAAGAAATCTGTAGAAAGATCTTTTTAGATAAACCGATTAGGGAGGCTCTAAGTTTCAGTCAATCAGTAAGTTTGTGTGCGCGTTGGAAGCCTTTTCGTATAGTGTAGAACAAAAATTTTCAAGAGTTACCCGAATATAATTTTCTGATAGAGATGAAAAAATAAAAATATTTTCTGTACAGTTGGCAGGCATTTTTAAAGTGTTAATGAGAAAACTACACACATGTCGATGTAATGCCAGGAAATAATCGTAGGTAATGCTTCCATAGGGTAGAGGCTTTACCAGTAACAAAGAGCCGGGAGAGTTCTTCTCTGTGGGAAGGAGATGTTTCGTAAAAATCACAGACATGTAGACGTCTTGGTTTAACCACAAAGCCAACTTCTGTGGTGACATAGCAGCTAAGTATCTTTGATACAACTGGGAGAGTTGTAAAGCCAAGAAACTTTCAACCATAGATATTATGAACGCTACTAATGGTTTTTGTAAGCTGAGCGCATTTTTTTTGCAGCTCGTTGGGCTCTATCAGACTCTTTGTGGACTGTTCCGAAGCACATGATTAAAATAGAAGAATAGAACTGGTCATACATTTTTTTCCCTTGCTCGGGTCCAAACTGTTGTATCAATGCTAAGCGGAGATCTCCTAAAGTTTTGACAGGGCCAGAGAAAGTAGTATTGGTCGGAGTAAGGTACTCGGGGGAAAGCTCTTTGACTGGAGAAGTTTTTCCCAAATAGGGTCCAGAAGTAGCGACAGGAGGTTGTTCCATGGCGAGGCTCCGCAGATGTTAAGAGGATACTTTACCTATTTGATGCAATTATATATTCAGAAAAAATTATTTTCGATTCTTATTTGCTTTTTTATAAAGGGAGAAAATGAAAAGCGTTAGAAACAATGTCCTTAAAACTTATTTTTAAATAATAAGATTAATTAAAACAACATTTTTTCTTCGCAATGAGCTTTTGTGGCAAAGGACGCTATTTTAGTTTTTCTTTCTCCCAGAGTTTTGTATTTGGTTATCAATTTCCTCAAATATTTGATAGTTACTTTACACATATCGGTTAGTTGTTCGTTAACTAGAATTATTTCCTTGTCTATTGATTCTAAACTACTTTTGGTGTTTTCTTCATTGAAAGAAAGAATTTTCCTTATGGGAATAGAGATGAGGTAGGAAGCATCTTCCCTTGTTGGAGATGAAGGCAACTCTTTTAAGAAGGGTTGCAAAGCCTGTAAAACTTTTTCTTCCAGTAGGGAAGAAGTATCAGAAGTTCTAATGGTGTCATAAAGTTTGTGTTTGATGAAAAGGTATTCTACAGTTTTTCTTAGACGAGTTTGTTGTAACTCTGCTTTTCGAATTTCTAATTCTTTTTGCAATAGACCAAGTAAAGTATCTGTATGCAGCCGTAATACTTCCGATAAAGTGGGCTCTATGGGTTTGTTTTTGTGGATAACAGTTGTTTGAGGGAATAATGTTATTTCGCACTCAGTATGTTTAAATAATTTAGGAAGGATTTCTTCAGCATAGCAACCTTTGGGAAGTTTGATTTCTATTTCCGGTTTTTCCGTAGAAAAATCTTGAATGCTATCGATTTTAAGGAGGCCTCTTTTTGCCGCCAGCTCAATAGATCGGATAAGAGATTCTGTAGTGGTGTAGGGGCATAGTTCTTTTATAGTCAAGGTTTTGTTGTTAACGATTTCTATGGAAGCTCGTACGACGATAGAACCTTTTCCATCCTGATAGTTTGAGACATCCATAACTCCTCCTGAAGGGAAATCTGGATAAAACTGGAAATTTTTTCCTTCTAGATAGCGTATTTGTGACTGTAGTAATTCAGTGAAATTATGGGGAAAAATTTTTGTTGTCATGCCTACAGCAATACCATCGACACCATGTAGTAGAAGTAGAGGAATTTTTGCCGGCAATACATCTGGTTCAGATTCTCTTCCATCATAAGAGGGATGGAAAGTCATCAAATCGGTGTTAAAAAGAGTCTCTTTTGCCAAAGAAGAAAGGCGAGCCTCTATGTAACGAGCTGCAGCGTGAGGATCACCTGTCAAAGGATTCCCAAAGTTTCCTTGAGTATCTATGAGGTATCCCTTATTTGCTAGAACGACGAGAGCCTCAACGATAGGGGCATCTCCGTGAGGGTGCAAGGCCATAGTGCGTCCTGCTATGTTAGCAACTTTATGCATTTTATTGTCGTCCATGCGAAAGAGAGTCCATAATAGGCGTCTTTGTACAGGTTTTAACCCATCTAGGACGTGGGGAATAGCTCGTTCAAGAATGACGTACGAGGCATAGTGGAGGAAGTGAGTTTTAAATAGTTCAGAAACATTCTGCATGGTTATCACTAAGGTTCAGCTATGAGGTTATCTATGATAAAACGTTTCCGTTTTTGAGTGTTTTTCCCCATGTAGAAATTTAAAGTTTCGTCTATGGCTTCGGGTTGAGAAAGGTGGATGGGTGTGAGGCGAATATCAGGCCCAATAAAAGATTTGAATTCCTTTGGTGAAATTTCTCCCAAGCCCTTAAATCGGGTGATTTCCGGGGAACTCTTTTTCCCTAGAGCTTTGATTGTAGAGTCTTTTTCTGCTTCTGAGTAACAATAAAAAGTTTTCTCTTTACATCGAACTTTAAATAAAGGGGTTTCTAAAATGAATAAATGATTATTTAAAACCAATTTTCGAAAGGTTTTTAGAAAGAAAGTGATTAACAGATTGCGAATATGCATGCCGTCAACATCAGCATCTGTGGCTAAAATAATTTTAGCATAACGCAAAAGAGAAGTGTCGTTGCTATCTTTTACTCCCAAAGCTGAGGATAGGTAAAATAGTTCATCGTTTTTGTACACTTGATCGTCTTCCAGAGAAAAGACGTTCATAGGCTTGCCTCTGAGGGAAAACACAGCTTGGGTCAAAGGGTTTCGGGAAGAAAGGATGGAAGCTGAGGCAGATTCTCCTTCTGTCAAGAAAATCATAGAAGCATCACCATACAAAGATTTGTCGCAGTAATGGAATTTACAATCTCTTAGCTTAGGAATTTTGTAGTGTGTTTTTTTTTGTTTATCTCTTAATTCTTGCTTCAGAAATTGAATGTTTCTTCTTGTTTTTTCATTGAGTTTAATACGCTCAAGAAGCGCTTGCGCACGGTCTTTATCTGCGTGTAGTAGTTTGAGAAGCGAATCCTTAACGCTAGCAATGATTGGAGCTTTTACATCAGTGTTACCTAATTTGTTTTTGGTTTGAGACTCAAAAATGGGCGAACGTATTCTTATAGAAAAACATCCTGTGATCCCTTCACGGACGTCAGAACTTTGAAAATTTTTGTGGTAGAAATCGTTGACAGCGCGGGTAAGACCTTCCTTGAAAGCAGAAAGGTGCGTTCCGCCATCAATTGTGTATTGACCATTGACGAAGGAGAGATATGTTTCTGTACTGCTATTGGAATGAGTGAAGCAGTATTCGATCGCTTGATCGCAATAGGTAAATGGAGAATAAAGACTGTTTCCACCAACTTTTTCCTCTAGAAGATCATAGAGACCATTTTTTGAAGTGATTTTTTCCCCATTATAATGGAGTGTTAATCCTCGGTGTAGGTAGGCATAGTTTCTTAATTTATCCCTGATAATTTCTTCCATAAATTCAGGGTGTTCAAAAATTGTGTTGTCTGGGATGAAAGTTATAGTAGTCCCGCTAGGATGCAGAGAGGAAGATTCCTCCGTGTGGGTCAAAACTCCTTGAGAGAAATAAGCAGTGAAAGATTTTTTTTTCCTAACCGTTCTCACAGAGAAAAATGATGAAAGAGCGTTTACTGCTTTAAGCCCTACACCGTTGAGTCCAACAGAGAAGGAAAAAACGTCATCGGTATACTTTGCTCCCGTGTTAATTTTGGAAACGCAATCAATAACTTTGCCATGGGGTATGCCTCTACCGTAATCTTGGACCACTACCTTCTGTTCTGTTTGATCCAAAGTGATAGAAATATCTTTCCCGTGTCCCATAGTGAATTCGTCTACAGCATTATCTATGACTTCCTTAAGTAGAACGTAGATGCCATCATCTGGGTGTTTACCACTACCAAGTTTCCCTATATACATACCTGCTCGTAATCGAATATGGTCCAGAGAATCTAGAGTTATGATGTGGTTTTCTGTATATGAAGAAGACATAAATATTCTTGGGATTTATGTGTTAATTTTTTAACTTTAGTTTGTTACCGTTTTCCTCGGGGCGCTTATAGTGTATTGGATAATTTTATAGCATCTAATTTTCTGTTTCTTTATACACCAAGACTTTCTCTAGGTTTATGCCGAATTTGATCAAAACCCCTGCTTAGGAATTATAAGGAAGAATGAGTGTCGGCGTTTTTGGTGTTAATTACCGTTTGGCTTCTTCGAGAGATAGAGAGACGGTCATAGGTTTCTTTTGTCGATTGAAGGAGCGCCAACAATTTTTAGGCCCCTCTGTTCTCCTTATCACCTGTAATCGGGCGGAAATCTATTTTTCTTCGGACACTGAGCGCTCCTCATTGTTATTGGAGTTTCAGAAAAGGTTTCATCATTTAGGTGTGTACGTAAATTGGGGTGGAGAGAGTCAAGGAGAAGAGGATCTTCCTTGTGGCTACCTTCACTTAGGACTAGACTGTTTTACCCATCTGTTTAGGGTAGTGGCAGGCTGTGACAGTGTAGTTTTAGGAGAGACAGAAATTCAAGGGCAGGTCAAGAGGGCCTACACTCAAACGATCAAAAAAGAGAAAATACCTTCTGTTTTACACTATCTTTTTCAAAAAGCTCTCAAAGAAGGAAAGCGCTTCCGGTCGACAAACTTATTGAAAGAAAAACAAGTTACGACAGAGGCTGTTGTTCATAGTCTCTTGGAGGGAATACCTCTTGATGCGAAAACCATTTTTGTGGGTTACTCCACAATAAATTGCAGGATAGCTTCTTTTTTTAGAAGGCGTGGCAGATCAAATTTTATTTTTTGTTCAGAATCTATCAACTCAGCGAAAAAAGAGAAAATTATCCCAAGAAAGTTATTGTCTTTTTTTGATGATTACGAGGTAGTCATTTTTGGAACTACCGCAGATTTTTCACAAACTCCAATGCTTTTAGGCGGTTTATTTTCTCTCCCAGGAAGAATAGTTATTGATTTAAGTGTTCCCAGTGTTGTGTCTAATAATAGACATTTGGATAAACGCAATTTCTTTGATATGAAAGCCATTAATGACAAAATACGAACTTTTTCTTTGTCAGAAAATGCAGATGATCAAAAAAATTTAGCAATGGAGTTTTTGGATTTTTCTGCTGAGAAATATTGGAATTTTTTCCTAAAAAGAGTTTCTGGACAATCTACAAGATCTTACGGTCTGTCTTATGAAGGTGAAGTTGTAACTTGTTGATAACCTTGAGTCTAATTCATCTCTTGACATATTCGTTTTCCGAAAATACCCTAGCTTTTGAGTGCATTAGGATTGACCTGGGGTCGGTGGGGAAGTGTTAGCTTTTTCCGTTTTTTTTATTGGTCTTTGCTTTCGCTTTCAAGGTGCAGATCTTGGTTTTTATCGAGGAAACAGGAGCTTTACGCAAAAAAAGCATTTTTTAGGATCGCTACTGTGAGAATCGTTTGTTGTTTACTGTTAAAAACATAAAAATATCGTTTTTAAAATGCTAATAAAGACAGAAGAAATCCTTTTTAATTTTAACCTTTTTGTTGGCATAACTCAGTGTTAAGTCGAGAAAAGAAGATGATGGTGGTTAATGGGGAGTGTTCTTTGTGTTTTTTTTGAGGAACATTTTCGTTAGCTTCTTCAAGAAATTCGAGTCCCATGTAGTGGCCCGATAGCGAAGCTGTATGTTGGAAAAATTGATAAAAAGTTTAACCCAATACTTAGGGGTTTCTTCTGAAACGGAACTGGACGCAGAGGGTGCCTTTGTGTTCCCCGTGGGAGAGAGGACACGTGTTCGCGCGTATCAAAATGCTGACAATAACATCGTTTTAATGGTTTCCTTTGGAGTGTTAGCGCCCTCTGCAGACCAAGCAAAGACTCATTTTGAAATGATGGTGGGCAACTTGTTTGGGAGAGAGACTGGTGGAGCAGCTCTAGGTTTAGACCCAGAAGAGAATGTCGTCTTTGTAAAAAAACTTCCAGGCGATATTTCTTACGAAGACTTTGTGCGTGGCGTGGAATCGTTTGTAAATTATTCAGAATCTTGGCGGGATAGCTTGTCATTGGCCAAAAGCGAATAGGTAAGAAAAGGTATGGCGGTAAGGTTAGTAGTTAGCAAAGGGCCTTTGTCTGGTATGGTCTTGTCTCTCGAAGAGGGGGATAATTGGTCTATCGGAAGAGATGCAAAGCAAAGTGATATTGCTATTGAAGACTCTGGATTAGCTCCTTGCCAAGCGTTGATTTACAAGGAAGGAGATGTCTACTATGTCAAGAATACAGACTCTTCTAAAGAAGTTCTTGTTAACGGAGTGGCTGTAGCTGATACATCTCCTTTGAAGGACTCAGATCTCATAGTGTTAGGAAGTAATACGTATTCTTTCTTCATTGAGAAGGAAGAAGATTTCAATGAAGCGTTTTTCTTCGAATTTGGGGAAACGGAAAATGTTTCTGCGTTACCTTCTAAAGGAGCGGGATCGAAAAAGGAAAAGGAGTCTTCTGAAAGGAAAGGGAGCTCCAAGGGGAAGAAAAAAGACGAAAAGGCGTCCTCCGGACCTCAGGGATTCACAGAGAAAGATCAGGCGCTTTCAGAAGCTTTTTTGGCTTCAGCAAAAAATGCAGGCAGCCCAGAAGAAATGGTAGAGATCCCAGATAGCTCGGAAAAATTAAATGCTGAAGGTGTCGGTGATGCGCCCAAAAAAGAAACTCCTTCTGCAGAGAATACTAAGATTGAGAGCGCTGACAGCAACGATGAGGCTCCTCAAAAAGCCGAAGGAAAAGAGGCGCAAAAGGATGGTGCTGAGGGGATGAAAAATGTGGAACAACCTTCCTCCCCTTCGGGTCAGTCAAAAGAAGATTCACCGCCTAATAAGGAAGAGGCCGAAAGCTCTAAAAGAAAAGATGAGGTTAAGGCTAATAAGTCTTCTCCTCAACAGGGGCCAGAGAAAGAAGCAGATGTTAGTGCAGAAAAAGTTGAAATTGATAAAGGGAAAGGGACTCTGAATCCGGAAGTGAAACAAGAAAATGGCGTAGAAAGTAGTCCTTCGAAAGAAGTTAGCGGAGAGAATAATCCTCCTAAAGAAGAAGCGCCTGTTGCAGAAGCTGGAGGGGAAGGTATGGCTTCTGCTGGAAATGACGGGCAAGAGGAAAATCCTGTAGGTCAAGTAGAAAATAATACAGGGGCTTCTGCAGAGCAAAAAACGGATAAGCCAGAAACTACAGATAATAAACCAAAAGTTTTAGCTCCTTTCGATGTCGAAGATTTATTCGATTTTGATAAGGGGATTTTTCCTGCAGAACTAGATAATTCCGGCAAAGATGTAACTGTGGACCTATCGCGTCCGTCAAGGTTTTTATTAAAAGTTCTTGCTGGTGCTAATATTGGTGCTGAGTTTCACCTTGACGCAGGCAAAGAATACATTATAGGTTCTAACGCAGATATTTGTGACGTCGTTTTTGACGATACCAGTGTTTCTCATCAGCACGCTAAACTCATAGTTAGCAGTGAGGGAGCTATCTCTATTGAGGATTTGGGCAGCAAGAATGGTGTGGTCGTTGAAGGCAAGAAGATAGAAAGCAATTCTTCTGTTTCAGCAAATATGGTGGTTGCTTTGGGAACAACACTGTTCCTCTTAATTGACCAACAAGCACCAGCCGAAACCATTGTTGCTAGCTTTTCTCCCGAAAACTATGGATTGTTCGGTAGGCAAGATCCTGAGGTGGATCCTTTGGAGGAAGAGCGGCTTGAGGAAGAGGCTGCCAAAAAAGCTACTTTGCCTACGGGAACGTTTATTCTCACCTTGTTCATCGGAGGATTAGCGATTCTGTTTGGTATTGGAACCGCTTCCCTTTTTCATTCCAAGGAAGTTATTCCTATAGAGAATATAGATTTTCAATCGGATTTGGAAGGGGTAACAAAACTATTTCCGGGAGTTCGCTATACATTCAATAAAAATAATGGGCAGTTGTTCCTTGTTGGACATGTCAAGAATGGCATTGAAAAGAGCGAGTTGATGTACAAAATTGATGCGCTTTTCTTTGTAAAATCTGTCGACGATAACGTGATAGATGATGAAGCTGTTTGGCAAGAAATGAATATTCTTCTTTCAAAGCGTCCAGAATTCAAGGGTATTTCTATGAGTTCCCCAGAGCCAGGACGTTTTGTTTTGAACGGTTATGTTAAAACTGAAGAACAAGCTGCATGCCTCACTGATTATCTGAATTTGCACTTCCAGTACCTTTCTCTCTTGGATAATAGCGTAATAGTAGAAAATATCATGCTCAAATCCATAGAAGGACGTTTATTACAAAATGGCTTCGGAAATATCCAAGTGTCTTTCATCAATGGAGAGCTCATCTTAACTGGTTATGTTAACAACAGCGAAAATGAACGGTTCCGTTCTGTGATACAGGAATTAGGCGAGTTGTCGGGTGTTCGTGTTGTAAAGAACTTTGCTGTGCTGCTGCCAGCTGAAGAGGGGCTCATAGACCTCAGTCATAGGTATCCCAATCGTTATCGGGTGACGGGGTATTCTAAATATGGGGATGTAAGTATCAATGTAGTGGTTAATGGAAAAATTCTCACCCGAGGAGATGTCATAGATGGCATGACAGTTACAAGTATACAGCCTAATAGCATCTTTTTAGAAAGAGATGGGTTGAAGTACAAGATCGACTACAATAAATAGCCATTTAAAATAAAAAGCTTTGTAAAAAAGGTACTGTTTTTATGTTCAATATGGAGAGCACAAAAAAAAGTGCAAGAGATAAACAAGAATCTTTTGATTTGGAAGTCACTATGAGTGACTCTACTGAGGCTCAGAAGGTAAATAATTCCATCGGAGAAAAAGTAAGAGTGCTCAACGCTATGCTTCGAGAGGGTGCTGATAAGGATTCTTTCGAGAAAAAACAAACACTATTGGCGGGTTATTTAGCCCTCCAGAAAGTTCTTGGGCGAATCAACCGTAAAATTGTGTAATTGAAGGGGGCTAACTTTTATGTCCAGTAGTAGCTGTACAGTTTTTAATTTTAATGAGATGTTGGACGGCATATGTAAGTATGTGCAGGGAGTCCAGCAATATCTTACTGAACTAGAGACATCCACTCAAGGAACTGTTGATCTAGGGACAATGTTCAACCTTCAATTCCGTATGCAGATTTTGTCGCAATATGTTGAAGCTGTTTCTAACGTTCTTACTGCTGTTCACACGGAAATGATCACTATGGCAAGAGCTGTTAAAGGTAGTTAATAATACGAAGGACGGGAGGAAGCTTTTATGGAAAGTTTTAAAGAAGATTTTGCGCTCTTGTTTGAGGGTGGCATGTTAGCTATGAAGCAAGGGGATGAAGAGGGAGCAAGGAAGATCTTTGATGCTCTCGGTGTTCTTGACTCTGAACATTACGCAAAAGAGTTGGGACAGGCTCTTATAGCTCTGCATAAGATGCAATTGAAAGAGGCTGCAGAGAGATTGTCCGCCTTACATGAACGAGAAGGGGATAACTGGAGTATTAAAGCTTTTCTCTCTCTAACACATATGTTAATCGTCTTGGATCAGGGTAGCACTTTTGAAGTGCGAAGAGAAAGTTTAGAGAACAGTTTCCGTTTAGCAGAAAAGATTTTGGCTGAATGTGAAATTGCTACGACAAAAGCTTTTGCTCGCTCTATCATGGATTGGCATGAGGCTTTGGCTAAGAAAAGTGCTGGCCCATTAAGATAATTTTGGGAGGAAGCCAAATTTCCAGTATTTAGCCAGAAAATCTTGACGCAGAAGCAGAGTGGTTACGAGATGATAGATGTTATAAAAGCTTTAACAGGAATGGATTCTGAGGATCCTGTTTCTTCTACAGAACAAACAGGGAAGCCTTCTGTTCAGGAGGCAAATAGGAAAGATATAAAAAGTTTTTCTCTTTCCAAATCTTCTGAGATAGCTGTAGAGAAAACAGTTATTGATAAGCCAGATCTTATGTCTCTTATTCGGGAAAAAAATTCTAGTCTTGTTGATAAGGAGATAGAAGAGGAGCTTCAATCCGCAGAGTTAGAGGAACAAATCAATAATTTGAAGCGAAGGCTCAATGATTTTAAGCTGCAAATGCATGATTCCGAACGCACAGAAAAGTTGCAAGCAGAGCACATAGAAGCTGTGAATACTATCATGAATCTGATAGATAAAGATTTAGCTGCTATAGCTCAACATTCAGGACAATCTCTGCAAGACTCTGATAAAGATAAGGAAGAAAATCGTTCTGTCGCTCGACGAGTAGTAGATTGGATTTCTTCCGGAGAGGAAGTCCTTAACAGGGCTCTTTTATACTTTTCCGATAGGAATGGGGAGCCAGAAAGTGTAGCGAATTTCATGAAAATTCAATACGCTGTGCAACGTGCTACTCAGCGCGCAGAGCTTTTCTCCAGCATTGTTGGGACAACTGTGAGTAGTATTAAAACAATTATGACAACACAATTGGGTTAATCCATGGAAGGTCTTACGACAGAATTTGATACTCTCCTTTCAGGCTTAAAGGATGTTCATCTCACGTCTATGGTTGGACGAATTGTAGAAGTGGTGGGGATGTTAATCAAAGCTGTTGTGCCAAACATTCGCGTAGGCGAGGTTTGTTTGGTTAAAAGAGCTAATATGGAGCCTCTAGTTACTGAAGTAGTAGGATTTACCTCAGACTTTGCTTTTCTATCACCGTTAGGAGAATTGACGGGTGTAAGCCCTTCATCAGAAGTTATTCCCACAGGAATGCCCCTACATATTCGTGCTGGCCAAGGATTGCTGGGGCGAGTGATTAATGGGCTCGGAGAGCCTATCGATGTGGATACTAAAGGGCCTCTTGTGGACGCCGACGAAGTGTATCCTATTTTTCGAGCTCCTCCTGACCCACTAAAAAGGAAGCGATTGGACACCATCATATCCACGGGTGTTCGCTGCATTGATGGTATGTTAACTATTGCCAGAGGCCAAAGGGTAGGGATATTTGCCGGTGCTGGAGTTGGTAAGTCTTCTCTGTTAGGAATGATTGCCAGAAATGCAGAAGAGGCTGATGTTAACGTCATTACTTTAATTGGAGAACGGGGACGAGAGGCCAGAGAATTCATAGAAAAGGATCTTGGTGAAGAGGGAATGAAACGTTCAGTAATAGTCATCTCTACTTCTGACCAGTCTTCTCAGCTCCGGTTAAATGCTGCTTACGTAGGCACAGCGATTGCAGAGTATTTCAGAGATCAAGGTAAGACTGTTATTTTGATGATGGATTCTGTCACTAGGTTTGCTCGAGCTTTGAGGGAGGTGGGATTAGCAGCGGGAGAACCTCCAGCTCGAGCAGGGTACACTCCATCTGTATTTTCTACCTTACCCAAACTATTGGAGCGGGCAGGGGCATCGGATAAAGGATCTATTACTGCTCTATATACGGTCTTGGTTGCGGGAGATGATATGAACGAGCCTGTGGCTGATGAAGTGAAGTCTATTCTTGATGGTCATATTGTGCTTTCAAACGCTCTTGCTCAGTCTTACCATTACCCAGCAATAGATGTCTTGGCATCTATTAGCCGTTTATTAACGGCCATTGTTCCTGAGGAACAGCGTAGGATTATAGGGAAAGCCAGGGAAGTATTGGCTAAGTATAAGGCTAACGAGATGTTGATTCGCATCGGTGAGTATAAGCGTGGGTCTGATAGGGAAGTAGATTTTGCCATTGACCATATTGATAAACTAAATCGTTTCTTAAAGCAGGATATGCACGAAAAAACAAATTATGAGGAAGCAGCTCAACAATTAAGAGCCATATTCCGTTAGTGCAAAAGAAGCTCGGGAAAAGAGTAGGAAATGCCTAAGTATCCTCTGGAAACTGTACTGACTATTAAGCGTGATCGGGTAGAACGTGCTGAGAAAGTGGTCAAGGAAAAACGTCGTTTACTGGAGATAGAAAAAGAAAAACTCAGAGAAAAAGAGTCCGGGCGAGATAAAGTAAAAAACCACTATATGCAGAAAATCCAGCAGCTTAGAGAGAAGCTGGATGAGGGGACAACTAGTGAAGAAGTGCTAAAAATAAAGTCATATATCAAAGTAGTGGCAGTTCAATTGGCTGAGGAGGAAGAAAAAGTTAAAAAACAAAAAGAGCTTGTGCTAGTAGCTGCCAAAGAACTGGAAAAAGCAGAAGTAGATTTGACGAAAAGACGAAAAGAGGAAGAAAAAACTCGTCTACACAAAGAAAGTTGGATGAAAGAAGCTTTACAAGAAGAAGCGCGAGCAGAAGAAAAAGAACAAGACGAAATGGGGCAGCTGCTCTTCCAGTTGCGTCGAAGGAAACACTAAGATTGATAAGGGGGAAGGTAATATGGAACTAAATAAAACTTCAGGAGACACATCTCTTTATAGCTGCAATAAGGATTCCCGTATTACGAAAAACAACAAGCCCGAACCTGTAGATAATCGAGATGTTAAAACTTTCTCTTTAAATCGGGAAACTCGATCCAATTCTCGTCAGCAAGGGAAAGTTGCAAGAGGAGAACGACGGGGGCAGGAAGATAAAAAATTAGAAGAGGGGCCAGCCTCTATAGCGACTAAGGAAGAAAAAAAGGAAAGCAAAGAAGGTCTTCTTTATGACGGGGGAGCAGCAGGGTTGGCAATGATGGATGTTATCGCTCCCCAAAGCGTAGAAACTTCTTTAGAAGCTGCTTCTGTGGTAGTGTCTGCTCCTTCCTTAGATTGGGTGGAGAGCTGCATAGTGAAAGCTGTAGATTCCATGTTCATTGGAGATATCCAAGGCGGACAGCTCGTAGAAGTTATTCTTTCCGAGAGTCAGGAAGTGCCTGAGGCTTTTGTGGGCGCGAATTTGACCATGACTAAGGAAGGCGAAGGTATCTCCGTTGCCTTTTCCAATTTTACCGATCAAGCTCAAGCAGCGAAGGCTATGGAGCTGGTGTTGGGGAACCCTGAAAATTTGCAGGTTTTAGTCCAAAACTTAGGAAACCGTCAATTAGTTCTGAGAGAGATGGTGGTTGCAGGTCAAGTTGTTCAACTGCCTACTCGGGAAGAAATCCAAAGTCCTTTACATATGATAGCGGCTTCTATACAACATCGTGACTCTGAAAAGGACAGAGAGGGTCAAAATGATAAAAATCGTCGAGACCAGCAAAAAGAAGAGCAAGTAATACAAGAAGTTCAATTGTAGGAAAAATGTGTGGCTTTCTGCTGCACATCATGATGGGTTGATATGACAAGTATGATGGAACCTGGAGTCAGCTGGCTAAAGCATCGAGAAGAGTTCCTCGACAGTTTGGGGGGGAAGGAAATCTCCTTATCGCCGCCAATTTTTCCTTTGGAGGAATGTTGTCGGTTACTAAAGGAAAAGTTTGGTAAAACCACCTGTTCTCTTTCTTTTGAACTTCGAGGGAAGATGAAGCCCAAACAGGCTTTATCAGAATTTGGGATGCATTGCTTAGTGCAAC
Source organism: Chlamydiifrater volucris (assembly GCF_902806995.1). Classification (NCBI taxonomy): domain Bacteria; kingdom Pseudomonadati; phylum Chlamydiota; class Chlamydiia; order Chlamydiales; family Chlamydiaceae; genus Chlamydiifrater; species Chlamydiifrater volucris. The sequence continues at coordinate 1,057,448 of NZ_LR777654.1, read as the reverse complement.
CTATGGTAATGCAACCGGTAAATCCCGGAAAATTTTTCTTGGTATCGTCGGAAGAGGATCTGAAGGAATGGATAATTTCCGTTTTCTCTGATAGTACGCTAGCTTCTTATTTTTATGAGAAGGATAAATTGCTAGGATTTCATTATTACTTTGTGGCAGAGATGAGTCATCTATTGCAAACCTTGCAGTGGATTCCTTCAATGTCGATAAAAGTTGCTGGAGACGCAGAGTTTTCAGCATCGGCAGTTACAGAAGATTGTCAAGTCATAGATATTTCTTGTGTCTTGGATGGTAAGGTTTTTCGCTTCAGACTATTGTTTCCTCAGGAAACAATAGGAGGATGCGAGACCTTCTTTTCCGGATTAAACGCTGCTTTTGATCCAGAAAAGATAGATAAAACTTTGCCATTAACAATGGCTATCGAGGTTGGACATAGTAACTTAACCAAAGAAGAGTGGCAGGCGATTGTTCCTGGGTCATTTGTTATGCTGGACGGGTGTATGTTTGATCCAGAAACGGGAGAGTGTGGAGCATTAGTGTCCATTCAAAAGAAGAAATTCTTTGGTGGGCGATTTGTAGATGCTACTTCAACAGAATTTAAAATTACTGGGTATTCCGCTATTACCCCAGAGGAGGAGGCCAATCACATGGAAGATCAACCAGAAAATGCTTCAGCGCCAGCACCAGAAAATGCTAGCGAGGGTAAAGATGCTCTTTCGAAGCTCCCTATTAATCTGGTGGTAGAGGTGGCTAGGTACTCATTAACTGTTGAAGAGTTTATGAAATTAACGCCTGGAAGCACCCTAAATTTGGGAGTTAGTCCAAATCAAGGGGTGGACTTAGTGGTTCAAGGAGCAAAAGTTGGAAGGGGGGAGATTATTGCATTAGGGGATGTTCTTGGAGTCAGAGTTTTAGATATTTAATCAAAATGGCTTTCCATGGACGGCGAAGAGAATTCTTTCAAAGGTCTGGTGATAGGGGGTTATCGTATAGAAACGATCCTCGCAAACGGAACTAAAAGCAAGGTGTTTCTTGCTAGACAAAGAAGCTCCGGTCTGCCCGTTGCCGTAAAAATTTTGTCTGCCCCGCATGTTTTCCACCGGGAGAATGTAGAAAGTTTCCTGAAAGAAGCAAAGATCATAGGAAAAGTAAATCATCCAGGCGTTGTCCGCCTGCTAAGCTACGGGAAATGGGAGAAAGGACTATACATAGCCATGGAGTATGTTCGTGGAAGATCTCTCAGGGACATTATTTTGCATGAGCCTATTTCTCTTCGCAAGGCTCTAGATATTGTAAAGCAGATAGCTTCAGCAATTGAGTACTTACACAAGCAAGACATCTTGCATAAAGATTTGAAACCAGAAAATATTCTTGTTACCAGCGACAATATAGTGAAGTTGGTGGATTTTGGAATATCTTCTTCCGATTTTGTATATTTCCCTAAAGCCTCAGCAGCCCTGGACGGGACCCCTGCATACATGAGTCCAGAGCAAAAATTTGGCAAGCAAATATCTTATAATGCAGATATTTATTCCTTGGGAGTAATAGCTTATGAGCTTATTCTGGGCAGACTATCTTTGGGAAGAGTGTATCTTTCTTTGGTTCCTGAGGAAATAGGGAAGATTATTGCAAAAGCGCTACATCCTTCTCCATCTTCAAGGTATGCTTCAGTAACGGAATTACTGGCAGATATCGAGACCTATGAAGAATCACAGGCTTTAGAAAAAGATCATAGAAGTTACGATTCCATAACAGAGTTTCATGAAAGTCTTTCTGATAGCTTGGAGATACTGTCTCCACGGTCGGTATCGGCGCCAACAAGTATGGAGTTAGCTCTTTCTCGTCATGTAACATCGCTTGTTCCCGTTTACTACGAAAGTATCTCTAGGGGGAATGAATATATCTTTGTTTTAGCTCAAGTTGAGGATGAAACGCGATCAAAGATGCTGTTGCCTTTAGCTTATGTAAAAGGTTTATTTCGTAGTGCTATAAACAGGCTATCATTGAAGGATGCTGTAAGAGAGGTCAATGATCTTATTTCTGCGATGCATCCACCATTTCCTAGTGGAGGAGTTTCTTTAACGGCTCTTAGATTGTCTGCTACAAATAATATTCTTACGTGTGTTGCCTGTGGTAAGACTTCTCTACATATAGTTTCTTCAAAAGGTAAGGTGAAGAAGGTTTTTGGAAACGAAGATCCCTTAGGGAAAATCTCTTCCGAGCAAATTAGGGAAACCGAGGTTGCATGGGAAATAGGAGATGAAGCAATATTACATAATTGGCAGGAAGATGTTTTCTCCAATCTTTTAACAATTCCCTTATGTCTGGAGTTGCAAGATAGAGAGCAAACGAGTATGTTCCAAGTTATGGATGACATGGTGGGTGCTTGTGCCCAGATGACCTGGAATGACTCTGATGCGAGAACGCTTATTAGTTTAAAGAGAACACAGTGAAAAACGTGATTTCAAAGTTTATTAAAAAAGTCTTACGGTCCGCTCGTAAACAAAAGCAACAGATGGGAGCTTTTCTTGTCGCATTTTGCTTTCCTTCTGCAGTCCTAGGCTTTGATGGTTCTCGTAGCGGTGATGCAAAAGGAGTTAGGAAAAATCAGGAGATATATGCCGATCATCCTAGAGGGCGCATGTCTGATGGTGGATTAGAGGGGCTGGTTGCTGCATGTCCAAAGAACGCTACTAGTAAACCCACACCACCCAGAAGGTCTGTGGCTGCGCATCCTTCAGGAGTGCAGACGAAACCGCCTTCTGGGGTGACCATCCGTAGTTCTGGTAAGAGATCCTCAAATTCCTTCACCCCACCGGCGGCGTCGCAAGGATTTGGGTTCGGAGAGACAAGCCCGACTTCTCATACGGCAAAAAATGGTAGTCTTGTTAAGGGATTGAGTAGGAGTTCTGCTTCTAAACAGTCAGCTTCTAAACAACTATCTGCCGGGCAAGCTTTAGAAAAACAAGCTGCAGAAAAACGAATAGCAGGCAAACTCCCTCCTAACCGAGGAGGAAGCAGTAAGTTTCCTCCTAAACAATTGGCTGATCCTACAGCTCGTGACAGAGAGATAGATACAGAAACCGTAGCTGAAATTTGGGACGACAAACAAGCTTTGGCCAAACGAGCTGCAGAAGTAGCAAAAGCCCATGCGCAACAGAATTTGGAGAATAAACCACCGGAAGACGATTCCAACGTTCACACTTTAGTGACCGCTGCAAAGGATAGAGGGTTTAAAGAGAGAGGCTCTGTAGTTAATTTTGAAAGTACTAAGCAACTCTCTTGCGATGACCTCAAGGAAAACGGGTATACGGTTAATTTCCAAGATATTTCTATTATCGAACTATTACAGTTTGTTAGTAAAATCTCTGGCACAAATTTTGTGTTTGATAGCCAAGATTTGCAGTTCAATGTAACCATTGTTTCTCATGATCCGACATCTGTCGATGATTTATCTACAATCCTTCTTCAAGTGTTGAAGATGCACGACTTGAAAGTCGTGGAACAGGGGAACAACGTTTTAATCTACCGCAATCCAAATATTTCTAAATTATCCACGGTAGTGACTGATGGAACAGCTAAGGATAATTGTGAATCTGTGGTGGTCACTCGTGTCTTCCGTTTATACAGTGTTAGTCCTTCTGCGGCAGTAAATATTATACAACCGCTTCTATCTCACGATGCCATTGTAAGTGCCTCTGAGAATACTCGGCATGTCATCGTATCGGATATTTCTGGAAACGTAGATAAGGTTGGGGAATTGTTGGCAGCTTTGGATGGCCCCGGGACCTCTGTAGATATGGGCGATTACGAAGTGGTGTATGCGAATCCGCAGGCTTTGATTAGCTATTGTCAAGATGTTCTCGGTGCTATGGCAGAGGATGAAACTTTTCAGATATTCCTGCAGCCGGGAACTAACAAGATTTTCATCGTATCTTCCCCTAGATTGACATCTAAGGCCATCCAGCTTTTAAAATCTTTGGACGTTCCTGAGATGGCGCATACTTTTGAGGATGTCCCTGGTCCCATAAGTAATTTGTCGACACCAGGCACGGTGAGTCCAAAAAGCAATCGCTTTTTTATGTACAAGCTCAAATATCAAAATGGAGCGGCGATAGCTCAAGCTTTGCAAGATATCGGGGATAACTTGTACGTAACTAATGCTATGGATGAGGATTTCATTAATACTGTTAATAGCGTGCAGTGGTTAGAGGTCAACAACTCGATTGTTATTGTTGGGAATCAGGCAAACGTCGATAAGGTGGTTAGCCTTCTCAATGGTTTAGATCTTCCTCCAAAACAGGTTTACATTGAGGTCCTCATTCTTGAAACAAGTTTGGAAAATTCTTGGGATTTTGGAGTGCAATGGATAGCTCTAGGGGATGAGCAAAGCAAGTTGGCTTATGCTTCTGGGTTGCTTAGCAATGCTCCTCCTTCCCCAACAATTTCGTCTGCCTCCAGGGCAGCAGCGCCTCCAGGATCCCCTGCAGCGGCAGCGTTGCCACTACCTACACCTGGACAGCTTGGAGGATTTTCCGACATGGTTAATCTATCTTCGGCATTCGGATTGGGTATTATAGGAAATGTTTTGAGCCATAAAGGAAAGTCATTCCTGACACTTGGTGGGTTGCTCAGTGCTTTGGATCAAGACGGAGATACAGTCATAGTTTTGAATCCTCGCATTATGACTCAAGATACTCAAAGAGCATCGTTCTTTGTGGGACAAACTATTCCTTATCAGACAACAAATACTATTATTCAAGAAACAGGGTCTGTTACTCAGAATATCGAGTATGAAGACATTGGAGTTAATCTTGTAGTGACTTCTACAATTGCTCCTAACAATGTTGTCACTTTGCAAATAGAGCAAACCATATCAGAAATTCACTCCGCGGGAGCTACATTGACTCCTACGACGGATAAGACTTACGCTTCCACTAGATTGCAAGTGCCAGATGGGTGCTTCCTCGTTATGAGTGGACACATTAGGGACAAAACAACCAAAATATCTTCTGGGGTTCCTGTGTTGAGTTCAATACCTCTTCTCCGAGGCTTGTTCTCAAGAACTATTGACCAAAGGCAAAAAAGAAACATTATGATGTTTATCAAGCCTAAGGTTATAACAAGTTTCGAGGAAGGTACATTGCTAACTAACAAAGAAGGATACAGATACAATTGGGAAGCAGAAAAAGCTTCTCTAGAAGTGGCTCCTCGATGTGCTCCTGAGTGTCAAAAAGTTCCTCAACCCGTTTCTTCCGACACTGATTTGAAAGTCCTTGATATTAAACACTAATAGTTTTGCATCCCCTAGCTTATGCTAGGGGATAAGTATTCTGGTCAATATACCTTGGCACGCTTAGCCTATTAATAGATGGAGTATTATGGGAAGGAGCTAGCGGAGATCCTTGCGACCCTTGCTCCACTTGGTGCGACGCTCTCTCTTTACGCGCGGGCTTCTTCGGCGACTACGTCTTCAATAGACTCCTTAAAACCGATGTACCCAGCACCTTCGAAGGCATGAGCGCTTCCATCACAACTAATCAGTCAACTGTAAACTCCGCTGAATCCCGCCCTAACGTAGCTTTGCATAAAAATATGACGCAGTCCGAGCTCTATACCAATGCAGGCTACCTCGCTCTCAATATCTGGGATCGTTTTGATGTCTTCTGTACCCTGGGCACCACTAATGCCTACATCAAAGGCTCTTCAGCTGCTTTTAACCTTATCGGACTTATTGGAAAAAGCGGAGCAGCAACAGCAACTGGAGATAGACCTAATGCATCTATAGGTAATGCTTTTGTAGAGCTCTACACGGACGCAGAATTTTCTTGGAGTATCGGCACTAGAGGGGCCCTTTGGGAATGTGGGTGCGCTACACTAGGTGCAGAATTCCAATATGCTCAAGCCAAACCTGAAATCTCTCAAATCAACGTCGTCTCTAACGTCGCTCAATTCTCTATCGCCCACCCTAAAGGTTTCGTCGGGGAAGACGCTAAAATTCCTCTACCCAATAAAACAGTAAGCGGAATTGTTGTCCCAGACCTAACTAAAACTAAGTCTGTCTCAGTAAATTACAGCGAGTGGCAAGTAGGACTGGCTCTAGCTTATAGACTTAACTTTATCTCGCCTTACGTCGGTATCAAGTGGTCTAGAGCTAAAATCGATTTCGATGGCGCTTATATAGCTCAACCTCAATTAGAAGCAGAAAAATTAGACATGTTAACTTGGAACCCCACTTTGTCCGGAGCTGCAGCTGTAGTCGCAGAAGCAGATGTCTTAACCTTAGTATCCGTCACCTTGAATAAATTGAAGTCTAGAGTTTGAAGTATCTCATTTCTACAATAAACTTATCAGCATCAATTAAAGTAGCTCCGGTGACGAATCCTGTAGACTTTCTAGACTTCAATTTATTCAAGGTAACGGATACTTTTTTGAGTACGTCCTGACTTTTATTGTCATTTGTAGCAGTCAAATTATCGCCAGCTAATGTAGGGTTCCAAGTGATGAGGTCTAACTTTTGTGTTTCTAGCTGGGGTTGAGCTATATAAGCGCCATCAAAATCGATTTTAGCTCTAGACCACTTGATGCCGACATAAGGAGAGATAAAGTTGAGTCTGTAAGCCAGAGCTAGCCCTACTTGCCACTCGCTACAATTCACTGATGCAGATTTTGTTTTTGATAAATCTGGGGCAGTAGAACTAGATTTGGTTGGTAAAGGAAGTTTAATGTCTCTTCCAACGAAACCTTTAGGATGGGCGATAGAGAATTGAGCGACGTTGGAGACGACGTTGATTTGGGAGATTTCGGGTTTGGCTTGAGCATATTGGAATTCCGCCCCTAAAGTAGCGCACCCGCATTCCCAGAGAGCGCCTCTAGCCCCGACACTCCAAGAAAACTCTGCGTCGGTATAAAGTTCTACAAAAGCGTTCCCAACAGAAGCGTTTGGAACAGCATTACTGCCCAGAGAATCAGCATCGTTGGCTCCCAAAAGACCCACGAGGTTGAAGGCAGCTGAAGATCCCTTGATGTAGGCATTGGTAGTGCCTAGGGTACAGAAGACATCGAAGCGATCCCAGATATTGAGAGCGAGGTAGCCTGCATTGGTATAAAGCTCAGATTGCGTCATATTTTTGTGTAAAGCTATGTTGGGAAGATCTTCTCCAGTGAAACTGCTTGAAGCAGCATCACTTGCTTGCTTTGACATAAAGAAGGTATTGGGTACATCGGTTTTAAGGAGTCTATTGAAGACGTAGTCGCCGAAGAAGCCCGCGCGTAAAGAGAGCGTGGGCTTCGAGGTTAGGCTTTTCTTGCAGAAAAGCCTAATAGATGTATAAGATCCTCTATTGTATAGAGGGTCTAATCCTTTAACCTTCAATTTATTCAAGGTAACGGATACTTTAGTGAGCACATCTTGCATTGTACTACCAGGAACTGTTCCCGCTCCAGCCAAAGTAGGGTTCCAAGTTAGAAGATTTAATTTAGCAGTTTCTAGTTGAGGCTGGGCAACATAGGCACCATCGAAATCGATTTTAGCTCTAGACCACTTGATACCGACGTAAGGAGAGATAAAGTTGAGTCTATAAGCCAAAGCGAGTCCTACTTGCCACTCACTATAGTTTGCTATCGCAGATTTAGCTTTGGACAGGTCTGAAGGTTTTCCACTACCGGAAAGTGTAGGTAGAGGCAGTTTAGCTAAATCTCCGACGAAGCCTTTAGGATGAGCGATAGAGAATTGAGCAACGTTGGAGACGACGTTGATTTGGGAGATTTCGGGTTTGGCTTGAGCATATTGGAATTCCGCCCCTAAAGTAGCACATCCGCACTCCCAGAGAGCGCCTCTAGCGCCGATACTCCAAGAAAACTCAGCATCTGTGTAGAGTTCTACGAAGGCATTTCCAATAGAAACATTAGGCACGGCTTGTTCAGCTGTGCTAGCGCTAGTATCTCCAATTAATCCAATTAGATTAAAAGCAGCCGAAGATCCTTTGATGTAAGCGTTAGTGGTACCTAGGGTACAGAAGACATCGAAGCGATCCCAGATATTGAGAGCGAGGTAGCCTGCATTGGTATAGAGCTCAGATTGTGTCATATTTTTATGCAAGGCTACGTTCTCTCTTGGTGTAGAGGTTGTGGAAGCTGTGGTATCTGTATTTTGGGTAGACATATTGAAGGTATTGGGTACATCGGTTTTAAGGAGTCTATTGAAGACGTAGTCGCCGAAGAAGCCCGCGCGTAAAGAGAGAGCGTGGGCTTCGAGGCTAGGCTTTTCTATAAGAAAAGCCTAATAGATGTATAAGACCCTCTATTGTATAGAGGGTCTAACCCTTTAGATTTTCTAGACTTCAATTTATTCAAGGTGACGGATACTTGAGTTAATACATCTTCGTCAGCAGCTCCAGTTGCCTTTGTTCCAAAGAGAGTAGGATTCCAAGTCTGCATGTCTAATTTTTCCTCAGCTTCTGTTAGTTGAGGTTGGGCGATATAAGCGCCATCGAAGTCGATTTTAGCTCTGGACCACTTGATACCGACATAAGGCGAGATGAAGTTAAGTCTATAAGCTAGAGCCAGTCCTATTTGCCATTCGTTATAATTTGCTGATAAAGATTTTGTTTTACTCATGTCTGGAGATTTTTCTGTAGTCAGGTAGGGAAGGGGAAGTTTAGCGTCTTCTCCGATGAAACCTTTGGGATGAGCGATAGAGAACTGAGCGACGTTAGAGACGACATTGATCTGGGAGATTTCGGGTTTGGCTTGAGCATATTGGAATTCCGCCCCTAAAGTAGCACACCCGCACTCCCAGAGAGCGCCTCTAGCGCCGATACTCCAAGAGAATTCAGCATCTGTGTAGAGCTCTACAAAAGCATTAGCAATGTTTGCATTAGGCCTAGTTTTGCTGGCATCAAGAGCATTGCCGGGATCAGCAGCTTTCCCTATGAGTCCAATAAGGTTAAAAGCAGCTGAAGAGCCTTTGATGTAGGCATTAGTGGTGCCCAGGGTACAGAAGACATCAAAACGATCCCAGATATTGAGAGCGAGGTAGCCTGCATTGGTATAGAGCTCGGACTGCGTCATATTTTTGTGTGTAGCTATATTTGCTCTGGAGACGGGAGTAGTAGCATTAGAAACAGTGCCCCCAGACACCATAGCAGCCATTCCTTGGAATTGGGCAGGCACATCGGTTTTAAGGAGTCTATTGAAGACGTAGTCGCCGAAGAAGCCCGCGCGTAAAGAGAGCGTGGGCTTCGAGGTTAGGCTTTTCTTGCAGAAAAGCCTAATAGATGTATAAGATCCTCTATTGTATAGAGGGTCTAATCCTTTAACCTTCAATTTATTCAAGGTGACGGATACGTCTCCTAAAACATCTTTATTTGCAGCTATAGATGCAGCAACTCCGCCAAGAGTAGGATTCCAAGTAACTAAGTCCAATATTTTTGCAGGCAATTCGGGTTGAGCGATATAAGCGCCATCGAAGTCGATTTTAGCTCTGGACCATTTGATACCGACGTAAGGAGAGATAAAGTTGAGTCTATAAGCTAAAGCCAATCCTACTTGCCACTCGTTATAGTCTGCCGTTAAGGATTTCGCTTTAGTTTTGTCAGATGTCAGCGGCAATTTAGCTAGATCTCCAACGAAGCCTTTAGGGTGGGCGATAGAGAATTGAGCGACGTTAGAGACGACATTGATTTGAGAGATTTCGGGTTTCGCTTGAGCGTATTGAAATTCAGCACCTAGTGTAGCGCACCCGCATTCCCAAAGAGCACCTCTAGCTCCGATACTCCAAGAAAACTCTGCGTCAGTGTAAAGCTCTACAAAGGCATTTCCGATGGAAACGTTGGGTAAATTTGTGCCATTGGCTTGTGCACCTAATAATCCTATAAGGTTGAAGGCATTAGAAGATCCTTTGATATAGGCGTTAGTGGTGCCTAGGGTACAGAAGACATCGAAGCGATCCCAGATGTTAAGAGCAAGGTAGCCTGCATTGGTATAAAGCTCAGATCGCGTCATGTTTTTGTGAAGAGCTACATTTTCTCTAGGTTTTGAAGAAGTTAGAGTTTCTTCTCCACTGGCTAAATCCGTATTGCTATTTGCATTCGTAGGCTGAATAGCCATCTTGAAAGTATTGGGTACATCGGTTTTAAGGAGTCTATTGAAGACGTAGTCGCCGAAGAAGCCCGCGCGTAAAGAGAGAGCGTGGGCTTCGAGGCTAGGCTTTTCTATAAGAAAAGCCTAATAGATGTATAACCCCCTCTATTGTGTAAGGGGCTACAGAAGCATCATTTCCTTGCCAACAAGATAATTAGATTTTATGATTACTCGCAAGCCCGAATAGCTCAGTTGGTAGAGCAACGCATTCGTAACGCGTAGGTCGTCGGTTCAAGCCCGGCTTTGGGCATTTACGCAAGGGTGAGGCCGTTTACAAAGGTTTTTATGTAATCGGCTCTTATTTTGGGGATGTCCTCATATTTCACTTCGGGAAGGTTTTGGAAGTCTTTGTAGAGGGTTAAATGGGCTCTTCTAACAGTCCAGAACAAAGGAATCCAAGAAGTTTTGGAGCTTCTAATTTTTCCTAAATCGATACCCAGTTGTATCCAGCTTAAAGCATTTAAAGTTTCCTCCAGCTCTAAGAGAACAGAATGTTTAAGTAATCCTATAGAGCGAGATAAGGTATCTGATAGGGCTTCATTATGTTCACTAAGTAATTTTTTTCTGGCCGTTGCCTCTGCTACAGAAAGTTTAGATGCCCATAGACGGATCGAAGAAAGGATATTTTCTTCTGTTAATCCAAGGGTGTAAAGGTTTGAAATGGTTACAATATTTCCAGGGAAAGGCTTCGTTCCTTGAAGAAAGCTCTCGAAAGAGATTTCGGAATTTTCATCGAGAAAAGGCTCGGAATTTTTTGTGTATAAAAGAGCTGGTAGGTGAAGGTAGGCTTTATAAGAAAAAGCTGTTCCGCAACGTTCCGGGTCAGCTGTGAGAAAGCCAAAATTGTTGGAAAAAGCAAAAGATAGTTTTTTTTGTAAGGACGTCTCTAGGGATACTAATTTGTTCCAACTCGTTTCCGGATCCGTGGAAAAATCTATAAGATACAGAAACAAGTGATCATCAAAATTGATGCCTGCTAAGGCGTTTTCTGTAGGGGAAGTTACGAAGGCTTGTCCCTCTGAATATTCTTGGTTATCGTGGGGACAGAGGAAATGCTCGTGTAAGAACTCCTTATATTTTGGAGCGGTTTCCTTCGCAGAAATCGTTTGGGCTCTTCCTAGTGTAGTAGTGTCTTGGATGGCAGAGGATACTAATTTTAGGATATCGCAACGCTGTTCTTTGTCCAGATTGTGGGGAAAAGAGAAAGAAGACAAGTTTCTGGATAAAGAAAGAGTTGAAGCAAACCAAATAGGATTGTAAGTTTGTATTTGTTTTTGCTGTAAGAATTCTTGAAAAGTTGTTGTATTACAATCACTCATGGGAATTTTGGTTTTTTATTTGATTGATTTGATCTCTTAAGAGAGCAGCTTGTTCATAATCCTCTTTTTCTAAAGTGTCTTTTAACGCTTCGTTAAGTGCTATCAATTTAATCATTGGGCTAGTGATAAAAGCTTGACCAGGCTTTCTTCCTGGATGAAGAGTTTCTAGATGCTCTTTTTGGAAAAAAGGAGACATAGTTTTGGTGAAACGAGCCGTCAAAGCGCTTTTAAAATTTTCGTAGCACTGAGGACATCCCATTAACAATTTTTGTGCATTTTGATTCCATGTAGTTCCGCAGTTTCCACATTCAAGATGGATTTTGGGACTGTCACGATTTTCCTGAGATTGTAATTGATGTGTTCGGTAATGACCTGGAGAAGGACAGTCAGCACACACGTAAGAGCGCACCGTTTTTTCTTTATCTACGATTGTAAAACAGCGTGTAGCAGTATTTTGACAGAGATAACATTTCGGGGGGTTAGCAGCACCTGTATCCATAAGATCCTTCGAGAGCAGACCACTTTCCGGATTCTACTCATGAAGGTGAAAAAAAACAATCTACAGGATTCTTTTTTGAAACGAAGAAAAAAGATGTTTGGGTCTTGAAGGATTTGAACCTTCGACCCCCTCATTAAAAGTGAGGTGCTCTAACCGCTGAGCTAAAGACCCGAACACACTCCTCGTAAACAGAACGACTGTGTTGACCCCAAGGGGATTCGAACCCCTGTTACCGGAATGAAAATCCGATGTCCTGGGCCAGGCTAGACGATGGGGCCAGTACCAGACTGAAACAAGGAGGGATTCTACTTGTTTTCCCTCTTTAGGGCAAACATTTCTATTTATTTACGAGAAATATTTTTTCTGTTAAAAGATTTTTTTCTTGTTTTCAAGAAAAGTTTGCGTAGACCTTTATTCAACAGAAAGATTTTTTGTTGCTGGGCGTGGGTGCTTTGTCTGGTGTCCTGCGGTGGGTCCTTTTTTAGTTTCAGAGATTCAATGATAAATGTACATCACATACACAACATGGGAGTCAGCAGCGAACCACTTTCGGAAGGATCTCCTCCAACGAAGAAAGTATTGTCGTCCCTGGTTGTTCCCTCAGTTGCTATGGCATCCATATTGTCTGTGGTGTCTATCGTTGTTATGATACTAGGTTTTCTTGGCGTTATTCCTTGCCTTCCGGGTCTAGTCATGGCTTCCACAGGGTTTGTATCTTCGGTTTCGTTTGTTGTTTTATTTTTTGTCTTATCTAAAGACATTGTGCGTCTAGAACATCTTGAAGTTGCTCAGGAACAAGATGAATTTCAGAATTTTTTGGAACTGGTGAAGAACGAACATGTGGATTTCAAGAGTCCTTATTTGACGAAGTATTTTGCTAATAAGATGCAGATTAAAGATGCTTTGTCAGGGGTTTTCATTGGAGTATGGGCACAGAATCTCATTGGAAGAGTTCAGATTCCTCAATATCCAATTTCCACTCTTCAAGATAGGTTAGAGAGAGAATTCTTTTTAGTATTGCTTTCGTATTGTACTACGGCTGAAATTAAAGATTGGGCTTCTATTTTCTGCGAGGCATCTCCGGGTGAAGAGGAGAGCAGTTATGAAGAGTTTTTAGATCAGCGTAATTACCTTTGTGCTAACGACTCTTTTGAATCTTTTTTCTTGGAATTAGAAGATTGGCTTCGGGCGGTGTATCCAGAAGCCTTATTGATATACAAGCAGGAATTTCATAAGGAGTGTAGAGTTGTTCGATTTGTCCAGTATGTAAAAAAATTGGGGAAGGAAAAGCCTTCGTTATTGTTTACTTATCCCAGGTTTCTTTCTAGCGTTGAAATTTTCAAAGGTCGGCAAGCCAGAATGCTAGCTTCTTTGCCTTTGGAGTTTGATTTACGGGTGTTAAAGACTCTGATGATGCGATGGGAAGAATTTTACACACTTTGTTTGTCCTGGCACTCGTACGCCAAGCTAAGCAAAGCTCTATATCCGGGCTTTGAAGTATCTCAAGAAAACTGGATGAGATTTGTTTTAAACTTTTCTGAAATCCAGAGCAGCATGCCTTTCTTAAGAAGGTATGCAGAGCTCTTCGACATCAGATCTGAAGAAATCCTAGAATCATATGACGGATCGCCAGGGCTTCCCATTAGGGACGGAAAAGATCTTTTTTTGGAGGAGGACACCAGTTTGTGGTAAAAAGCCCAAGATAAAGACTAAATAGTCATCAAATCCGTTTCTTTGGCTTTGACAACACTATCTATTACTTTGCAATAGGAATTGGTCGAGTCCTGGATTTTTTTTTCAGCATTTTCTAGTTCATCCTCTCCGACACCGGTGACCGCCTTGACAGCAGTATTAGCGTCTCTACGAATATTTCTTACAGCGATTTTGGCATCTTCTCCTTTGCGTCGGACGAGCTTAATCATACTCTCTCGAAAAGAAGCACTGATCTCCGGAATAATTACTCGGATGGTGGAACCCTCAGCTTGAGGATTTAGGTTAATATTCGCAGCTAAAATCCCTTTACAGATAGCAGAGGTATTATTTGCATCAAACGGGGAAATAAGGATACTCCTCGCGTCAGGGATAGAAATAATCGCCAGCTCTTTGATAGGCATGGTAGTCCCATAAGCTTCCACAGAAACATTTTCAACCAGCCCTGGGCTAGCCCTTCCTGCATGCGTTGCCGCAATATCTTGACGAAACTCTTCAACTAGAGACTCCATTTTTTTGTCTGCTTCTGAAACTAGGAATGTTAGGGAAAAAGACACCTCGACCTCTCTTATTCTTCCTTACAAATCAAAGAACCAATGGAATCGTCCAAAAGAGCGTTCTCTAGGGAATATCTGCTTAAACAAAAAACCCGGATAGGAACATTACCGTCCCTGCAAAGAGTCACTGCTGAAGCATCCATAGCTCCTAATTGTTTCGTCAAAAACTCCCGATAAGAAATCCTATCGTACCTAATAGCATCGTCAAACTTTCTCGGATCCTTATCGTACACCCCATCCACATGCATAGTAGCTTTCAAGAGTAGATCTACCCTGAGTTCGCAAGCCCTTAAGGCAGCTGCCGTATCCGTTGTTAAATAGGGAGTCCCGGCTCCGGTCGTGCAAATAACTATCTTTTCACTGGTTAGAGCATCCAATGCTTTCTCTGGGTTGTATAAGTCTGCGACTTGAGGACAAGAAAGTGTAGAAGTAAGTAAGCAGGAGATACCCTCAGCCTTCAAAGCATCAGCCAAAGCCATCCCGTTGATCAAAGTAGCTAACATGCCCATCTGATCGGCAGAAACTCTGTTGATTTGTAGTTCTTTTTCCTTTTCTAGCCCTCTGAGAATGTTGCCTCCGCCGATAACAACGATAGTCTGGACCCCAAGATTCTTTACTCGACGAAGTTCTCCAACCATAGCGGACAAGCGAACCTCATCTAAACCACCCCCAGATTCTTTTGCTAAAGATTCCCCAGAAATCTTGAAAAGGACTCGTTTTGGCAGAGAAGACATTATTTAAGCTCCTATTTTCCAGTTTGAAAAATAAGTCAACGTTAAAGAGACTCCATTAGCTTTTCCTTGCTCTTCAAGCAATTGCCCCACGGTTTTGTCTGGGTCTTTTACGAAAGGTTGCTCTAGAAGACAAACTTCTTTGTAAAAACTAGATAGCTTTCCTTCGACAATCTTATCGACAACAGATTGAGGCTTCCCTTGAATTTGAGAAATTATTACCTCTTTCTCTCTCTCAATAATCTCAGAAGGAATATCCTCTTTACATATATAGTCTGGAGAAGAAGCTACCACGTGCATGGCAATATCTTTCGCCAAAGCGTCACATTTGTCACAACCCTCTATGACGACCACGGCAACATTTTTTCCATTCCCATGAGAATAAATACCACAACTCTCTTTGCCGTTTTTGCCCGAAGAGCGGAAAGCAATCTTATTAATTCGAATATTTTCCCCAACCGTCTGCATTACAACAGCTCTTTGTTGGTCAACAGTTACAGAAGGGTCTTCGGGATAGGGAAGAGCCAAAAACTTTTCCAAGTCATCACTAGCGAAGGCGTGCAGAGCCCCGACTAAATTCTTCACAAAGCCTTTAAAGACGTCATTGCTAGCGACGAAATCAGTTTCCACATTAACTTCGATAAGAGAAAAGCCCTTGCCATCGGCCCAAGCACCAATTAGCCCTTCTTTAGTTTCTCTGCTTTCCTTCTTTCCAGCGGAAGCCAACCCCAACTTTCGTAAGTAAAGGACAGCTTTCTCAAGATCGCCTTCAGACGCTTCTAACGCCTCCTTACATTTCGTAAGACCAACCCCAGTTTGAGCTCTGAGAGTCTTAATGTCCTCCATAGAAGTATTAGCTTTCATTCTCTCGACCCCCATCATCAAATTTCATAGATAACATCTGCTCTGCAGTTGAGGAATGCGCGCTAGAAATATTAGAAGCCGCTAAAGACTCTTCTGGTGGGGAAATAGCTATGCCCAGTCGGGTTTTTTCAGCCACAACCGCATCTCTGACCACGTTCACAACCAGCTTTATGCTCTTTAAGGAGTCATCATTACAAGGAATAATATGATCAATGGGCGTGGGATCACAGTTGGTATCTACTAGCGCCAAAACAGGAATGCCCAATTTTTTCGCTTCAGCCACGGCAATCCTTTCGTAACTAGGATCAACAACAACCAATAGTCCAGGGAGTTGCTTCATAAACCGGACGCCAGAAAGGTTTCTGTCCAACTTAGCCCTTTTCTTCGCCAGCAAAGACAACTCCTTTTTGGTTAGGTAATCTTGGCCAGCGACTAACTCGTGTTCTGTTTTTTCTAAGGTTTTTACAGATTGGCGAATAGTGCTCATATTGGTCAACATTCCGCCCAACCATCTTTCACAAACGTAAAACTCTCCCGACGCCTCAGCAGCCTCACGAACGACACCCTTAGCTTGCTTCTTTGTTCCAACAAAAAGTATAGACTTATGCTCTCCAACAACTTTCTTTACACAAGGAACAGCTTCGCGAATCTTTTGTAAAGTTTTTGCCAAATTGATTATGTACAGCCCATTCCTTTCCTCAAAAATGAACCGCTTCATCTTGGGGTTCCAGCGCCTTTTTTGGTGCCCGAAATGAGCGCCGGCTTCAATGAGCTCTTTAATTGTGATAGGAAGATTTTGTGATTCCAAGCTTTGTTCCTCTATTTGTAAAAATATGTTAACAGGGCATCCCAAAAAGAAGTCCGGGATTTCAGCCTTGGCAGTTTAGAATAGCGCCCGATCAGAATCGAACTGACACCGGTAGCTTGGAAGGCTACAGCTCTACCATTGAGCTACGGGCGCAGACAAGAGGGGAAGTTTATCTAATTTAGAGTTTTTTGACAAGATGTAGTTGAGAGAAAATGCAATTAAAAAGAAATCGGAATCAGGGGAACCCTGATTCCGATAACAAAAACCTTCGATAACTTCTAAATTAAACTAGAAGCGGAATTGGCCGTTAACGTGTACGGCTTTTTCATCTATGAAGCGTCCTTCAACAGTTACTGCAAACTTATCAGCATCAATTAAAGTAGCTCCGGTGACGAATCCTGTAGACTTTCTAGACTTCAATTTATTCAAGGTGACGGATACTTGAGTTAATACATCTTCGTCAGCAGCTCCAGTTGCCTTTGTTCCAAAGAGAGTAGGATTCCAAGTCTGCATGTCTAATTTTTCCTCAGCTTCTGTTAGTTGAGGTTGGGCGATATAAGCGCCATCGAAGTCGATTTTAGCTCTGGACCACTTGATACCGACATAAGGCGAGATGAAGTTAAGTCTATAAGCTAGAGCCAGTCCTATTTGCCATTCGTTATAATTTGCTGATAAAGATTTTGTTTTACTCATGTCTGGAGATTTTTCTGTAGTCAGGTAGGGAAGGGGAAGTTTAGCGTCTTCTCCGATGAAACCTTTGGGATGAGCGATAGAGAACTGAGCGACGTTAGAGACGACATTGATCTGGGAGATTTCGGGTTTGGCTTGAGCATATTGGAATTCCGCCCCTAAAGTAGCACACCCGCACTCCCAGAGAGCGCCTCTAGCGCCGATACTCCAAGAGAATTCAGCATCTGTGTAGAGCTCTACAAAAGCATTAGCAATGTTTGCATTAGGCCTAGTTTTGCTGGCATCAAGAGCATTGCCGGGATCAGCAGCTTTCCCTATGAGTCCAATAAGGTTAAAAGCAGCTGAAGAGCCTTTGATGTAGGCATTAGTGGTGCCCAGGGTACAGAAGACATCAAAACGATCCCAGATATTGAGAGCGAGGTAGCCTGCATTGGTATAGAGCTCGGACTGCGTCATATTTTTGTGTGTAGCTATATTTGCTCTGGAGACGGGAGTAGTAGCATTAGAAACAGTGCCCCCAGACACCATAGCAGCCATTCCTTGGAATTGGGCAGGCACATCGGTTTTAAGGAGTCTATTGAAGACGTAGTCGCCGAAGAAGCCCGCGCGTAAAGAGAGAGCGTCGCACCAAGTGGAGCAAGGGTCGCAAGGATCTCCGCTAGCTCCTTCCCATAATACTCCATCTATTAATAGGCTGGGTTCACCAGGGTTCCCTACAGGCAAACCGAGGGAGGTGGCGCCGGAGCCCAAGACTGCGGCAAACAATACCGACTTGAAGAGTTTTTTCATACTTACCTCTGAAGATTTTTGCTAATATTTCGTTGTTCGATGCTCGCTATTCTTGTTTTGCTCCGGCTAATGCGTTTCGGTAGTATGCCGAGAAATCGTCGATCTAGTTGAAAATCATCCCCGTACGTTCGTTTCGGAGGGAATAACAACCTTATCGCATGAACACCAAGCGTATTAGTCGCAAACATAGCAAACTTTTCTCTTTATAGTAAAGATGTGACGCCAAAATTATTTGGTTTTTTTTGAAAATCCTGTCGAATTTTTTTGGAATTTTCGATCGTTTTTTTTCTGGTTTTTATCTCGAAATCTTTTGTAAAGTTCTCGCTGTCAAACCTTTATAGGTTTGACAGCGAAGAATGGGAATTTTTTTTTGCACTTCTGCTTTTTGTTAATAAAAAATTTTAGAAATGAATAAATTTAGGGCTTTTATTACTGTGCATGAAATGCGTTTGTACAAATTATGAAGCGGCGAAGTAGGCCATCACCATCTGTTTCAGAAAAAGCTAACAGATTACTTTCGGGAATATTGATAGTATTTGCTGTCATAGTATTCCGTTTGTGGCATCTTGCTGTAGTTGAGCATGATGTGAAGACTGAGGAAGCTTATAAGCCTCAAAAAAGAGTGCTTCCTCTTCAAGCTGATAGAGCAACTGTATGTGATCGGTTTGGAACAGTTTTAGCTACTAATAAAGTGCAATACAACGTGAGCGTTTCTTATGGTGGAATTAAGGAGCTCCCTATAGGTGCTTGGCGCTTAGATTCCAAAGGGAAAAAAGTGCGAATTCCTGTTAGAAAGGAATACATAACTAGGCTGGCAGCTCTACTAGCAGATGAGCTGCACCTTGATAGAGAGCATATAGAAGATCTCATTCACTCGAAAGCTTCTGTTTTGGGGAATATCCCATTTCTAATCAAGTCCAATATTTCGGAACGCTCCTACTTGCGATTTAAGATGTTAGAAAAAGATTGGCCGGGGCTACATGCTGAGAGGGTGGCTTCTAGACATTACCCGTTAGGGAAGACTGCCGCAGATTTAATAGGATATATAGGTCCTATTAGTTCTTCGGAATATAGGCATATAACAGAGGAATTAGCAAAGTTGCGTGAATGCCTTCGTGCGTATGAGGACGGAGAGGAGCCTGCATTTCCAAAGGGATGTTCAAGTGTGGATGAAGTGGCTTCTAAACTTCGTCAGTTGGAGGGGAATGCTTATGACGTCAACGCTCTGGTCGGGAAGATGGGTATAGAGGCCTTTTATGATTCAAAATTAAGAGGTTCATATGGGAAAAAGGCTTATCTTGTCGATCGTAGAGGAAATTTTATTCGTGAGCTTCCCCAAGAAAGTTGCGAAACGGTTCCAGGCAAGAAATTAACTTTGACTATTTCTTCTGAATTGCAAGCATTTGCAGATGAATTATTGCTAGAACATGAGCGCAACGAGATGTTGCGATCAGTAAGTTCTTTGAGGAAACAAAAAAAACTCCCCCCGTTATTTCCTTGGATAAAAGGAGGAGCTATTGTGGCTCTTGATCCCAACAGCGGGGAAATTTTAGCTATGGCTTCATCTCCTCGATGTGACTTAAATGATTTTATAAATCTACGATCTTCTTCAGATATTGAAGGAGAAGAAATGAAATCGTCTGTATGTCGATGGTTAGAAAATTCTTTGCATATTTCAGAGCTTAGAGATTTCAAAACCTCTCTTCAAAGGGAGCGTAGAGATGTTCTGAAAAATGAGCAATACTTTGAGGAAACTTTTCTTTCTCTAAGATATTACTTAGATTTTATTCTTCCCGAAGCTTCTTTAGTAAAGAAAGTTTTTTGTGATAATGCCACTATCGAGCGAGCTATCGATATCCAATTCTTTATAGAAGCGCTTATGAGTATCTTTTCCGAAAGTGGATTACATTCAGCTTCGGCTGTTTTCGATGCCATATACACGGAAGAAGAAGGGAACGTCTTATCTGGTGAAGTGGTTTCTCTTTCTGATCAAAAGGATCTTAAAAATTGCCTTTTGGATAATAGGGAGAAAATAGAGGAGCTAAAGGATTCTTTAGCACCATTTTTCAAAGAGCTGTCAGCTAATTACGACAAGATTCTTTTAGCTGATTTGTTTCGGTTGTGTGTAGAGCCCAAAAGATTCGCAGGAATTTCTCAAGAATGTTTACAAAGGGTGTCTCTATTTTCTTTTTCAGAGATGGAGGGAAGGTACATAGCGCTCAAGAGTGCTTTTGAAAAGCTAATGGAGGATGTTTTTGTAGAAACGCATTTTAGAGAATGGCGATGCAAGAATTTTTCTGCATTGCTTGTTCAAAAGAGAGAGCAAGAACGAGTAAGAAAACAAAGGTTCCCCACACCTTATATTGATTACTTAGACGTGGAGAAGAGGCTTTTGTTTCAAAAGTTTGTCGATCAGCATATGACAAGGTTGATGCTGTTTTTGTTGACAGGAGAGCAGAAGAACATTTCTTCGGAGATCGAGCCATTTGTTCTTGCTATGGGAGCATGGAGGGAAGAGCTAGAAAAGGGGGCGCACATGGCTTTGCCTTGGCGAGATCACTATCTCTTTTTGAAAAATTGTTTGAGTGATATTTCCTCAGAGGATATTGGACTTTTTTTAGCTGCTTTTCGCTCTTTTTCAGATCTTCGCAGACCTTTGTTGGGAAAATACCCAGTTTCTCTTCTCAAGAATAAAGAACCTACGGAGCAAGATCTATTTGCTCTATGTTATCCGACATACGGTTTTGGATATTTGAGGTCGCATGCGTTTAGACAGGCAACTACTCTGGGGTCTATATTCAAATTGGTTTCTGCTTATTCTGTTCTCTTTCAAAGAGTTCTTGAAGGGGTGTCTGATCAACAAGATTTAACAAGGCTATTGATTTTAGTAGATAAGAATAGTGAAGGATTTCGGGCTAAAAAATCTCACATAGGTTTTTTCCCTGACGGTTCTCCTGTTCCCAATTTTTATCGAGGAGGAGTTCTTCCTGGCAACGATTATTCTGGACGAGGTTCTATGGATTTGATTAAAGCTTTAGAAATGTCTAGTAACCCCTATTTTTCTCTCATGGTAGGGGATTTTTTGGAAGACCCTGAAGATTTATGTGCAGCAGCGAGCTTGTTCGGTTTTGGCGAATCTTCAGGTTTAGATTTGCCTGGGGAATTTGCCGGATATATTCCCAGAGATACTTCTTATAATCGGTCAGGATTGTACGCAATGGCCATAGGTCAGCACACGTTGACAGTTACTCCTTTGCAGACAGCTGTGATGATGGCGTCTCTTGTAAACGGAGGAAAATTATTTGTCCCGCACTTGTTGATGGGAGAATGGGATGGGGGTGCGTACATTCCTGCAAGAAGCTTTGTTAGAAGAGAAATTTTTATGCCTGATGAACTTGCTGTTTTATTCAAGAAGGGGATGCAAAATGTTATTTGGGGGAAGTATGGCACCGCAAGATCAGTGAGGGGTCTTTTCCCTAAAGATTTTCTTCTTAGGGTGATAGGAAAAACCAGTACGGCAGAATCTTTAGTTAGAACAGGATTAGATCGGGAGCATGGGTTAATGAAGATGAAGCATGTTTGGTTTGGTGCTGTAGGGTTTAAAGATGAAGAGCTTCAAAATCCAGATATTGTGGTTATTGTGTATTTGCGACTAGGAGAGTTTGGTAAGGACGCGGCTCCTATGGCTTTGAAAATGATTGATAAATGGGAAAAAATTAGATCAGCTCAGAAGTAATTCTATTAAATCTTTAAAAAAATCGTTTTTGGCACGGTAATTGCTTTCTCCAGAAGTGAAAAGCTTTTTGAAGGAGAAACACTGTCATGGACGAATTGTCAAAATCCCAGCTGGCAAAAGAATATTTATGTTCGGGAATTAATTTATTTTTGAGTGGGGAGTACTCCCAGTCTGAAGAGAGGTTAAAAGAAGTTCTTTCCTTAGATTCAGAGTCTGCTTTGGCATATTGCTACCTGGGGATTATTTGTCTAGAAACAGGGCGAGCAGAGGAGGCTTTAAAGTGGTGTTCTCTTGGGTTAGAGTTTGATCCTTGCGACAGTTATCTTCGCTACTGTTATGGGGTGGCTTTGGATAGAAATAATCGTCTAGAGGAGGCTGTTGAACAGTACCACATGTATATAGATCTGCATCCTGAGGATTCCGAATGTTGGTTTAGTTTGGGGAGTGCTTACCATAAGCTGAAGGATTACGGGAAAGCTATGGACTGCTTTGACAAAATTTTAGCTGTCGATCCCTGGAATCCTCAAAGTCTTTACAACAAGGCTGTAATTCTATCAGATATGGACAGGGAAGAAGAGGCGGTTAGAGTTTTAGAAACGACAGTGAAAAAGAACCCGCTATACTGGAAGGGATGGATCAAATTAGGGTATTTATTATCCAAGGGCAAGGAGTGGATACGAGCTGCTGAAGCTTACGAGAGGGTGGTTCGTTTGCGCCCGGATTTGGCAGATGGTCATTATAATCTGGGATTGTGTTATTTGACTCTGGACAAAACAAAGTTAGCTTTAAAAGCTTTTCGAGAAGCCTTACATCTCAACGAGGAAGACGCTGACGCGCATTTTTATGTGGGATTGTCTTATATGGATTTGAAACAAGATAGGCATGCTTTTGATGCCTTCAACAAGGCTTTGGCTATCAATCTGGATCACGAAAGAGCCCATTATTTATTGGGGTACTTATATCATATGAAAGGAGATGCTGAGAAGGCGCTCAAAGAATTGGCTTTTCTTTCTTCAAAAGAATCTCAATTTGCGCCTTTACTAGAGAAGGCTGTAACGACTGGTTCTTTTCCACTTCCTCTGGGTAAAAAGGTGCTTTAGGAATTATTTTTTTATTTGTTGGAAGAATAATTTTCGTAAAAAATGGTTGTGTGATATAAGTTCACCGTCGCCTCTTTAGGGGGTTTCCTTGGAGAGGTTGAATCTTGACTTCATGAGGGTTTAACCCTTGTCTTTTGAAGCCCAGAGCGCTTTCCGCGCCCTGGGCTTTCTTTGTTTATTCCAAAAACTACTGGTGTGGTATACTTTTCCCTGGTCTTCCCCAGTTGGAGAAGAATCTTCGATGTAAAATAAAAATTCCGAGCTTTATGAGTGAGCAAGACATTAATGCTATCTTGAAGGAAAGGGAAGAGTATCGCTACGGATTTTCTACTGCCGTAGAGACTGAAAGTTTAGGAAAAGGACTTTCAGCGGAGATGGTCGAGAAGATTTCAGCGCTTCGCCAGGAGCCGGGCTTTATTACGGATTTTCGTCTTAAAGCTTTCCGCTATTGGCAGGGATTACGGGAGCCTGCATGGGCTAATCTGGTTAGGGATGGTATTGATTATCAAGATATAGTGTATTTTACGGCTCCCAAGACCAAGGGCAAGTTAGGACGATTAGAAGATGCAGACCCAGAGGTTTTAGAAACGTTTAAAAAGTTGGGGATTCCCGTTGATGAACAAAAGCGTCTACTGAATGTTGCTGTAGATTTGGTTTTTGACTCCGTATCCATAGGAACAACTTTCAAGGAGACTTTGGAACGAGCGGGTGTTATTTTTTGTTCATTTTCCGAAGCCGTCCAGAATCACCCTGATTTGATAAGAAAATATTTAGGCAGTGTAGTTTCTTATCGAGATAATTTTTTTGCAGCACTTAATGCAGCGGTGTTTACGGATGGGTCTTTTGTGTATGTCCCCAAAGGAGTTTCTTGTCCTATGGAAATCTCTACGTATTTTCGCATCAACGATAAGGAGTCTGGACAATTCGAGAGAACATTGATTGTTGCAGAGGAGGATTCTTTTGTCAGTTATCTGGAAGGTTGTACGGCTCCTTCCTATTCTTCTAACCAGTTGCATGCTGCGGTTGTTGAGTTGGTAGCAAAATCTAGGGCGCGCATTAAATACTCTACAGTACAAAATTGGTACGCTGGGGATCGGAAAACTGGTAAGGGAGGTGTTTACAATTTTGTTACGAAGCGAGGATTATGTGAAGGGGTTAGGTCTCAAATATCGTGGACTCAAGTGGAAGCGGGTGCGGCGATTACTTGGAAATATCCAAGCTGTATTTTGAAGGGAGAACATAGTATAGGAGAATTTTACTCCGTAGCTCTGACCGGGGGCAGGATGCAGGCCGACACGGGGACGAAAATGATTCATATAGGCAAAAATTCTTCCTCTACGATAGTGTCCAAAGGGATATCTGCAGATCGTTCACAAAATACTTTTCGTAGTCAAGTAATGGTGGCTCCAGGGGCCGCGTATGTGCATAACTACACACAATGCGATTCCATGCTTGTAGGGACCCAGTGTGGAGCCCATACATTTCCTTCCATAGAGGTAAAAAACAGCACAGCTTCCGTGGAACACGAAGCAACAACTTCTAGACTTCGACAGGATCAATTATTTTATTTGCGGAGTCGGGGATTGAGTGCAGAGGACGCTATAGGATTAGTTATTAATGGTTTTTGTGAGAAAATTTTTCGCGAGTTGCCTCTGGAGTTTGCGGAAGAGTCGAAAAAATTATTGCTACTTAAATTAGAAAACAGTGTGGGCTAACATGTTGGAAATAAAGCATCTCCAAGCGAGTTATGAGGGTGTAGATATTCTTAAAGATTTATCTTTAGAAATCGCTCCTGGAGAGATTCATATCATTATGGGCCCTAACGGGGCTGGGAAGTCTACGTTAACGAAGGTGTTGTCTGGAGAGAGTTCAGTCCAGGTTGTTTCTGGTAAAATTACTTTTTATGGAGAGGATATTTCAGAAGCTGATCCTGAAGAGCGAGCTCGGAAAGGCATATTCGTGGGTTTTCAGCAACCACCAGAAATTCCTGGTGTTGCTAACGAATTTTTTTTAAGGGAAGCATACAATGCTTGTGCTGAAGCTAGGGGACGAAGTAAATTGGACGCAGACGAGTTTAAGCGTTTTTTGGCAGAGACCTGTGCACGTTATGAGTTTATTCCTGATGGGTCTCTCATGCAACGTTCTGTTAATGAAGGGTTTTCTGGTGGTGAGCGAAAGAAAAATGAAATTTTGCAAATGTTGGTTTTGGAGCCAAGACTAGCGATTTTAGATGAACCCGACTCTGGTCTGGATATTGATGCTCTACAATTTATCTGTAACGCCGTTAAAAAGTATATGGGCATACATGCGGCATCCTCTTTGTGTGTTATCACGCATAATCCGAAAATAGTATCTCTGCTAAATCCTACTTATGTCCATCTTCTTGGTCGAGGTAAAGTCGTTTATTCAGGAGATGCCAGAATGGTTCATCAGCTGGAGCAGCGGGGGTACGATGCCATCTTTGATGAAAAAGAAATGCTTCGATTAGAAGAGGGAACACTGGCATGACACAAGTATTATCCCTACCTAAGGAAATAACTAAAAGACAATTTGAAACTAGTCAGTACTTGGAGAATGAAGAGTACAAGAATTGTTTGCGTAGCATTTCTTGGGTGAAAGTTTGTGATATTAGCGATGATGAGGGGTATCTTCGAAGCTTCTTAAACAAGGGAGAACTTGCGGAGCTTATACAGGAAGGGCGAATAAATCGGCTTCCTGGCTGGAGTTGCACTTTTGTCAATGGATCGTTTGAACCTCTCTTATCCAATATTCCTGAGGGTTGTTTGCTTTTGTCTATGAAAGAGGCTAGGGGGTTTTATCAAAGTTTTTTTCAGTTGCATAAAGAAGGGTTAACGAACATTAAGAGCCCTGTTCACTGCTTGAACGCTAGTTTTCTGGATGAGGCAGCTTTCCTTTACATCCCTGAGGAACATGTGATTAAAGACCCTATAATTATCAGAAATATTGTCTTAGAAACTCCCTCTAACAACAAGAAGAGCATAGCTCTTCCTGCTGTTACTGTAGCGTTATCCACAAAAGCATCGGCTGCCCTTAATGTCCTTCCTGTAGAGATATTCCTAGGCAGGGGGAAGGTGTTGTCTGGCTCTAACAGTATAATTAGCGGGGTATTAAATATTGTTGCTGACAGGCTTTCAGTGGTTGATTTGTATTTTGGCAGCGAAATCTATTCGACAAATATTTTAGGGTCCTTTGAAGTTTGTTTAGCTAATGAATCCTCTCAGATTTGGTCCGTTTCGGCTTTAATGCAAGAGAGGTCCTCAATTTTAACTTACGTTTGCTCTCGAGAAAACAATTTCTCTTCGGGAGTTCTTGATTGTAGGTATCAATTACTGGGATCTCGAGCTTACGCTGAAGTTTTGGGATCCGTTAAAGATCCTAAAAAGCTTTTTTTAAAGGTGGCAATGCTTCACAAGGCGGCAGAAACAGGTTCTAGGCAGACTATAAAATCTCTTTTGCGTGAGGGATCTAGTTTTTCTTTTGAAGGAGATATTGTAATAGATCCTGATTGTGAAGCCTCAGAGGCTTATCAAAAACATGATAGTTTACTGCTAGAAGAGTCAGCATCTGTTGTTACTATTCCAAGACTTCAAATTTTTACAGATAACGTAAAAGCGTCTCATGGCGCTACGGTAGGGAAGCCTGACGAGAGTGTTATTTTTTTTATGAGATCTCGGGGGATCTCGGAAGATAGGGCCAAGGAGGTATTTTTGGAAGGTTTTCTGCATCCGAAACCAGAAGGTGCTTGTTTTGATTAGGGACGGGGAAAAGGTTTTACAGCCTTCTTTAGGGAAAGCAGATTTTCCTATTTTTCACCAAAGGGAAGAGCAGTCTTCCTCATGTGTGTATTTAGATTCTGCAGCCACCACGCACAAGCCTTCATGCGTAATAGAGGAGATGTCTCGATTTTATTCGTGCTATTATGGAACGGTATATCGAGGGATATATCAAGCTTCCTCTTCAGTTACAGAGGCTTATTCCAGAGTTCGAGATAGGGTTAAAGATTTTATCAACGCTGAATTTTCTGAAGAGGTTGTTTTTACTGGAGGTTGTACTGCGGGGTTAAATCAATTGGCTATAGCCTTCAATGATTCTTTCTTGAGTAAAAAAGGCCCTGTAGTTGTATCAGAAGTCGAACATCATGCAAATGTTCTTTCCTGGGAATTAGCGGCCAAGAGGGTTGGACACTCTGTTGCTAAGGTGCAGGTGGACGAACAAGGGATTATTCGTTTGGATCACTTAGAATCTTTACTTAGGCAGGGTGCGGCTCTTGTTAGTATAGCCCATGTTAGCAATGTATCTGGAGCCATCCAGCCTTTGGCAGAGATTGTTTCTCTTGTCCGTCGTTATGACTCTTTACTTTGTCTTGATGCAGCTCAATCCATTGCACATCAATCTATAGACGTGCGGATGATAGATGTGGATTTCATGACTTTTTCTAGTCACAAGATGTATGGTCCCACAGGAGTGGGTGTTCTTTATGGAAAGAGAAGTTTATTGGAAATTTTACCTCCAGTTTTTGGAGGGGGAGATATGGTAGATGTTTATGCGTCGGAAGATACTCTTTTTCAGCCTGCTCCTTTAAAATTTGAAGCAGGGACTCCCCCTATAGCTGAAGTGATAGGCATGGGCAAGGCCGTGGAGTACCTAGGTGCCTTAGGTTTAAAAAAAATTTCTGAGAAAGAATCTTTGCTTACCCAGAGAATTTTAGAAACTTTGCTCGCAATACCTGGGGTAACTGTTGTAGGTCCAGGTAAGGGAGTTCCTCGAGGATCTCTAATCAGTATAACTATGGATAAGGTGCACCCAATGGACATGGGAGCGCTTTTAGATGCTCGAGGAATTTCTGTGCGAACGGGTCATTTGTGCGCACAGCCAGCAATGCGTAGGTGGGGAGTTCCTCAGATGTTGAGGGTATCCTTGGGTCTTTACAATGACGATGAAGATATAGAGACTTTTCTTAGGACTTTTGAGGAATTATTGGCATTTCTTTCCTAAAGAGTTTTTGAGGATTGCTTTGAAACTTTTCTTATGAGGTTGGAGGAAAGGGCCTTGATCCAATTGCGTATGCAAGATACGCGAGTTCTAATGGACAGAAAAGCTTCTATGTCTTCCACTGAGCGCATTTCCATCCTGTAAACTAAGTGCTTTTTAGGAGAAGTATTCCAAGTATTGCCAAGTATAAAAGATGTTTTGTAGTGTTGGCGTACCAACTTATCTACGTGAGAGTCATATCTCCCGAAAGGGTATATAAAAGATGAGACAGGAATTTGTAATAGTTTTTCTAAGTTTCTTTTCGAGAGGATAACCTCTCCGTGAAGATAAGGGGGTGTGTGAATCAAGTTGCGGACCCCGATTCCGTGAGAAGCTAGAAAAATGTTAGGCGCAGCGGCTAGCTGAGATAGTTCGCAAGGAGAGCAAAAGGGGGCGAAAGAAGAGAATATTTCGTCTTGAAATGACAAAGATTCAGGAATATTGATCCGGGTTGATGGGGAGCAGTTTTCTGCCAGATGATCAGGGGGTATGTATCTCCAAGCTACACCTACTGTGGCTGGGATTTCGTGTGTGCGAAGGAAAGGGAATATAGAAAAGTAAAAGTCTGCTGAGGCATGATCAAAAGTTACGGAGATCTCATTTGGCAAGCAAGAGAAGAATCGTTGTTTGCGTTGAAAAGAAGAGGTTGACGTAAGCGAAGAAAAATGCTCTTTGCAGAACAGCAGTTGCTGTTTCAAAGCCTCCAGGTATCTGGGATTGGAAGAGAAAGACACTCTTCGATAAGCTAGAACAATGTGCATATTCCTAGAGACTTTCCATGTAATTGGCAAACTTCCAATATTTTTGATCCAAGAAACTACAATAAGAACTGTACAGAGGGTGATTCTTTATTTCTTTTTTGAAGTTTCTGGCGTCGACTCCTGCTTTATTGCTTAGGTAAGCGGCGCGCAGCAAGGAACAGAAGTAGAGGTGCGGGTAGGAGCTTTTATCTTTGGACAAGTCCTGCAGTAGTTGTTTAGTTAGTTGAAGGGCCTCGGAGAAGTTTTCTTGAGTTTGAGCAAGGATGATGTTGTTCTGTAAGGCTGCAATTTTGGGTGCATTAAACAGCATGGAAGCGTTGTTATACGCTACGTTGTTGTACAAAGAGCCTTTTTGTCTATCTCCTGCAAGAAAGGACGTCGAAGCTAGAAAGTGAGAGTAGGAGGCTAATTGACTCGATCGCTGGCAGAAAATCTTTTCTGCTTTAAGGAAAGGGGCCTCTATCTGAGGGAGCTTTATACGAGAACACTGTAGAAAGGAAGAAAAAAAACAATCGTAGTCGCTAATGATTTTTTTACGGTATCGATATTCTTTTTGCAATAGGACGCTCGTTAATAACGTAGCGCTAACGCAAAGACAAAGGAAGATTCCTTGAAGAGAGAAAAAATTTTTTCGTGTTTTACAGGCTCTGTTTTCTTGCATAATGAGGTACCTTTTCTGTAGTCTTTCAGTCTATAAGGAAGTATTTTTTTCGTAAACGTTCGGGATAAGCTTACATTTGTGAGTAAACAATAGCCTACAAAAAAATATTCCCTATATGATGGAAATCTCTTGATGGAGGATAAGGAGTCTAGCCGCTGTGGATAAAGATTTTGAAGACAGAGTAGTAGAGGTATCGATTGAATCTATTCGCGTAAGTCCATTTCAACCAAGGAAGCACTTTTCGGAGGAAGAGCTGGGAGAATTGGCTCAGTCTCTTCGCTCCGTTGGTCTTATTCAACCCCCGGTTGTTAGGGAGATAAAGAGTGGGGGTAAGGTTTTATATTACGAACTTATTGCTGGGGAGCGTCGTTGGAGAGCTTCTGCATTGGCTGGATTTACGACTATTCCCGTATTGGTGCGGGCATCTAAGGACCAGGTTGCTGCAGAAGCTACTTTGATTGAAAATCTTCAGAGGGTTAATCTTAACCCGATGGAAATGGCAGAGGCTTTTAAAAAGCTGATAGATGTTTTTGGTTTGACTCAAGATCAGGTGGCCAAAAAGGTGGGGAAGAAACGTTCTACAGTTGCTAATTACTTACGGCTACTTACCTTGGGAGACTGTATAAAGCAGTACATTCGCGAAGGCAGTCTATCATTAGGGCATGCTAAGGTTGTCCTGATGTTGGAAGATCTTCCCCTTAGGAAAGAGCTGGTTCAGGCAATTGTGAAAGAAGGATTGGCAGTTAGGGAAGCTGAAATACTGGCTAAGAAGATGCTCAAGAGTGGAGAATCTGCGAGAGTTTCTGCTTTTGTTGGAGAGGATATTGTTTTACGTAATATTCCTGAAGAGCAGATAACTTCAGCGACCGAGAAGCTTTCGTCGGTGTTTTCTTCTAAAGTTACTGTTCGATCTAAGGGGGGTAGGGGGGTTATCTCTATTCACTTTGAAAATGAGAAGCAATTCACAGAGCTGGAGACGCTCCTATCGAAGGTATCTTCGTGACATGCTGTGTGGTGTTTGAGAGACGGGTTAGCAAATACAATCGTATGTCTGTAAGAGGTCGGTTTTTCTTGGTATAGGTCCTGTTTTGCATAGCTTTTTTCTGAAGGGGCAACGCGAGTAAAAGGGACATCCTTCTGGGCTGGGAGTGTCACTGGGGGTAGTTAACTCGAAAGGATTGGGAGCCCGGCTTCTTGCTTGATTAGGGGTTGCTGCTGGTTGAGAGTTCAATAGTAACTTGGTGTACGGATGCTTGGGACTTTGAAAGACGCTTTCTGTACTTCCGGTTTCCATAATTTTCCCTCGATACATGATGATGATGTCCGAACAAAAATGTCTAACCACAGCCAAATCATGGGAGATGAACAGGTAATTAATCCCTAATGAAATATACAAGTCTTTGAGCATATTCAGGATTTGTGCTTGTGTGGAGAGGTCCAATGCGGAAACAATTTCGTCACAGATAATTAATTTAGGTTTCCCTATGATAGCTCTCCCTATAGATAATCGTTGTTGTTGCCCACCGGAAAGTTGGTGAGGATACATGTATAGGACGGAGTCCGGTAAGCCAACTTTGTTAAGAGCGCTTGTTACAAGTTGGATTTGTTCGTCTTTATTTTTAGCTATTCGTTGGCGCAAAAGAATTTCTCCCAAATTGCTGAGGATGTTTTTTCTTGGATTGAGAGAAGAAAAGGGATCTTGAAATACCATTCGGATTTCTTTTCTTAGAATAGGGATTTCTGTTTTTTGAGGCTTATGTACATTGATACCATCGAAGAACACAGAGCCTGAGGTAGGTATGGATAAGCCGGCAAGCATTAACGCTAGAGAAGTTTTTCCTGACCCTGATTCGCCTATAATTCCTAAGATTCGCCCATGTTTCATGGTGAAGGAGATGCCGTCTACGGATTTTATGATTTGTTTGCTTGCAAACAATCCTGAGCTTTTGTAGTGATATTTCTTCAGATCTGCAACGTTGAGTAACAATGGTTTAGTAATCATACAGCCAACATTTCACCTCATGTTTGTCACCAATAGCAATATTTGATGGGGGGCATTGCTTGCATTTTTCCATAACTTTGGGGCAGCGTGGGTGATAACGACACCCCGACGGATATTGTGTAGGGTGGGGTGGGGATCCTTTCATAGTTGTTAGGTAAGTGTTCACTTGTCCTACTAAATTAGGTCTTGAAGCAAAGAGTGCTTGCGTATAGGGGTGAGAGGGGTTATCGAAAATTTGTTGGACAGAACCTTTTTCAATAGTTCTACCAGCATACAGGACTATTACATCGTCGGCAATTTCTGCTACGACGCCCATATTGTGAGTAATTATGAGAATTGCCATGCCTGTTTTATCCTGTAAATCTCTGAGCAAGGAAAGGATTTGGTGTTGGACAGAGACATCCAACGCTGTCGTAGGCTCATCTGCTATCAGGATGTCTGGACGGCACAGAAGAGCCATGGCTATACATATCCTTTGCAGCATACCTCCAGAAAGTTGGTGAGGGTAAGATTTGAGACACTGATCGGGGTTTTGAATACGTGTCTCCTGAAGGGCATGCAATAGAAGCTCACGAATAGAATGCGAGGGTATGCCAAGGTGGGTGTATACGACTTCAGTTAGCTGATGTTCTATGGTGTACACAGGATTTAAAGAGGCCATAGGATTCTGAAAAATCATAGCAATCCTATTTCCACGAATTGTTCTTGTCACTTTTGAAGGCAGTGTGAGCAAATTTTGTTGTTTATAAAGAGCTAAACCTTTTATGAGAAACTGGGTTTTGGGTAAAAGGCTGAGGAGTGCCTGAGCTGTTAACGATTTTCCTGACCCTGATTCGCCTATAATAGCCAAAGTTTTTTGCTTATACAGATCAAAAGAGACGGACTCCACCACGGGATAAATTTTTTTGTGTTTCACAAGGGAGATATCAAGGTCAGCAACTTGCAGAATTGGAGAACGGGGCATAAGTCATTTACAAGATCGTAAAATATAGCTATTATGGCGAAAAAGGTTATTCTTATGCAAACTCTAGCTAGACTCTTTGGTCAATCTCCTTTTGAGCCTCTCCAAGCGCACCTAGAGGTTGTTGTGGAGTGTGTTTCTTTGTTGCCGGAGATTTTTTCCGCTGTACGGGACAGACGGTATTCAGAAGTAGAGGAAATCGCTCAGGACATTTCTGAAAAAGAGTACCAAGCAGATTGTATCAAGAATGATATGCGAAATCATTTGCCTATGGGCATATTTACTCCCGTTTCTCGAGTGGATTTATTGGAAATTATCTCTGTGCAAGATAGTATTGCCGATGCTGCCGAGGATGTGGGAATTTTGTTGACAGTCAAGCAATTGACTTTTCTTGAAGAATTTGAGGCTATTTTTTTTGACTTCCTGGATAAGAATTTGGAAGCCTTTGGCATAGCAGCAACTCTTATTCAAGAGTTTAACCAATTGTTAGAAAGCTCTTTTGGAGGTCGCAAAGCTGATAAAGCTAGAGAGTATGTCAAAGATGTTGCCAAGGCTGAGCACCAAGCAGATGTTTTACAAAGAAAATTGATGAAAGTTTTATTCCACGATGATTTAGTGATGACGGAGAAGTATTTGTACCTTTGGCTCAGGGTTATTAAGCGTACAGCAGGGGTTTCTGATGCTTCAGAGAAGTTAGCGAATAGAATCAATATGACTTTGGAAGACAAGTAAGTCGTTTTCTATGTTTTATCTTCTATGTTTTATTGTTCTCTGCAGTTGTTATGCATCATGGAACATTGGGGCCAACGATGTAGCGAATGCTGTAGGGACTAGTGTTGGTTCTGGGGTATTGACTTTAAGACAAGCGGTTGTTGTAGCCGCGATCTTTGAGCTCTTGGGCGCTATATTTCTAGGTAACCGTGTAGCGGGAACTATCGAGGGGCAGATAATAGATCTTTCCAAATATACGGGAAGCTCCTTGGAGTACGTTTTTGCCATGACCTCTACGCTATTGGCTACAGGTGTCTGGCTTCAGCTAGCATCCTTCTTCGGTTGGCCTGTGTCCACGACTCATTCCATTATTGGAGCTGTTATAGGTTCTGGTTTGTCCGTAGGGAAGGGGTTGTTTATTCGCTGGGGAGCTGTAGGGTCTATAGTATCTGGGTGGCTGGTTTCCCCTATCTTGGGCGGAAGTATTGCGCACCTGGTCTTTACTATCATTCGCAAGACAGTCTTTTATAAATCTGATCCCGTTCGGGCAGTTGTTAGAGTTGCGCCTTTGATGGCTCTAGTAATCCTTTCTACTATGACAGCTATCGTTCTGGGAGGAAGTAGTTATGCTTCGAAGCTATCCTTTTACGAGCGGGGAGCTGTTGTCCTGGGTACAGGAATGTTAGCCTTTGCTTTTTGTTTTTTCTTACTGCGAATGAGAAAAAGTCAGACTATATCTTCATCTCCGGTGGAGGGATCATTGACGGAAAGACTAAAGATTCGAGGTGGAGATTACGGAATAAAGTACTTGTTGGTGGAAAGGATTTTTGCTTATTTACAAATTGTTATCGCAGCCTTCATGGCTTTTGCCCATGGGTCTAACGATGTTGCTAATGCGATTGCTCCTTTGCTTGCTGTAATTAAGGTATTGTACCCTCATAGGTACTCACCAGTAATGGTCTCAATGTTGATGGGAGTGGGAGGCGTTGTCCTCATTATTGGATTGGCTACCTGGGGCTGGCGGGTGATAGAAACAGTGGGTTGTAAGATTACTGAGTTAACGCCTTCTAGGGCGTTTTCTGCCGGTTTTGGTTCTTCGCTTACCATAGCTTTAGCTTCTGCTTTAGGACTTCCTGTTTCCACTACGCATGTAGTCGTTGGTGCTGTTCTAGGAATAGGCATTGCTAGAGGTATACGTGCTATAAATTTGAATATTATTAAAGATATCATAATGTCATGGTTTATCACCGTTCCTGCAGGAGCCTTCTTTTCTGTAGTCTTTTTCTTTGCTTTAAGAGCGGTTTTTGGTTAGAAGGGAACTCAAAGAGTTTCAAAGGCATCATCCATGCTAATTTGTAGCGATGTCTTACACTAATGGCAATTCAAGGATAGTAGTATGAAAGAAAGCTTTTTATCTGTAAGAGATTTATCTCCAGAAGGTAAACGAGTTATTGTCAGGGTGGATTTCAATGTTCCTCTAAGAGATGGCAAGATTTTAGATGATACGCGTATTAAGGCAGCCCTCCCTACTATTCGTTACTTGTTACAAAAGAAAGCTGCAGTAATTATTATGAGCCATTTGGGTAGACCTAAAGGAAATGGTTTTGAAACTGCTTATAGTCTTCGTCCTGTAGCCAAAAGACTATCTGATTTTTTAGGGTTCCCTGTGCCTTTAGCGTCTGATTGTGTGGGAGATGAGGTTGCTGCAGCTGTTGCAGAATTACCTTCGGAAAGGGTGCTGCTATTGGAAAATCTCCGCTTCCATGATGGGGAAAAACATCCGGAAAAACACCCAGAATTTGCCGCCAACATAGCTTCCTACGGAGACTTTTACGTTAATGATGCATTTGGAACATCGCATAGAAAGCATGCCTCAGTGTACGTAGTTCCTCAGTTTTTCCCAAATAGGTCTGCTGCAGGATTTTTGGTAGAAAAGGAGTTGGAGTTTTTGGGACAAAATTTGATTCAAAATCCAAAGAAACCTTTCTCTGCCCTCCTCGGGGGAGCCAAAGTGTCTTCAAAAATAGGTGTTATAGAATCGCTTCTAGATAAGGTAGATAATCTTTTACTGGCTGGTGGTATGGGATATACTTTTTTGAAAGCTTTGGGAAAAAACATTGGAGGATCCTTGTGTGAGGAATCTGGTACTCCTATGGCTGAGATGATCCTTCGCAAAGCACAAGATAAGGGAGTGAAAGTTTTTTTGCCTATTGATGCTGTTGTTGCTAAGGAAGCTAGTGCTGAAGCTGCTGTAGAAACTATGATCATTGACGAAGGAATTCCTTCTCATCTTGAGGGATTAGATATAGGCCCTAAAACTCTACAGTTATTTATGGATGTTTTTTCTAAATCGGCAACTATTTTTTGGAATGGTCCCGTTGGAGTCTACGAAGTATCTCCTTTTGACAAAGGGTCGTTGGAAATAGCGCGGTATATGGCTTCTCTTCAAGATGTTGTGAGTGTCATTGGTGGGGGAGATGCGGGTGCTGTTGCCCATTTAGCTGGGGTCTCTGACAGAGTTTCTCTTGTTTCTACAGGTGGGGGAGCTTCCCTCGAATTTATTGAACACGGCATGTTGCCCGGATTGGAAGTTCTTTCGCATACCTCTTTGTAGTTATTTTGTTTGCAAAGATCATTATTTTCTTTGTTGTCGTCTTGTTTTATAAATAAAATTCGTTTGGTTTGTTTTGTTTTTATTATAAAATAAACAAAAACAAAACGTTTTTTATTTTATGTCGATCAAATCTGTGCCGGTTCTATTGCCTATTTTAGTCGCCCCATTGCCTTTGAAAAATGTAGGGATTGAAAAAACAAGGAATACTTTTGTCAACAGAGCTTTAAGCGTCTCATATTTAAAGAATAACGTGTTTTTACTTCTCCTCATGGGTTGGTCAATATCATCTGATGAGATCAGATTTTGGGAGGCCCTGGTGATAATCTTTACGAGAAGACTTATCCCTACTCACAGTTACTGTTTTAGAGAAAGTCTCAAAAGCGCAATTGCAATCCCAAAGTGGGGACCAATTAATGGTTTTGTGCGGGGCTTTAGACAACAGAAAAAGACCTTTTCTTTAGGAGATTTTTAATGCTCGAGCGCCATACGCGCCAGATTTGAGAGACATAGACGCAAGAGTTTTTTGAAAAATCAAGTGTTTTGCTTCATAGGACAAGCTTTAGTGAGGGTAGTTTAGAACAGCTTTGTTGCATTTTGACAAATTACCTCAAAAAGTTTTTAGGAACAGCTTAGCTGAAAGAAGGAGTAGACAATTCTTTGTATATAAGCGACTTGTGAAGGGATTAAAGAAGCTGTAAAGCTTCATGGAGAAAAACTTTTTCTCCTAGTGCTGGCAAGAACACTTTTTATTAATTTTTAACTAGCAAGGTCAGTATGAGCATAAATCCAACCGGTAATCAAAATAATAATCCATGGGAAAGAGATCTTGGTGCGGAAGGAGGTGCTCAAGGAAGTATAGGAGGACGTAAAGTATCTTATGATGCGGATGACGAATTTTCCTCTGGTTCTACGGAAAGTAAAACTTCCAGTGTCGCTAGCAATATTAGTCGATCGAATAGCAATAGAAGTTTTGGAAGTCATTCTAGTAGTAGTTCGCGAAAATCTTCAAGTCCTCTTAGAAATTTAATGCATAGAGTGGTGAACTGGTTTAGCGGATCTTCTTCTAGTCGTTCAAGTTCTTCAGAAAGCATTTCTTCTCAGGAAGGATTAAAGACTGATGTATTGGTCAAGGGGCTGAAAAATATCTCCAAGGAAGCCGAGAATATTAAAGTTAACAGCAAAAAATTGAGAGAACTTTGGGAGACAGTAGAAAAGGAAACTCCTTTGGAATATAGGCTTATGGGAAAGAGACTGTTACTTGAAACCATAGGCGAAAAAAGGAAAGCCCTGGCTAAAAAGGCCCGGGGGATAACCCGTCAAGGTAAACGTTTAAAAAACATCAAAAGTAATGTAAGAAACCTTTTGTCGGATGCCGTTTATGAAGGTAACGAAACAGGGAATTGGAATAAAGCGAATATATTTTTCTTGTTTCTGCTTCAGGCAGAAAATTCTCTTGAGGGCCCAGCAAATCTTATGAATGAGTTAAATGAGATTCATGATTCGCTACTTGCTCAAATAGGGGAAGATATGGAGAAATTAAAAAGTAAGGGGTTAAAGGAATACAGCAAGGGGTTGGTGACTTTGCTGAAGGAGGGTCAAAAAATGCTAGAAACTGAAAGAGGAAAATTAGTAAAGGCCAACCCTCATGCAAACTATCGCTTAGTTGGGCAATATGCTGGACATTCTAAGTTTTTACTCAGGGAGATAGAAAAAGCTTATCCCAGCGTTAGCGATAATGCTATGTTGGTATTAGTATGCGATTTATTCCCACCTAACGACTAATTTCTGTTTTTTATTTGTTTTATTAGAAGCCTTTTAATCAGTTTTGATTAAAAGGCTTTTTTGTTTTCTTTGTTATTTTTAATTCTATTTCTTCTGAAGTTTGTTTTATTAATAAATAATTTTTTAAAATTAAGATAATTAATTTTTGATTTTTTTCTTTTTTTGTTGGGAGATTCTAATGACTATTGATCCAAATCAAGGGTCTTCAGGGGGAGTACGATGGGAGGGAGCTACATCCAGCGGAGGGCCTCGAAAAACTGAAGGTAGTTTAGGTGATAGAAAAGTTTCGAGTTCCGAAGGAGAGTCTGCGGGAACGTCTGGAAGAGTAGGTAATGTTGCTCGAGGACGGATGGCCTCCTCTTCTTCAACTTCTTCTGCCTCCTCCTCTTCTTCCCATAAAGTTTCTGGTGAAGGGAAGGGTTTTTTAGCCAAATTATCAGAAAAAGTGCGTTCCTTATTCGGAAAAGGAGGAATGAATAAGTCTCGAAGTGCCCCAGAATTGCGTAATCCAGAGACAGGTATTTATTCCAGTTTTGCTCCCACAACACCTCCAAATAGAAGCAGTAGTGCTCCAAATTTAGCAGGAGAAGATGCAACGGGTAGAGATCAGGTAGAAGTTGGAATTTATTCTGGTTTTGCTCCCACAACACCCCCAAGTCGAAGTCGTTCAAATTCTGAGGTCCATACTTTAGAAACATCAAAAAATGGTGACGTAGAAGTGGCAGATAGAGATCTAGCTAAGTTGCTCACAAAGGGGCGCTCGGAGGGATCTGACAGGAAGTCCATGATTTCTTCTAGCAGTTCTGACGATGAGGAGCATATCTACGAGGAAATCAAGTATCCTGGAAATGATGACAATGTGTTTGAAACTTCCGATTCCAGTAGAGAAGGAAGTGTTTACGCAACAGCTAGCAGTGAAGGTAGTTATCACACTGTTAGCAGTGAAGGTAGTTATCACACTGCCAGTGAGGGAGGTTCCCGCACTTCTGACGAGGAAAGTATTTATGAGACTCCAGATAATGAGGGTCTAATGCAGCAAAGGATGCAAGAGGTTGATGATGGAGAGCATGTTTACGAAGAGATTGGTGAGTCCTTTGATCCAAGTCCCTCTGATAGCCCTCTAGTGGCAGGGTTAAAACAAGCTATCCAGGAAGGGATGAAAACTAAAGGATGGGATCCCGCAAGCATACTAAGGGACAGCTGGGTAAAGCTCGAAGCAGAACGTCCAGTGGAGTACAAGATGTTAGGACTTGGGATTACCTCACAATCTCTTGAGGAAGTTAGGAAAACTGCCCACAAACAGGCCAAAGGGCCTGCATCAAACCCCGGTCTGTTAAAGCAAGTCAAGACCAACACAAGACAAATTTTAGACAAGGCCCTCGTGGAAGGTAATGACGGAGGATGGTGGGATACAGCGAACATAATGATGATGTTTTTGTTAGAAGCCGGGACAGCATCCAACGTGCAAGAGCTTATGGAAGAAATAAATGATACTGCTGATTCCGACTTGGCTCGGTTAGGACAGGATCTCCAAGCTTTAAAAGAGAAGTCTCCCAGAGATTTTAATAAAGCTCTAGAGAACATGACAAACCAGGCTCAAGGATTGATTTCCTTGTTGCAGAAAGAAATTGAAAAAGCCAACCCCAGGTATAGCAAAGGATTGGTGGAGTCAAACTTAAATTCTACTCAACTTTTGTTTAAGCATATGGAGAAACAAACGCCAACATCTTCCCTTGTTGCTAAGCAAGTTATGATAAATGATATGTTCCCACCTAGAAATGAGTAGATAGGGAGTTTGTAAGATGGTTAGCGGGATACCTCCTAGAGGAGAAGATTCAAGAATTCAGCCAGAAGATATAGGGTCTCAAAAAGTTGGTAGTAACCAAGAAGACAGTGATTCCTTGGATGAAGTTGAGGATTTAGATAACAGGATTTCTGAGTGTACTGAAGAGATTTTTGAGTCTCAGGAGGGAACACCTCGGACAGAGGAGTATGCTTCTGAGTATGACCTTCATGGTCGGGTGGAACAAGAACTTCCAACAGGATTTTTTAGGAATCTATTGCGAAGGATATTTTCCATAGCTCGAAGGGTTTGGGGGGTTATACGAAGGTGTTGTTATTGTTCCAATAAAAGCAGCGCCTCTTCTGAGAGTTTTAGGGGTGTAGATTTTGGTGTTCGGAGGGATGAAAGTTATAATTCTCGAGAATCCAGTAGTTCTCAAGATTCTCTTGCCCAACAGTATAATAAAAGATTAAAAGCAGGTTTTGTTAGAGTTGTTTTATCTCCATTACAATTTAAGATTCCCGCTCATAGCAAGGAATCTGTAATTGCTGCGGCGAAGCTGATGTTGATGGCTTTAAGAAGAGTGGATGATGTTCGATCTTTATTTTTGGGCATTCCCTTAGAAAAGAGTATTAAACAAACTCTAATTCGAGAATTATCCCCTGAATCTTCAACGAAGTGGCGCGAGATACAAGAGTTGTGTGGTCACGTAGCTGTGGAGAGTATTTCTGAGGGCACTTCTAACGTTCCTGCTATGCGTGCACTCTTAAAGCTGTGTATGGTTCCTACTTTTTCCATACGCTATGAAGCTTCCAATATGATGACTTCTTTATCGGATTTTGATCCTTTGAGAAGTTATGAGACAGAGAAACTTTTAGCTCAATTGCTGCAAGATTTTTCTGCTCTGGGAGAAGATGAGAAGTTGTTAGTTCAGGACCTGTTATTTGGACTGAGAGAGAAATTTATCAAAGAGCTAGAGTCTTTGGTATCAAAACTTTATGAATCAAATCCGAATCTAAATCGAGACATTATTGATCAGACTGTAGGAGCAAACGCGGCTACCATTGCTAAAGCTTATTACCATAATGATGTTGCTTTTGATAAACAGCTTAATGCGATAGTAAAAAGATTTTTCCGTGGCTGGAAAAAATTAGATTTCTCTTCGTTTTCAGAGTAATTCTATGTAAAGGCTTTGTCTTGGACGCACTCAGCATTCTTTCATGCCTATGTTAGATTTTTCTTTTTCGACGGACTATTATCTCAGGGTGATAGAGCTATCTGTTAGAGACAACAGGGTAGACATAGTCTACGATAGAGATTTACGACAAATCATGATTATTTTTGCAGGGGATGGTTTGTTAGAATCTCAAACTCAAGATGTATCTATTTTTGCTGCTGTCTTAGATAAACTTATTTGTCACGAAGGTAAATCTTACTTAGAACTCACGAAACTTCTTGGCATCCTTGACAGGAGGTTGAATGAAGAAAAACGATGGCAGCGTAGGTGGCTGAGCAAGTTTACAGGTAACGATATTTTAGAACGACGGGATGTTATAAATAAGCTCTTGAGGATAAAAGAATTTTTGCATGCAGGGCTTCAAAGGAATCAATCTAAAATTACTACAGTTTTTCAAAGTGGAGTAGAGAAATATTCTCCAACGGCATCAAAAAAAGAGATCTCTTACCTTGCTGAAAAGGGAATTTCTATTAGTAGCTCTCTGAAGCATCTCATGCATGACGTCATTAAGATCCGGCAAAATGAGACATTTCTTCTCAAAACACTGTTGGATTTTTTGATGTCCGAGACCTGTGTAGCTGATCAAGTGAGAAGTCGCTTGTTGGAAAAATTTCTTACAGTTTCTATTAATCATCGGGATGTTAAAATTGGAGAAATAGAAAGTAGAGTAATCAATAATTTTTTATCCTTAACAAAATTTAGTTTTGAAGATTTTTGTTTGTTGACTAAAGAGTTGGTTAAAGCTTTTGTTGTCAATACATTGCCTATGTGGAGATGTATAGAGAGAGGATTACACTCAAACCAGGGCAGAGGAATTTTGGGAGAATGGGAATTAATACACGAACAAAATGTGGAGGTATTTAAAAATAGCCAGATTATTATAGGTCAGGCTCTTTTACAAGAGCTTCGAAGAGAGAAAGTATTTCCTTTAGCTAAGGATGCTAGAGAGATCCAGGAAATACTCCTTTTTATAGACACTGTTATTGACAAAGGTATTAAGATAGATTGGCTATTGGGAGTTACTCTGGAGAGTTGGTTATGGAATCGCAAAGAGGAATTTAAACAATCTTTGATGGAAGAAGTGGTCTCTAGTAGAAAATCTGTCTGAAGAAAAAGAGAAGATTTTTTATCATGAGCACTATTATGGTTCCTTTTCGTGCATATCATTTACAACGGGTTTTGCGGGAATTCATTGAAGCGAGTTTCCTTAGTCCTTCAGATCAAGTGCTGGCCTGGTATTTTAAAAATAATAAATCCTTAGGGTCCAAAGATCGTAAGTTTATCAGTGAGTGTTTCTATCTTATCATTAGGAATTTTCGTTTTTTAAAATATTACTTAAAAGAAACGAATCAACGATGTTCTTCAGAGAACCTTGTCTCCTTAATACTGGAAAAGGATCTAAAGACTCTCAAAGAAGATAGTCCTTGCTCGCAAGCGATTTACTACTCTGTCTCTGACGATTTTCTATCTTTGTTAA
This sequence comes from Chlamydiifrater volucris, assembly GCF_902806995.1. Lineage (NCBI taxonomy): Bacteria > Pseudomonadati > Chlamydiota > Chlamydiia > Chlamydiales > Chlamydiaceae > Chlamydiifrater > Chlamydiifrater volucris. The sequence goes on along the minus strand of NZ_LR777654.1, from coordinate 1,015,461 downwards.
AAGATTGCTATCCAGAGGAATACGTGAGGCAGTGTTTGGCTCTATTTCAAGAAGAGGCACCAACTAGTATTCGAGTGAATACCAAAAAAATTTCTCCTAAGGAATTGCTGCATAGGTGGGAAGGACGATTCGTAGGGGAGGTTAGTAGTTCGATTCCTGGTGCAATACGGTTGGTGGAAAGATATCCTTTGCAAAGGACCAAAGAATTTAATGAAGGACTTTTTGAGTTTCAAGACTTGTCTTCTCAAAAAGTCTCCCAAGAAGTACCCATCACTGCTTCAGATGTTGTGCTTGATTATTGCGCAGGAGCAGGAGGTAAAAGCTTAGTGTTTGCAGAGAAAGCATCCTTAATTCTCCTGCACGATATTCGAAAAGTTGCCTTGAGACAGGCCCAAAAACGCTTACTTCGTTCAGGAAATACGAACTTTTCAATTGTAAATAGGAAGACCTTGAACAAGTATACTAAACGATGTCATGTCGTTGTTATAGATGCCCCTTGTTCGGGGTCGGGGACTTTCCGCAGACACCCAGAAGGAAAATGGTTATTATCCTCCAAGAAATTATCTCTGTGGGTAACTCTTCAAAGAAAAATTGTTAATGAAGCCAGACAGTTTGTCTGCAGCTCAGGCAGGTTGGTCTACATCACTTGCTCCCTGCTCCCTCAGGAAAATGAAGAGCAAAAAAAATTTTTTGTTAAAACCTTTGGCTGGGAAGTAGAGAAGGAAACCAAACTTCTGCCTACCACTGGATCCGGAGATGGAATGTACTCCGTGATTTTCAAAGTTTAATTCTTACTCCCATTGTAGTTGTTCTAAAACACAAGATAGAAAAACAAATCCATGCTCGTAAAGTAGATCGACATCACTGCTTGGCCCATAATCAGACAGCAATTCCTTAAAGGAAAACAAATTGTAGCAAAATCCTTCACAAGGAGCCCTACAATTAAGATCTTCGTTAAATGCTGGGGAGCCGGAAGATGTTCCTGTGGACTCAATTTCTTTCTCTACTGGTTCGGAAGTGCACGAGATTTCTTCAAGTGAGTTTTCAGTTGAAGGCGCTTTGACCGGCGCTGAAGGTGGTTCTTGGAGGGGATCTTTTGAATCATGCTCGACGGGAGAGGGGAGTGTTGCTACGGGAATAGCTACAGCCTCCTTGTAGAGAGATTCTGTAACAAACAATGACTTAAAGGATACAACATTTGCAAGACATTCAGATTGACCAGTAGCGATGATTGTCGTAGCAACGAAAAGATGAATCTTGGAATACATAAAATACAAACTCTTGATGAAGCGGTTGTTGAGTATACTTTCATAATTGGTGATCGGTAGGAGTTTTCCTCAGCTTTGAAGATTCTATCTCTTTAGTAAGAGAAGACCAAGAGAAGCAGTCCTTAAGGACCCTCATAAGGCTCCCAAAGAAACTGTTGCGCAACCAGTCAAAAACCAGGGAATACTAAGACCTTACTGAAATCTCTCAAAGATACAAAAAGGCAGCGGGGATTCTAGTTAAAGTGCAAAAAAAAATATATCAAATTATGAAAAAATGCTTCGAGACCGGTGTCTAGATCGCCTTTTTTTCAATAGGAGTAGAGTGTATATGATAAGGGAAAAAGGGAGAGCCTTTTTTGCTAGAAAGACAGAAAATCTCGATAATAAGCTATGAGTGAGTCGCTTTTTTGTTACCAAGGGGAAAGATGACAAAGTGTTACCAGTATGGTCAAGAACTAGGATTTCTCCTAAGCATAAGTTTTCTGCTATAGGAAGAGTTTTTAGGGTTTGCTGAAAGATCATGGATGCTTGTTTTTTCCCTTCCGAGGCGAAGAAGTTGTAATAGATCCCTTCGGGCAGTGGAACCCTGACTTTTTTCCAACTATTACTGAAAGATATAGAAAAAGACGATCCCGGAGGAAGTAGGTAATCTTTTTGGTAAGGTTCATTTAAAGCTACTTCAAATAAGGATCTTACATCATCGTATAGAACTGCTACAGATTTATGATATCCAGATGCTACAACAATAACTTCCCGACGATGATTTTTCGCTGCACATACCAGATTTTTCCCTGCACATTTTGTAGAGCCTGTTTTTCCTCCCACAGCATATCGATAATAAAATTGCGAGGAAGGAATTACCATTTTGTTCGTTTGTTGGAAAATTCTTCCAGGCTCTAAATTGGTTTCAAGAGATTTATATCGAGTAGTAGCTATCGTTTCCCGGAATAGGGGGTATTTTAATGCGAGACGAAAAATTAGAGCTAGGTCTCTTGCTGTGGTGAAGTGATCTGGATGGTGTAACCCATGAGGGTTGTTAAAATGAGTGGAAGTACAGCCAATTTGCTTCAAGAAAATGTTGAGTTCTTCCATGAACTTGGGAATGGATCCGGAGCAAGCTCCAGCAAGGGCATTAGCTGCATCATTGGCAGAACAAATCAAGAGAGAGAGGAATAATTCCTTTCCCAAGATTTCTTCTCTTAGTTTTAACCCTACGTTAGTTCCATCGCTCTCCAGCCAATAAGGCGGGCTTCGGTATCCAGACTCTTTTTTGATTTCTGGGGTTATCGTGGATAGGTAATCTTTTTTTATGGTGACGTACTTTTCTAGAATTTCTGGATAGCAAGCAAGAATAAAAAGTGCTGTTGCAACTTTTGTCATGCTGGCAGGATAGATGGGAGTCTCAGAATTTTTCTCATACAAAATATCCCCATTAGATACGTTGACAAGAAGAAGACTTTCTCCAGAAAGTTTGAGAGAGGAAGTGATAGTTGGGTCAAAAGCTGCTAAAAGTAAAAAAGATTGGTTTATTACTAAAAAGGTTAAAAAAGAAAGAAATTGCTTAAGAAAACGAGAACCCATTGGATGAGCTATGTTGATGTACTTTTAGAGACAAATATCGCCATTTTTAGTTTTGTTTTTCAACACGTAGTTAGAGACATGGTAGATAAAAAATAGATTTATGATTCTGGGGTTTACCGTTTAATTGATTGTACATAAAAGGATCTAATAAAGGCTTTTGTTTTAAGAAGCAGGTTTTGATAGCTATTCTTTGTTAAAATAGGTATAAATACGCAACATATTGGTATTGTTAAGCCGTTCATAGCGCACTTCATCTACGGATGAACGGGCGAGGAAAATTCCTAATCCTCCAGGTTCTCGATCCTTCAAGGGTTTGTCGGTTGGGGTTTCTATAACAGCTTGAGCGGGATCAAAGTGTCTTCCATGATCTGTGATTGTCACTTCAAAATATTCTGAAGAATTTCTACATAGAATATTGATGATCCCTACGGAAGAGGCAGTATCGTACGCGTAAGAAATGATGTTAACTAAAAATTCCTCGCAGGCTAGTTCTAGTTTGGCTAGACGATTTTTGCCTAGAGCAGTTTTTTTTCCAGCTCTTTTAACAAAATCCAGCATGTTATGTAGCTCTCCCATAACAGCCGGGAAGGTTTGTTGGACTTTAGACAAGGTCATAGTACATCTGTTTCGCAATTAGTTGAGCTACGGTTGTCAACAATGTCTTTCGAGCGCTTTTCTTAGCCTCTCCATACATTTCGTATTGGCCCAGAGAAAAATCATGAGCATTTTCTATTCCAACATCGGGCTCAAAATCAAAGACAACTTCATTAGAGAACACTCTCTTAGTAAAAATAATTTCTCCGGAAGAAAGTTTTCTAAGTTTTACGTCTGCAGTGAGTGAAAGGCGTCCTTCGTCAGATACTAGGAAATGTTTTTGAATCTCTTCTCCTTGCTTATTCGGGGCATAAGAAAAACCAACATTACGGTCAACCTCCTTTATAATTTCTACCAGTAGCACATAGTCGGCACAATCCTCGGAGCTAATACAGAAGTTTCTGCTAACCAAAGCATTAGTTATGGCAGAAAGAAACTCCCCCCCTAGATCATTTTGAATGGGACATACATATATGGGGGCTTGGCCCCACGAATTGCTAAGAATACTTTGCGGTTGAACAAAGGTATAACCAATACAGGAGGATAATGAACAAGATAGAATTAAAAAGAATAGAAATCTCATGAGAGTGAAGAACTAAGCTTTTCGAGACAATCTTGCTATACGATTATCACACTTGGCTACCCAGGAGGTCTCTGGATACAAGGAAACTACGGTTTGGTAGTAAATTTTGGCGGCCATAGGCTTCTTTTTCTTTTCGTAAAATTTCCCTGTGCCATAGAGACCTTTAGCATGACATTCTTCAATTTTACGGATGTTTTCGTTTAAGACTTTGACTGCAGGATGATTAGGGTGTTTTTTTACAAACTTGTCTAAGTTAGCTTTGGATAACGTTAAGTAGGTCGTATTATGTGGTTCGGGAATACTTTGAATCACATAAATTTCAGATATCGCTATATATGCTTTTATGGCTAATTCATGCGAAGAAAATTGCTTAGTCAATTTCTGGAAAACTTTTAACGCTTCATCAAATTCTTTTCTAACCCGAAGGAGTTCTCCTTTATAAAATAAAGCGACAGCTCCCAGATTTTCGAAGGGATGTGCTGAAAGGACCTCGTTATAAATATTAAATGCATCTTGATCCGCATTTTCAAGCTTTGGAAATCCCTCCAAAGCAAATAAATGCTTACGTCTTCCCTGCGCAAAATTGGCAGCAATTTGTAACTTCATTTCAAACAGCTCCTGTGAGTAGGCCGCTTCAGGTAGGGATAAGTAATTACTTAGCAGTTTATTAGCTAAATCAAATTGTTCTCTCTTCAGGTGGCATTTTCCTGCCAGCAACAGGGACTCAGGAAGTAGTTCGTGACCGGGAAAATGGTTAATGATAATTAGGAAACAAGTGAGAGCTTTATGGTACTGACCTCTGGCTAAGAATTGCTTGCCATCTTCCATGTAACGTTCGGGCGAGTATTTTGGGGAAAACCGTTTTGTAGAAAGCTTCCCTCCCATAAATGGTTCAAAAGCAATAGGCTTGCTTTCTGTCAAGGAACAATAAAACAAAGAGGAGAAAAGAAGTAGGACGACTGCACGATTCATAATTCAAAACTCATAAAACCTAATAGGCGATCATAGAAAAGTAAAAGTGAATTTGTCAAATCCCTTGTGATTATATTGTTTAAGAACTTTTGTTTTTTTTATTTGATAAAAGATTTTTTTGTTTATTAAAATAATAATTAAAGGTGTTTTATGAAAAAGATAGTTTATTCTGCTTTTATCCCAATTTCTCTTCTTTTTTTAGGTATTTTTTTGTGGGATAACTCTGTAAGAGCGAGAACTATAATGACTGCTTCGGCTCGTTACGGTAGAGAGGTATTCAATAAAGGGACCCGCATCGCTAAAAAAATGATAGGCAGCGAACAAATCTTTATCATAGAAAGATCATATTCTCCCGAGCAAGTGATAGAAAACCTAAAGTACAAAAATCAAGACCTTTACTTGGAACAATGTTTTTTCCCTTACGTGCTTCTCAAAGCTAGGTACCAGAAAGAAGTCCCTTCCAGAAGTGGAGATTATGAAATTTTGGAAGGTGTGTTGTTATGGAGTCTTGTCAATGGGGAAGTTGTTTTGGATACAGAGACTTGGAATTGTTCCCAAGGGTTCAGAGAATGCCTAATTTCTAAAGCAGACAGGCATGATATGCTCATTATGCAAACGCTGATATCTATGGGGGGATCAATGAATAGAGAACAGCTCATAGAGCGATTGGCTTCAAAAAATTTCCACGTGGCTAAGTCAATCAAGAGTTGCCACAGGAAAAAGTTAATCTTTGTTCAAGGAGACAGGGTGGGAATTCCTTTTAGGAAGTTTCAACCCTTAACTAACTGTATGACAACTATGAATCGGTCTTTGGTGTCTCTTATGAAGCCCAAAGGATCAATAATGATTGCTGAAAAACACAGTGAAGATGATATTCGCTCGTTGGCTTCAAAAGTTTTTGGGAAAAACTTTTATGTGATAGATACAAAAAAAGTTTTCGTCCCCGCTTACAGGATCACCACAAAAGGAACAGACGGATCACAAAGAACAGAATTTATTAACGCTATCAACGGGAGAAAATTAGATTCTTAACTACTCTTTAGCTACCGTCACTGGTAACCCTAACCCTTCCAGTTCTCGAGCTAAACCTTCTAAATCTTCTGATACGTAGAAACTTTCATCAGGAGAAACGGTTCCTACCAAAGTATCTTCTCTTGTAAAAACTAACTTTAAGGGAATATCTCCAGAGTAACTTTGAATTAGATCTTTTAGAGTCACTATGTGACTGTGTTTTATTTGTCGTAAATCCATACTGAGAACAGTAGTGTGCTTTTTCATCGCGGGAGCCTGTTTTTTTTCTATCGAGTTAGAAGGTTGAGAAGTCATGTACGCGACTTTTTGCATTTGAATTTTTATTTTCTCGAACGCTTCATCGCATTCCGTAATGATATTCTCATTTACAGTAGCTAAATCTGCCATCCACTTGCAATGTAAACGCAGAGATTCTCCACCTCGTCTGTCTATGGTTAGAATAGCATAAATGAGGCGATCCTCTTCCAATAAAGTTTGTTTTTCTTCATACAACTCGGGCCATATAGGCAATTCAACAGAATCTTCTCCATCACTAACTCTAAGGACTGCAAATCGTCTTTGCCCTTTCGAGGAAATTTTGGTGACAACTTTGTCTATGATAAATGTTGTCCTCACAGTTGCAGCGTGAGGAAGGTTCTCAAATTCGCTAAAAGGAACTCCGGAAAGTCGAGGAATAAGGTGTTTAATAGCATCTAGGGGATGCTCTGTAAGATAAATTCCCAACAGTTCTTTTTCTTTTTTCAGTAGCTCTCGCTTACTTCTAGAAACAAAAGAAACATCTTTCTTGATTACTGGAGAGTCTTTTTGCATGGTTTTCAGAGAAAAGAAGGTCATCACTCCAGAAGCAGCTTCCTTTTTCTCTTTGGCCACGGATTCGTAGATGGTTTCTGTTAAGGCCAAAGCTTTATCTCGATTGGGTTCCGAAAAATCAAAACATCCTGCATCTGTAAGGCATTCTATGGTTTTTTTTGAAACTTTCTTCAAATCAGATCTGGATATAAAATCATAGATATCTTTGTAAGGTCCTCGGGCTAGACGTTCCTCTAAAATGCTCTCTACGACACCTTTTCCAACACCTTTAATTCCTGTAAGAGCGAAACGAATACCTTGATCCGTAGCCACAAAATCTAGGTCCGATTCATTGATGTCGGGAGGTAATACAGCAATATCCATGTTTTTAACTTCTCGAATTAACTTTCCAACCTTCTCAATGTCATCTCGATCAGAAGTTAATAATGCAGCCATCCACTCTCTAGGATAGTTAGCTTTTAGGTAAGCAGTTGTGTAAGTAATAAGACCATAGGCTGCTGCATGAGATTTGTTAAACCCGTAGGAAGCAAATTTTTCCATTTTGTCAAAAATGGTTGTTGCTAATTGAGAATCGATACCATTGTTACAAGCTCTTTCACAGAAACGCGCACGCTCTTTCACCATCTGCTCAGCATCTTTCTTCCCCATGGCTCGCCGTAAAACATCACCTTCACCTAATGAATAATTGGCGAGGGAACCTGCTATCTGCATAACTTGTTCTTGATAAACCATGATTCCGAACGTTTCTTTAAGGATACTCTCCATTAAAGGATGGTCATATTCTATGATTTCTTTCCCAAACTTCCTGTTGATAAAAGAAGGGATCATGTCCATGGGACCTGGGCGATATAAGGCTCCTATAGCGATAATTTCCTCAAATGTATCTGGGCGTAAGTTTTTAGCTAACTCTTGCATGCCCTTGGATTCCATTTGGAATATGCCAAGAGTCTTTCCCTGGTGTAGGAGAGCGAAAGTTTTCAGATCATCAAGAGGAAGATTACTAATGCTAAGTTGCGTGCCAGTCTTTTTTTGAATTGAGTTGATTGCTAACCGAATACTGGTGAGAGTTTTTAATCCTAGAAAATCAACTTTCAACATGCCAACACTCTCGACGGGTTTCATTGAGTATTGTGTGGTGATCATGGAAGAGTCTTTTGATATGCAGATAGGAATTTTATCAATAAGCTTCTCTCCACAAATGATAACACCAGCTGCATGCACACCAGTGTTTCGAATAGAGCCTTCTAATTTGAGAGCCATATCAATGATCTGAGTAGCATCAGGATCATGAGTGTACAGATGGTTTAAATCAGGGTCTATCTCTAGAGCTTTTTCTAAAGTTGTATTTAAGTCTGGGATATGTTTGGCAATTGAATTTACTTTAGACAGAGGGATATCTAGCGTGCGTCCCACGTCTTTAATGGCCATCTTGGCTTTCATCGTGCCAAATGTGATAATTTGAGCAACATTCTCTCTGCCATGTCGTTCCAAAGTGTAATTGATCACATTTTCTCGCCCAGACATGCATATATCGATGTCAATGTCAGGGTAAGAAATTCTTTCAGGGTTAATAAATCTTTCAAAGAACAGGTCAAACCGTATGGGTTCGATCTCCGTAATACCCATTAAAAAGAGCATGACAGACCCAGCTCCGGAGCCCCTTCCAGGCCCTACAGGGATGCCGTTAGCTTTGGCCCAGTGAATAATATCCCAAACAATGAGTAGATAATCGCACATTCCCTTAGGGATGATGACAGACATCTCACTTTCCAGACGTTCCTTAACTACGTTCATTGGGTCTTTGCCTGGAAATTTTTTTGCTATGTACTCTAAAACTTCAGGAGAATATTTCGTTTTCAATCCTTCATCGCAGAGCTGTCTGAGAAACTTAGCAGATGCTTCATAACGTTCTTTCTCAGTATAGGAAGTCCCCTTGAGTTCTTCTGGGACGTATATGGGGTAATGTTTTTTGTCAAAATCTAACTCAAGGTTACACTTCTCTGCGACGATGTTGGTATTTGAAATAGCCTCTGGAATATCAGAAAATATAGCTAGCATTTCCCCAGGAGACTTAAAATAGTATTCTCTTGAAGGATAGAATTTTCGTTTAGGATTTGAGACATACGTATTTTGCTTGGCCGTGCGTATGGTTTCTCCGCTCTGAATGTTTAGAAGGATTTCATGGGCTAGCCAATCATCAGGATGGATGTAATGGATGTCATTTGTGGCCACAACAGGAATAGAAAATTTTTTGCTGGAGGCGATTAAGGCAGTGTTAACCTGTTTTTGTTGTAAAACAAAGTTTTTATGTTCTTGTCTCAGCCATTCTTCATCAATTTTTTCTAAAGAATCATCCGACATCTCGTGAAGTTGTAGTTCTAGGTAGAAATCCTCTCCGAAGAGATCATGGAACCACCGTATTTCTGTTTCCAAAGAATCTGGGGCGTGAAGGATGGCTTGAGGGATAGATCCACTGAGACAAGCTGATAAACAAATAAGGCCCTCGTGATATTCTGCTAATAAATCTTTATCCACTCTTGGAAAGTAGTAAAATCCTTCAGTAAATGCTAAAGAAGATAATTTACAGAGATTTTGATAACCTAGATCATTTTTACAGAGTAAAATTAAATGATGAGCAACTCGTCGGTGCTTTTCTTTCTTTTTTTCAAATCTAGAATTTGGAGCTACATAAAGCTCCGCTCCAATGATAGGCTTGACGCCATGCTTCGTGCATTCTTTGTAGAAAGGAATAGCTCCATAGAGATTTCCGTGGTCCGTCAAAGCCAAGGCGGGAATACTAAACTCAACGGCTTTCTCTACTAGGCTGTTTATTGAATTTGTTGAATCCAATATAGAGTATTGAGAGTGACAATGCAAAGGGATCCAGTTCAAAATAACTCCCAATACTATAACAGTTTAAGTTCTATCTTCCTGCTTAGGGGAGGCATTCCATGTCGGTAAGAATAGAAGCAACGAGGTTGCGCCACAGGCCAATAAAGCAGCAAAGAATCCTTGCCAACCAAAATCTTGAGCAACTTTTCCCAGGGGATAACCGGCGAAAGCTGCTCCAAAATACGCAAACCACCCAGCAAAGCCACTGGCCGTTCCCGCGGCTTTTTTGTGCGATAGCTCAGCAGCCGCCAAACCAATCATCATTTGGGGGCCGAATAAGAAGAAACCTATTGTAAAGAGCAAAGATCCATCGATCCAAAGGACATTCAAATCCCGATAAAACCACATTCCTGCTATGGAAATGATCAATCCTAGGGAAAAGAGGACGTTCATAGGTCCACGCTTTCCTTTAGAGACCTTGTCCGACAGCCAACCGGCTATTAGCATCCCAAACAAGCCACCAATTTCGAACAACGATACACAGAAATTGGCTTTCACAGGAGCATAGTGTTTGGTTTCTATTAAGAATAGAGCGCTCCAGTCATTGACAGCCATTCGTACTACATAAACGAAGAACGAAGCCAAAGCTAATAACCAGATCCACTTATTAGAGAGCACGTACGTAAATAGGATTTGCTTTGTCGATAGCTCTACTTCCTCCTCTTCAGTGACGTTTGACTCCTGGGTATTGGGAAGAGGATCATTTCGGTGTTTTTCTATCGCAGGAAGACCTAATGATTGAGGCGTGTCTCGCAAACGATTGATTAGGATCAGTCCCATGCCAATACAGAGTACTCCTGGAATGTACATGGCACCTCGCCAACCACAACAATTAACTGCCGCTCCTGTCAGAATTGGAATTAGAGCGCCGCCAATATTGTGGGAAGTGCTCCAGATGCTCCACCAAGTGCCCCTTTCAGATTTTGAATACCAGTGTGTTAAAAGTCTCGCGCAAGGAGGCCATCCCCAACCTTGAAACCAACCGTTGACTCCCCACCAAAGAGCAAAAAGAGGAATGGTAGAGGACATGCCGAAGAATATATTTGTAAACCCCGTAGCAATTAGACCAAACGCCATGAAGTAACGAGGATTGGATTGATCGGACATAACCCCACTGACAAACTTACTAACTCCGTAAGAGATGTAGAGGGTACTGCCAATGATACCTAGTTGTGCTTTGTCAAACCCCAAATCTGCCATTAAGGTGGGCATAGCAAAGGTGAAGCTTTTTCTTGTGAAGTAGTAAAAAATATACCCCACAAACATACTATAGAAGATTCTAAGCCGCCAATATCTATACTTCTTTTTGACAATTTCCGGGTTGTCGATCTCTGCGATATGCTGCGGAGGTCGAAAGAAACTAGGTAAGATTCTCATGGATTCTCCTTATCCTAAGATTTGATCCACATTTAAAGTATCGAGCGAAGGTACTTTTTGTAGAAATCATTGGGAATAAAGACGCCTTCCCTCCCACACTAGCATAGGTAGGAGGAAAAAGACAAGAGAGGAAATAATGGATAGTTTTTCATTTTGAAGCATACGCTACCAAATTTATGTAAAAAAGTTTTTAATTTGAAACATTTTGCTTGATTAGGAATTTTTTTAAAGCGATCCGACCTTTTCAGTAAGGACTGCTTGTTTGACTTAATTAATAGGGGGTAAAAATGAGACTCTTAAAGAGAAGGTCCTTTGTAGTTCTTTGTGTGGTAGGTTTTATTTTGCTTTCCGCAGGAGCTTGGTTTGTAAAATTTGTTTGTTGCCGATCTGCTTTTTCCCCCAGGGGCGTAAGTATTTGTTTTGAAAATCGAGGCGGGATTGTAAATCCTGAGATACAAGAATCAGAAATTATTCAGCCCCTTTTTTTGACTTCTTCTGACATGAGTCGGGTTTGATTTTGCGATTTAATCAACGAATGGAGTATCCTTCCCCAATTTAGTAGAGGTAATTCAGAGAGAAGAATTATGGGGTCCTCACTTCCGAAAGGAGTCTTTGATATTCTCCCAAGAGTTCTTGATGCGGAACATTTGTGGCGGTCTTCAGGGGTTTGGCGTCACGTGGAAGCCGTTGCTCGGCATCTCTGCGATTTGTATGGGTTTCAGGAGATTCGCACACCAGTGTTTGAAAAGACTGAGGTGTTTCATCGAGTTGGAGAGCATACAGACATTGTTCGAAAGGAGACTTACACTTTTCTTGACAGGAAGGGTAGGTCCATTACTTTAAGGCCGGAGGGGACCGCCGCGGTAGCGAGAGCCCTAGTGGAGCATCGACTTTACGAAGGTGTCAAAGAGAATAAATTTTTTTATCTGGCTCCCATGTTTAGGTATGAAAGGCAGCAGGCCGGTCGGTATCGTCAGCATCATCAGTTTGGAGTAGAGGCTATTGGAATTAAACATCCACTTAAGGATGCGGAAGTAGTCTCCTTATTATGGGACTTTTTTTCCTCCTTGGGTCTGAGAGATGTTCAACTTAGAGTAAACTATTTGGCCAGCGGAAGTTCGAGGGAGAGTTATTCTCAGAAGCTGAGGGAGTTTTTTTCAGATTGCTATGAGCAACTTTCTCCTATTAGCAAAGAGCGTTTTTCTACGAATCCCATGAGAATTTTAGATTCCAAAGAACCTGAAGATATTCTTCTCTTAAAAACTGCCCCTTCCGGGGTTGATTTTCTGGAGGATGCAGATCGGACGTATCTAGAAGAGGTTTGTACGGCTTTAAAAGGAAGAGGTATAAGTTGTTCGTTAGACCCTTTATTGGTCCGTGGTTTGGATTACTACACGGGGTTTGTTTTTGAAGCTTTTATCGAAGGGATTGGTGGGCAAAACTCCATCGGGGGTGGTGGGCGCTATGATAATTTAATTGCTGAGTCGGGAGGGCCGAATATTCCAGCCTTTGGTTTTGGAATAGGCGTAGAAAGGGTTATACGCACTTTGATGCAACAACAAGCTCCTCTCCCTGGAAAAGGCTTTTCTTGCCGCTTATTGCCAATGGGGAGAGAAGCAGAAGAATTTTGTTTCTTATGGGCAAATTCTTTGAGGCAAATGTCGATTCCTGCAGAAGTAGATTATTCAGGAAGAAGTGTTAAGAGTATGTTGAAGAGCGCTTCTATAGAAAACATATCTTTCATCTGCGTTGTTGGGGAAGAAGAGTTAAGAAATAAACATTTCATTTTGCGAAATATGAGGGATCGAAAGGAAGAGAAGGGCTCTCAAGAGGATATTAAGGAAAAATTGCTTTATGAAATACAGAACGCACAATTGTAATGAATTGTCTTTGGTTCACGAAGGACAGATAGTAAAACTTGCAGGATGGGTCCATAGATTCCGAGACCATGGAGGAATTCTTTTTATTGATCTTCGGGATAAGTTTGGGATTACCCAGATTGTTTGCAGCTCGAAAGACGCACCAGAACTTCATAAAGTCATGGATTCTTTGCGTTCGGAATGGGTAATTGCCATCGAAGGTCGGGTGAGAAAGCGCTTAGAGGGAATGTCGAATCCTAATTTGTCTACTGGAGAAATAGAAGTTGAAGTCCAGGGGTTAACGGTGTTGTCAAAGTCTGAGGTTCCACCTTTTTCCATCTGCGATGATCATGTAAACGTGAACGAGGAGTTGCGACTACAATATCGTTATTTGGACATGCGTCGAGGGGATATTTTATCAAAGTTGTCTCTGAGACATCAGCTGATGATGGCTTGCAGGAAATATATGGATAAGAAAGGTTTCACTGAGGTAGTGACCCCTGTTCTTTGTAAGTCGACTCCTGAAGGCGCTAGAGATTACGTTGTGCCTTCCAGAGTGCATCCGGGAGATTTTTATGCATTGCCTCAATCTCCTCAAATTTTCAAGCAATTGTTGATGATAGGGGGATTAGATAAGTATTTTCAAATAGCAACTTGTTTTCGTGATGAAGATCTTCGCGCTGATAGGCAGCCGGAGTTTTCTCAGATTGATATGGAGATGAGTTTTGCTACTCAGGAAGATCTTTTTCTTCTGGTGGAAGGTCTTGTAAAAGAACTTTTTTTAGCCGGAGGAGTGGAGATTCATGGGGCTTTACCCAGGATGACTTATCAGCAAGCTATAGATGAGTATGGGACGGATAAACCGGACCTTAGATTTGGAATGAAATTGAAAGATTGTCGAGCTTATGCAAATCAATTCACCTTTTCTATTTTCTTAGATCAGCTTGCGTCGGGAGGTACGGTTAAGGGATTTCGTGTTGAAGGTGGCGCTGATATTTCCAGGAAGCAGATAGATGGTTACACAGAATTCGTTAAAAGATATGGGAGTCAAGGACTTGTTTGGATCAGGAAAATTAACGGAGAAATTTCATCTAATGTTCTTAAATTTGCAAGTAAAGAGGTTTTTGAAACACTTTTATCCTTCCTAGAGGTTGAGGAGGGGGACGCAGCCTTTTTAATAGCTTCTTCAGACAAGATAGTAAATCAATCTTTAGATCATCTGAGGCGGTTGATAGCCAAAGAGAGAGGTTTGTGCGATCCTGGTCAGTATGCTTTTATTTGGGTAACAGATTTTCCTTTGTTTGCGGAGGAAGACGGAAAAATAGTTTCAGAACACCACCCCTTTACTTCACCTCATGAGAAGGATATTGAATTTTTAGAAACAGACCCCCTTAAAGTTCGTTCTTCTGGTTATGATTTAGTGTTAAATGGGTATGAAATAGCTTCTGGGTCGCAAAGAATCCATTGTTCAGATTTACAACAACAAGTTTTTCGTGTACTAAACCTTTCTTTAGAGGATATTAAGAATAAATTTGGATTTTTTACGGAGGCTCTTCGTTTTGGAACTCCTCCTCATTTAGGGATTGCTTTGGGGTTAGACAGGATAGTCATGATTTTAGGAAAAGCTGAGGGTATTAGGGAGGTTATAGCTTTCCCAAAGACCCAAAAGGCTACAGATTTAATGATGCAGGCGCCTTCGGAGATCGGTTTAGAACAAATGAAAGAGTTACATATTCGAGTTAATCCTTCTTAGAGAGGGAGGCTTGGTTGTTTAGAAAATAACCTATACCACGAGAGGTATTATGAAAAAACAGTGGGGTTTAGTTATTGCTGGGCTGTTGATTTTGGTCACAAGCTGCTCTTCTAAATCTTCAGTTCGTACTTTAGCACGTAGCTTAGGATTAGGAGATAAAGATGCTGTTGCGGAGAAAGAAATTTCTCAAAGCGATGAACAAATGGAAGAAAGTAAAAAGTTATCTAGAACATTTGGGCACCTGTTGGCTAGACAATTGTCAAAGTCAGAGGATATAACGTTTGATCTGATTGAGGTTGCCAAGGGAATGCAGGATGAAATGTTAAGTAAAGCAGCTCCATTGTCTCAGACTGAATATGAGGAGAAAATGACGATTTTACAAAAAGAAATTTTTGAAAGAAAAAGCTCTGAAAATTTATTAGCAGCAGAGAATTTTCTTAAAGAAAATGCGAAAAAAACAAATGTCATAGAAGTGCAAGAAAATCTTTTACAATACAAAATTATAGAGCAAGGTTCGGGTGAAGTGCTCAAGGGAACCCCTACCGCATTACTACACTACCAAGGTAGATTTGCGGACGGAAAGGTGTTTAGCAGTTCCTATGATTTAAAAGAGCCCATTCTTTTACCTCTTCATCAAACTATAAAGGGTTTTGCTCTTGGAATGCAGGGAATGAAAGAAGGGGAGAAGAGAGAGTTGTATATTCACCCTAGTTTAGCTTATGGAACAACTGGCAGTTTGCCTCCGAATTCCCTATTAATTTTTGAGATAGAATTGATTAAGGTAAATGGGGAAGAGGTTGCTGCTGCTCAAGATGACAAGGCAAGCTCGCAACCCTCTTCTTAATATGAAGGTGGTACTATTTCATCCTGATATTCCTCAGAACACGGGGAATATTGGGAGGTCTTGTGTAGCTTTAGGGGCATCCTTAGTTCTGGTTCGTCCGTTGGGCTTTTCTATTTCGGATAAAATGCTCAAGAGAGCAGGGATGGATTATTGGCCCCAGTTGGATTTTTCTGTGGTGGATTCTTTGGAGGAGGCTGTTCAGGGCGTGCCCTTGAGTGAGGTTTTTCTTTTGTCTACCCGTGGGAAAAAATACTATGCTGAAGTGCAGCTGCCGCTTTCGGGAGTTTATATTTTTGGGTCTGAATCAAGAGGAGTTACGGAAGAGATCTATAGGAAATATCGTGATCAGTGTTTAACAGTTCCTATGCAAGGGGGAACAAGATCACTGAATTTGGCGACGACTGCGGGCATTGTCATGTACGAAGTCGTGCGCCAAAACTACAGCCAGTGGCAAGCAATTTTCGCCTGAAAACCTTTTACCGATGTTTCTCGATCATTTTAATTAGATACGCTTTGTCTTTAAGCCCGACAACTCGTTCTACTTCTTTGCCATCTTTGAACAGGATGAGAGTGGGGATAGAGGAAATACCGAGAGCTCCAGCTACCTTAGAGTTTTCGTCAATATTAATCTTTCCCACGGAAAGTCCCGAGATTTCGCTGGCAAGTTCTTCAATAATAGGCGTCAGCATCCGGCAAGGACCACACCATTCTGCAAAGAAATCTATTAAAACTAACTTGGACGCGACGAATGCATCGAAAGAATCGTCGGAGACAATTTTAACCATAAAACCTACCTTAAGGATATTTGCAAAGTCTCAGGCTTCTCTTGAGGGTAGAAGCCACATGCAACCAAGAAGACTTGAACTTCCACGAGCCAAAGCTCACTAGAACCTGAATCTAGCGCGTCTACCGATTCCGCCATGGTTGCAAATTCGAGGCGAATTGTAGACTTAAGATAAAAAAAAAACAATGGCGAAACTCTTATCATTGAGAGTAAGAAATCCTCCTTTCTGATTAACATAATTCCTTCGATATGATAGAATCAGCCGCTGAAATGACCTTGGCGTAGTCCTTAGTTTCGTGTATTAAGTTTAGGGTTCTGTTCTCTTCTGAGGACCTCTGAAGACAGAAGAGGAGGTTTTCTTTTGGGCCGATCTGGAAGGATAGATATGAATGTTTCTGGAAGTGTAAAAAAAAAATTGCTGCAGTTCTTAAAGGAGCAGAAGCGGCCGGAGTTGCTGACTGCTTACCTCTTCTATCTGGAGAAGGAGCTATCCCTAGATCCCGTAGTTTTTGTTAAGGATAAGATTATTTTTAAATCTCCTGAAGATGCCGTCAGGATTCTAGAGGAAGAGAAGAAGCTTTGGAGGGAAACGGAGATACGCATCGGGGTAGGGAAGCCTTCCGTTAATGAAGAAACCAGGCGGATATATATATGTCCATTTACAGGAAAGGTTTTTGCTGACAATGTGTACCGCAACCCCCTAGATGCTATTTATGATTGGTTGGCGAAATGTCCTGAGAACACGGAACGACAGGGGGGGGTCCGAGTTAAAAGATTTTTTGTCTCAGATGATCCTAAGGTTATAGCTAATTATATCCAACCGCCGAAAGCTCCTAGAACGAAGGTTGTTTTTGCTTCGGTGATTACCGGTAAGCTGTTCAATAGTTTGCCGGATCTGATTCAAGATTTCAAAAAGTCCTATCTGCGTCGCATGATGCTTGTAGAAGTACAAAATCAAAACAAATTTCAGTTAGAAGGAAGCTTTTTGTCTTTGTTACAGGGGTACCTAGAAGAAGAAAAAATTGCGGAATTTGTAGAAGTATTAGCAGAAGATACATCTTTCCATGAGTACATTAGTGAATGGGTGGATGCCGACGAATAGAAAGCTACTCTAGGGAGGAAACCCTTCTAGCTGGAGAAAGATTGGGTAGAGAGCTCCCTATGGGCTGCTTGGTGTTGTTGTTCGGGGACTACGGCGTAGGTAAAACCGAGTTCGTTAGAGGGGTTGTTGAGGGGTATCTCGGGGACCATGCAGGTAGAGAAGTAGCCAGCCCCTCCTTTTCTGGGCTTTTTACTTATGAGAACAATGGGCGCAGGGTTTTGCACTACGACTTGTACCGTTTTTCTAATCTCTTTGACACATCAATTTTTGAGGACGCGGAAGATTCGGATATTCTATGCGTAGAGTGGCCGGAAAAGATGGGGGAAGTTGCCGCGACTTTTCGGGAGATCGTGGAGGTGCGTATTGTGTCTTTAGGAAAAAATAGAAGAGATATTGCTATAACATCCCCTAGGAATGATCTGTGGGGCTGTAGAGAAGGATAAAAATTGGCATGGGACTATTAAAGGATACTGTTTTTGTTTGTCTTGACTGTGAAATGACAGGACTAGATGTAAAAAAAGATCGTATCATAGAAGTTGCTGCAGTACGGTTTACTTTCAAGGAAGTGTTGGATTCTTTTGAAACTCTCGTAAATCCGGAAAGATCTGTTTCTGTAGAGTCCCAACGTATACACCATATATCCGATGCCATGTTAGAAGGACAGCCAACTATTGCAGAGGTGTTACCTAAGTTAAACTCTTTTTTCAGAGATGGAGATTACATCGTAGGTCATAGTATTGGGTTCGATTTGGATGTTCTAAGTCAAGAAGCCAAGCGAGTAGATCAGCAATTTTTTTCTAAATATTGTGTAGTAGACACCTTACGGTTGGCTAAGGAATATGGGGATAGTCCTAATAATTCATTAGAGTCTTTAGCGATGCATTTTAATGTCCCTTATAATGGTAATCACCGAGCCATGAAGGATGTGGAAATTAATATTGCGATATTCAAATATCTTTGTAAGAGGTTTCGCACCGTTGAGCAAATCAAGGAAATATTAGCTAATCCGATTAAGATGAAATACATGCCGTTAGGGAAGCATAAGGGACGGTGTTTTTCCGAAATTCCTCTAACCTATCTGCAATGGGCAGCGAGGATGGATTTTGATACGGACCTCTTATATTCTATCCGCAGTGAGATAAAACAGCGCCAGAAAAAGATAGGTTTTTCTCAGGTTGTTAATCCTTTTTCTGATCTTTAATTAGACAAATCAAGATTCCCTTGATTTTCTTTATAATCAGGATTAGTATCCACCTTTTATTCCTTTTACCCCTTTATGTCGTCGTGGTTAAGAAGAAGCCGGTTTCGTTTAGTCGTATCGATAGTCACATATACAAAATTTTCCCCAACGATTTAAATGCTAACAATACGGTCTTTGGAGGGCTTCTTATGAGCATTTTGGATCGATTAGCTCTTGTCGTAGCAGAGAGGCATACTGAACGCATCTGCGTAACAGCGTTTGTAGATGCACTTAGGTTCTGTGCTCCGGCGTTTATGGGAGAAACGTTAATATGTAAGGCTTCAGTGAATCGAACTTGGAGGACTTCCTTGGAGGTTGGTGTAAAAGTTTGGGCTGAAAATAGCTTTCGACAAGAAAGAAGACATATTACGTCGGCGTATTTTACTTTCGTAGCTGTTGATGAGGAAAACAAACCTACGGAAGTTCATGTTGTAGTTCCTGAAACAGAAGAGGAAAAACGGAGATATGAAGAGGCAGATGTCAGAAGAAGAAGTCGATTAAATTCTGATAAATAATATGTTGAACAAAGTTGTTCTTCTTCTGTCGTTTTTCTTGATGATCCTTTCACAGCCAGATATTGCTCCGTTAGTATCCTTAGTCGGGGGTTTGGTTGGTTATGGACTTTATTGGCATTCGGTAGAGGCGTATTCATCAAGGAAACGCTTGGTGATTTCGTTTCTTTGGATGGCAGGGGTTTCTGCGATTCATTTTTCTTGGATGGCATCCGCTTCGCTTTTAGGCTGGGTTATTTATTTCCCATGGCTAGCTCTGATTATAGTGTCGGGAGTAGTTTTTTCCCTGTTTTCTTCAGGGTTGTTTTGGATAAAAAAGCGTCAATCCTTTTGTTTTGTTGTCTTTACATTCCCTTTTCTTTGGGTGTTTTGGGAGACAATCAGGTATCACTGTATTTTTTCAGGAATTTCTTTGGATTATATAGGATGGGCTTTAACTGGGGTCCCCTATTTGGCTCAGTTTAGTTCTTTTTTTGGTTGGTCGGGGCTTAGTGTTATTGTAATAGCAACAAATATTTCTTTTTTGTATTTCTTAGAAAGTCGTCAGTTACGATTTTTTGTTCCCTTTTTATGCATATCTTTAGTGCCTTTTTGTCTGGGAGGGATGTTTCGAGAGATTGTAAAATATAGAGAGAAACTAACTTCAGTAAGGAGTGTAAAAGTTGCTCTGCTGCAGACTGCAGAGCCTCCTTTTATTGCTATTCCTTCAAACGCATTATCCGTCTGGGAAAGAATTTTTCGGCTATGTTCCAGAATAGATACTCAAGTGGATTTGATGGTCATGCCAGAAGTTTCTGTGCCTTTCGGGGTACACAGAAAGGTGTATCCGGCTAAAGATTTTTCTATTCTTCAAGAAACATGGTTCGGGAATAAGTCTAGTTTCCCCGATGCGTCATTGTTGTCAAATAAAGAAGTAGCATGTGAACTATCCAATAAGTTCAACTGCGATTTAGTGATGGGGTTTGAACGATTCGTTGACACAACTCGGCACTTTTACAACTCTGCCCTTATGTTTTCTCCAGGGAACATTCTTTCGGGTTGCTACGATAAAAGAATATTAGTCCCCGGGGGAGAGTATATCCCAGGTGGGAAAGTTGGCGAAAAATTTTTCCGGTTCTTTTGCCCGGAGTATGTTTTGCCATATGTAAGAGAACCGGGGATAAGATCTGGCATATTTGTTTCCAAGGATGGCATCCCTTTTGCTGTAACTATTTGTTATGAAGAAACTTTTGGACATTTAGTCAGGGAATATAAGCGGTTGGGAGCGCAGCTACTCATTAATATCTCCAATGATGGCTGGTATCCAAAATCTAGGTTGCCCAAGGTGCATTTTCTTCACGGAGTGACAAGGAATTTGGAATGCGGGTTACCCTGCATTAGAGCTTGCCATACTGGGGTAACAGCTGTGGTAGATTCTTTAGGACGTGTGGTTGCTAAACTTCCGGAGGACAGTATGATTCGAAAAGTTTTGCCTGGAGTTCTAATTGCAGAAATTTCATTGTTTGAATATTGCACGCCTTACGTAATTTATGGCGATTGGCCTGTGAGGGTTATTTCTTGGGCTGCTGTAGTTATTTTTTTGTGGTGGTATTTCCGATTTCAGCAACAGTATCGAGGAATAGCGTGAAGGGGCGTGAAGGGGTCTCTTGAGGGTGATTCGGGAAAAAGGTTTACAAGCATGTCAGTTGTAAAAAAAACTGAAGAATAATATACATTGGCTGTTTATCAGGTTTTTTCATGTTAGAACGAGCACAAAAGACGTTGAAAAAAGGGGTTAGGTTCTCTGGAGTAGGGGTTCATTCAGGAAAAGTTGCAGAAATTTTTTTATTGCCTGCTGAAGAGAACACAGGGGTTGTTTTTCAACGACGCAATCCAGAATCTGGAGAGTATGTGGATATTCCTGCACGTTTGGATTGCGTATCTAACACAGGGAGGAGCACCTCGTTACAAAGAGAAGGAGTTTCGGTTGTAACCATAGAGCACCTTCTAGCTGCGTTGAGGGCTTGCGAAATTGATAACGTGTTTATTAGATCTTCAGAAGAAGAGATTCCTATAGGGGACGGTAGTTCAGAGTCCTTTGTTCGGATCATTCAGCAAGCAGGGGTTTGTTCTCAGGGTAGCTCTGTTTTTCCCCGGAAGTTATCTCGGCCTGTTTTTTACCAGTCGGGAGACATATTTCTGGCTGCCTTCCCCTCTGATGAATTTAAGATTAGTTACACTTTGCATTATCCTCATTGCCGAATGATAGGAACGCAATACCGCTCCTTGGTGATTACAGAAGAAGTTTTTAAAAAAGAAATTGCTCCTTGTAGAACCTTTGCTTTGTATAATGAGCTGTGTTTTTTAATGGAGAAAGGGCTTATTCGAGGGGGCTCTTTGGAGAACGCTGTAATTTTCAAAGATGATGGAATTATTTGTAAGGGAAAATTAAGATTTACGGATGAACCAGTAAGACATAAAATGTTAGATCTAATAGGGGATCTTTCGTTGGTTGGGCAACCGTTTCTCGCTCATGTAGTGGCAGTAGGATCGGGGCACTCTTCGAATATTGCATTAGCTAAGGAATTGGTCTCGGTTCTACAATAACAAGGAATATGAGCTATATGAATGGTGAAGCACTTTCTGTGAAGGACATACTTGAGTTACTTCCTCATAGGTTTCCATTTCTTTTGGTGGATCGTGTGGTGGCGTACAGTTTTGAAGAAAAGTCTATTACGGCGCAAAAGAACGTATCGTTCAACGAGCAGTTTTTTGTAGGACACTTCCCTGACGCTCCTATTATGCCTGGGGTGTTAATTATAGAGGCCTTAGCACAGGCAGCGGGGCTGCTATTGGGAATGTTGCTAACGAAGGAAGAGAGAGAGAAAAAAGTTTCTTTATTTTTAGGTGTCAAAGAAGCTAAGTTTCGGCAAGCAGTGAGACCGGGAGATATTTTGACTCTTCAAGCAAATTTTTCGGTTCTTTCTGCCAAGGGGGGGAAGGCCGAGGCTAAGGCTTTTGTTGAGGCAGGGTTAGCTGCTGAAGCTTTTATTAGTTTTGCTCTTGTAGATAAAGCATCAATTTAATTGCGGAGATTTATGACGAACATTCATCCAACAGCGATAGTGGAGCCAGGGGCGCAGATAGGTGAGAATGTTGTTATCGAGCCGTTCGCAGTGATTAAAGCTACCGTAGTGTTAGAAGATCGCGTTGTCGTTAAGTCGCATGCTTACATAGATGGCCACACTACAATAGGAGAGGGGACTACTATTTGGCCTTCAGCTATGATAGGTAACAAGCCCCAGGATTTGAAATACCGCGGAGAAAAAACTTTTGTTGTCATTGGCAAGAATTGTGAGATTCGGGAGTTTGCTATTATAACTTCTTCGACTTTTGAAGGGACAAAAGTTTCCATAGGGGACAATTGTTTACTCATGCCGGGGGTGCACATTGCTCATAATTGTTCCATAGGGAATCATGTGATCATTAGTAACTACACGCAGCTAGCAGGTCACGTGCAGGTGGGAGATTACGCTGTTATAGGGGGAATGGTAGGAGTCCACCAGTTTGTGCGTATAGGCGCGTATTCCATGATTGGAGGATTGAGTGGTGTTAGGAGGGACGTGCCCCCCTACACTATAGGCATGGGAGATCCTCTTGTTCTGGGAGGAATCAACAAGGTTGGATTGCAAAGGCGTAAGTTGCCTTTTTCTGTAAGATCTGCTCTAATTAAGGCCTTTAAAATAGTTTACTCCTCAAGTTACTCATTCAAAGAAGCTTTAGGTATCGCGGAGCAAGAGGTTGGCGCGGTTCCTGAGGTAGCTTATTTTCTGGATTTTTGCAAGGAAGATAGTAAACGAGGAATAGAGCGTAATACAAAGAAGGTGTTTTTCATGGAGCAGAATTCAGAAAGAGAGGAAGTGCTTGTCGAATCTTAAGGCTATTTTTTTTGGTACTCCTGTTTTTGCTCGGACAGTGTTGGCTGGGTTGTTAGAGAAGGGGGTTTCCATTCTTTCTGTAGTTACTCGGATGGATAAGCCTGGGAAAAGATCCAGTGCAACGGTGCCTTCTCCTGTGAAAGAGCTCGCTTTGCAAAAAGGTATTCCGTTACTGCAGCCCGAGAAGGCTTCAGATCCTGTATTTGTAGAGGAATTGCGTAATATTGGTGCTGATATATTCCTGGTTGTGGCTTATGGGTCTATTCTCAGACAGGTGGTTTTAGACATTCCTAAGCATGGATGTTACAACCTGCACGCGGGGTTGTTGCCTTCATACAGGGGAGCCGCGCCCATCCAGCGTTGTATAATGGATGGAGTTACTGAGAGCGGGAATACGGTTATCCGTATGGATGCAGGTATGGATACAGGAGATATTGCTCTCAAAACACGGGTCCCGGTTTTGCCTGACATGACTGCAGGAGAATTAGCAGAAGTTCTTTCTTTGGGTGGGGCAGATGCTTTAATCCGGGTCATGCAAGAGATAGAAGAGGGTTCGTTAACATTAGAAAAACAGAACGATTCTTTGGCCTCCTTAGCGCCGAAACTAGAGAAAGCCGAAGGCAAGTTATGTTGGGATCGTTCTATCGAGGAAGTTTATAATTGCTTCCGTGGAGTGACGCCTTCTCCTGGAGCGTGGATGTCCGTTTCGATTCGGGGAAGCGGGCCTAAAAGGCTCTCTATTCTTGAAGCCCGCCCTGTTCATGGAAGTTTTCAAGGGAGACCAGGGGATCTCTTGAAAATATCAAAAAAAGATTTGGTAGTTCTCTGTAGGAGTGGGGCTTTATCTTTAAAGAAGGTGAAGCTAGAGGGGAAAACTGCTTTAAGCATAGAGAATTTTTTAAACGGAATTGCAGAGAATGAGGTTTTGGCTTGGCCTTGTTGAATTAGGGCTTTGTGATTTCTGTTTGTTCTGATATAATGCTCTGTCTTAGCAACTTAAGTTTCAACTGGGGGTGTGTATATGTCGAGTGGCGTGCGGTTATTCTCTTTGGCGCAGCGTGGATGTAGTTTTACTGTGCCGTCTACAAAAAAAGCTCCTCAAAAAGCATTGCTCAACAGGGTTTTTTGTGATCTAGGGAATCCGGTAAGTTCCTTTGTAAACAAAACAAGTGGGGTTGATAAATCCTTAAAGGTCTCTATAGCTGCCGCAGAGCTAACCAAGGGTATTATTTTGCAGCAGGGGGGAGGTGAAGCTTCTTTAGCGACAGCTTCTAATGTTCTTACTACGTTGAAGGACGCAAGGTCTGTGGTGGGGTTAACCAATGTTTTGAATGGGTGTATCCCTGGAGCAGTAGCCTCTGCTAGAAATTGTTATCAAAACTTCAGATATGCCTTTGCTGGAGAGAAGCAGGGAGTTGTTGATGAAAGAAACAGTGGTAAGGTTTATAATAAGCAATACTTAACACAAGGTGAATATTTGGCTGCTGCAATCAAGTCTGGGTGCGATTTTGTGGGGGCCTCTACATTTGCAGTCACATTTGGTTCCTTGAGGCCTGTTTTGCTTGCAGACAAGTTAACTCACGGTGGTTTAGTTAGTCGCCACACTAAAACTAATATGACGGCGACGTGTGATTATCTAATGGTAGCTAACCATGCGGCAGGTGTTGTTGGAGGGTCCATAGGGCTTGGGCTGGAGAATAGACAGTTTAATCGTGCATTATCTTCTTTAAATGCCATTGCTGAGTCATACGCCAGCAGAGTTGTTTCGAATGATGATCAAGAGCTCTTGCAGCAAGATATAGAAGCATTGAAAACTGCTCACAAGACGGCTATCAAGAAGGGGATTTGTGGTGTTGTTGAAAAAGCATTGGAGCTCTTCTTGGATGCGTTGAAACTTATAACATTCCCAATCACGCAGCCAGTTACTTTTATTGTTAGAGGTGCTGTAGGGATCGTTATCGGAGGTCTTGGAATGTACAAAGTTTGGTCTTCTGATCAATAATTTGGTTAAAATTCTTTTTAAAGACCAAAAAAGCCCACGGTTTTCGTGGGCTTTTTTATTGTTAAATCTTTTTCGTTTTGTTTCTGTAAACTATAGAAGGGGTATTTTATTAAGAACCTCTTTTTCTGTTGTAAAAATCTTCTCCCTCTGTTAACCTCTCCTTTTTATTTTCTTAGAGGAAAGGTTCCTTTTCTTTTTAGGGAAATTCTTTGACAACTATTTTTCGAATTCACGAGATGACGACTGTATGATTGAGGTCGTGTGTGTGTAGGGTATTTTATGCAAGCGCAGCTTAGTTTGATGGGAAAGAAAAAGGGAATGGTGCACATCTTTGATAAGGAAGGTGTTTTGGTCCCTTGTTCTGTGATCAGTTTAGAAAATAACATTGTTTCTCAGATTAAAACTGTAGAGTCCGATGGGTACTCGGCTGTGCAGTTGGCTTTTGAGGAGATCGTTGTTTCGGATCCTCGCACAGCTCTCCGCAGGGTTGGC
The DNA here is from genome assembly GCF_902806995.1 of Chlamydiifrater volucris. Taxonomy (NCBI): domain Bacteria; kingdom Pseudomonadati; phylum Chlamydiota; class Chlamydiia; order Chlamydiales; family Chlamydiaceae; genus Chlamydiifrater; species Chlamydiifrater volucris. The sequence goes on along the minus strand of NZ_LR777654.1, from coordinate 989,847 downwards.
AAGCCGCTTGCTGGGCATACGGCTAAGTTTGGGGATAAGTTTTTTAGGCATTTCAAGGAAGTAAGGGTTTCTGAAGATTCTTTGGGGGAATTTTCTCTTGGGCAGTCTTTGGGGATAGAGCTTTTTGAAAGTGTTGTTTCCGTAGATGTTAGTGGGGTTTCCAAGGGTAAGGGTTTTCAGGGAGTTATGAAAAAATATGGCTTTCGAGGGGGGCCTGCTAGTCATGGTTCAGGGTTTCATAGGCATGCTGGTTCTACTGGGATGCGTTCAACTCCGGGGAGGTGTTTTCCTGGAAGTCCTAGACCGAGTCATATGGGGGCTGATAATGTCACTGTAAAGAATCTAGAGGTTGTTAAAGTAGATGTGGATCGCAAGGTTCTTTTGGTGAAGGGGGCTGTTCCTGGTGGAAAGGGTGGTCTAGTTGTGGTTAAGCGTTCAATGGTTTCTAAGGGCAAGTAAAGCGGTTGATTCTCGAGGGGTATTTATCATGGTGATGTTGTCGAAATATAATTTCTCTGGGGAGAGGGTTGGAGAGGTTGAGTTGAGTGATCTCTTTTTCTCTGAAAAGGGGGTTAATCGTCAGGTCGTAAAAGATTATTTGGTGGCTTTGCGTGCAAACAAGCGTCAGTGGTCTGCTTGTACTAAGGGGCGGTCAGAGGTAAGTCATTCGACTAAGAAGCCTTTTAAGCAAAAAGGAACTGGGAATGCGCGGCAGGGGTGTTTGGCGGCTCCTCAATTTCGAGGAGGAGGAATAGTTTTTGGTCCTAAGCCAAAGTTTGATCAGCATATTCGTATTAACAAAAAAGAGCGTCGTTCGGCTTTGAGGTATCTTTTAGCTCAGAAGATACAGTCTAATGTGTTCTTTGTTGTGGAGGATGAGGTTTTTTCTTCTATGTCGGCTCCAAAAACTAGGCTGGTGGCGCAGTTTTTGAGGAATTGTCAAGTAGAAGAGAGGGGGGTTTTGTTTGTTGATTCGAAAAAGCATGTGCATTCGAATGAAAGTTTTAGAAAGAGTGTAAGAAATTTAGCTGCTTGCAAGGGTTTTGCTTACAACGAAAACTTAAATGGGTATGATGTTGCGTCTTCTAGGGGGATTGTGATCTCTGAAAGTGCGTTTTTTGAGTCTGTGGAGCGATTGCTTCAAGGTGTTTCGGGAGAGTAGAGGGGAGGCTGAAGGAAAAAATGTCTAGTCCTTATGATGTGATTAAAGGGTATTACATAACAGAGAAAGCTAAGGTTCTAGAAAGTTTAAGTCTTGGTGACGGCTCTGGGAGAAAGTCGGGGAGTTATTCCGCCGATCCGAAGTTTGTGTTTTTGGTGGCACAAGATGCAACAAAGCCTAGTATCGCAAAAGCTTTAGAGCAAATTTATGCGGAGAAAAACGCTCGAGTACTGAAGGTGAACACTATTTGTGTTAAGCCTAAGGCGAAGCGTGTATTTCGTAGTCGGAAGAAAGGGAAGTCTGCAGGATTTAAGAAAGCTATAGTTACTTTTCAGGCGGGTTTTTCTGTCGCTTAGTTGGTAGAGAGGTGTAAGGAATGTTTAAGAAGTTTAAGCCAGTCACTCCAGGATCTAGGCAGTTAGTTCTTCCTCGGTTTGATGAGTTAACCAGGATTGGAGACTTGAATGGATCTGCTTCTAAGAGAAGCGTAAGACCGCAGAAAAAATTGTCTGTGTTCATTAAGAAGAGTGGTGGAAGGGATAATTTAGGTCATATCTCTTGTCGTCATATCGGTGGGGGACACAAGCGTCTTTACCGAATCATAGATTTCAAAAGAAACAAAGATGGTATTCCAGCTAAAGTGGCTTCTGTCGAATATGATCCTAATAGATCTGCATACATAGCGCTTTTGCAGTATATTGATGGGGAGAAGCGGTATATTATAGCGGCCAAGGGGATGCAGCGAGGGGATGAGGTTTTCTCTGGAGAGGATAGTCCTTACAAGGTTGGCTGTTGCATGTCATTGAAGAAAATTCCTTTGGGCTCTTCTGTTCACAATGTTGAAATGCGCCCCGGAGGTGGAGGCAAGCTTGTTCGATCTGCTGGATTATCGGCTCAAGTTTTAGCTAAAAGTAATGGCTATGTGACTTTAAAGATGCCTTCGGGAGAGTTTCGTATGCTTCATGAAGGTTGTCGTGCGACTTTAGGGGAAGTCTCTAATGCCGATCACAATTTAAGAAATGATGGGAAAGCTGGAAGGCGTCGCTGGCAAGGAGTTCGGCCCACAGTTCGCGGTACAGCAATGAACCCTGTTGATCATCCGCATGGAGGTGGGGAAGGTCGACATAATGGTTATATCCCGCGTACTCCTTGGGGTAAGATGACGAAGGGATTAAAGACTAGAGCTAAACGTAAGAGCAATAAGTGGATTGTAAAAGACCGTAGGAAATAGGGAAGTATGGCTAGATCGTTAAGAAAAGGACCCTTTGTTGATCATCATTTGTTGAAGAAGGTTCGTGACATGAATCAAAGCGAGAAAAAGTCGCCTATTAAGACTTGGTCTCGCCGCTCCATGATTATACCTGAGATGGTGGGGCATACTTTTGAAGTTCATAACGGGAAGAAGTTTCTCTCTGTCTTTGTCTCTGAGACTATGGTGGGGCATAAGTTGGGGGAATTTGCTCCAACTAGGATATTCAAAAGCCATCCGGTTAAAAAAGGTTAAGGCGGAAGTGTGGGGCTATAAGGAGAAGGTGTATGTTTAAGGCTACGGCTCGTTATATTAGGGTGCAGCCGAGGAAGGCTAGACTCGTTGCTGGGATAATACGGAATTTGAGTGTTGCTGATGCGGCTGTTCAGCTTAGCTTTGTACAAGCGAAATCTGGAAAGCTTTTTAAAAAGGTTTTAGATAGTGCTGTGGCTAATGCAGAGCTTCATGACAATGTTAAGCGGGAAAAATTGAGTGTGTTAGAGGTTCGAGTTGATGCTGGACCTACATACAAACGAATAAAATCTAAAAGTCGTGGTGGAAGGTCTCCTGTTTTAAAGAGGACTAGCCATTTAACTGTTGTTGTCGGAGAGAACTAGGAGTTAGGTATTTATGGGTCAGAAGGGATGTCCTATAGGATTTCGCACTGGAGTTAACAAAAGTTGGCGTTCTCTTTGGTTTGGAAACAAAAAAGAGTTTGGAGAGTTTCTTGTGGAGGATGTCCGCATCCGAGAGTTTTTGAAGAAGAAACCTTCTTGTCAAGGAGCGGCTGGATTTACGATTCGCAGGATGAGTGAAAAGATAGAGGTGACGATACATACTTCGCGGCCGGGATTGGTTATAGGCAAAAAGGGTACTGAAGTAGACCTTTTGAAAGAAGAGCTTAGAAAGTTAACTGGGCGAGAAGTGTGGGTAGAGATAGCCGAAGTTAAGCGTCCAGAGTTGAATGCTAAGATCGTTGCTGATGGAATTGCTAAGCAGATCGAGAGGCGAGTGGCGTTTCGCCGAGCTATGAAGAAAGCAATGCAATCTGTCATGGACGCGGGAGCGTTAGGAGTAAAGATCCAGGTTTCTGGGAGATTGGCTGGTGCTGAGATTGCTCGTTCCGAGTGGTATAAGGAAGGGAAAGTGCCTTTGCATACGTTGAGAGCTGATATAGATTACGCTATCTCAACTGCTGAGACTACCTATGGAATTATAGGAATTAAAGTTTGGATAAATCTTGGAGAGAAAACTTCAGCGACTGCTCCTGTAGTGGCCGCATAAGAAGCTATAGTGTGGAGAAAACGACATGTTAATGCCTAAACGAATGAAGTTTCGAAAGCAGCAGAAAGGCCAATTTGCTGGGTTAAGCAAAGGTGGAAATTTTGTTGATTTCGGAGAGTTTGGGATGCAGACCCTCGAGAGAGGTTGGATAACTAGCCGTCAAATTGAGGCGTGCAGGGTGGCTATCAATAGACATTTGAAGAGAAAAGGAAAGGTTTGGATTCGAATTTTTCCTGATAAGAGTGTTTCGAAAAAGCCTGCAGAAACTCGTATGGGTAAGGGAAAAGGGGCTCCGGATCACTGGGTTGCTGTGGTTCGTCCTGGCAGGATTCTCTTTGAGGTGGCCAATGTGCCTCGAGAAGAAGCGCAGAATGCGTTAAGAAGAGCTGCGGCAAAGTTGGGAATTAAGACCAGGTTTGTTAAGCGAGTAGAGAGGGTTTAGTATGAAGCGTGGAGTTGTTTTAGAGGAGCTACGAGCCAAGAGTAATAGTGATTTGGACGCTTATATAGAAGAAATGAAGAGGCAAATATTTTCCTTAAAGGAAGAAGTTGTTCTTAGTAATAAGTCGGTTAAAGCACATTTATTTAGTGAGTGCCGCAAAAATATTGCTAGGGCTCTAACCATTAAACAAGAAAGAGCTAAAGGTAAAGAAAATGGCTGAGATGCAATCTCGAGGCAGAAGAAAAGTTAAGGTTGGTGTTGTCGTATCTTCCAAGATGATGAACACTGTTGTGGTAAGAGTGGAGAGGATGTATCCTCATCCTCAATACTCTAAGGTTGTCAGGGATTCTAAAAGATACTATGCCCATGTGGAAGAACAAGAAGGGGTTAAAGAAGGGGATACTGTTCGTATCGTTGAAACGAGGCCAATCTCTAAATTAAAGAGATGGCGAGTGGTCGAAGTTGTTAAATAACCTCTTATACGGAATTGGCGGGAAAGTAGAAATATGATTCAACAAGAAACTCAACTGAAAGTTGCCGATAATACTGGAGCGAAGAGAGTAAAGTGCTTTAAGGTCTTAGGCGGATCTAAGAAGCGTTATGCTACTGTAGGCGATGTGATAGTTTGTTCTGTTCGTGATACAGAGCCTGATAGCTCAGTTAAGAAAGGGGACGTAGTTAAAGCAGTAATTGTTCGTACTCGATGTGATATTTCTAGGAAAGACGGATCAAAGCTCCGATTTGATTCTAATAGTTGTGTCATTATCGACGATAAAGGGAATCCAAAAGGCACTCGTATTTTTGGGCCAGTAGCTCGAGAAATTCGAGATAAAGGTTTTATCAAGATTAGTTCTTTGGCTCCTGAAGTTATTTAAAATAGAAGAGTTGGGCATGAGTAAAAAGACGATTCGCAAGGGTGATGTAGTTCGAGTCATTTCCGGAAACGCAAAAGGAAGTGTAGGGAAAGTTCTTGCTTGTTCGGATGATAGGGTTACCGTAGAAGGGGTTAACGTTCGTATAAAAAATGTTAGGAAGAGTCAAGAGAATCCTAAAGGGAAGCGTATTTCGATAGAAGCTCCAGTTCATATTTCTAACGTCCGTTTATCTATAGATGGAAATCCGGCAAAGCTATCTGTCAGGTATGGTGAGAACGGGCAGAAAGAGCTTTGGCAAAAGAAACCAGACGGATCATTTGCTCTTTATCGTGTTGTAGGGAGAAAGGACTAAGATGAGTAGGTTGAAGGAATTATATTGCACAGAAATTAGACAGAAACTATCTGAGAAATTTCTGTATCGGAATGTAATGCAAATCCCTGTCTTAAAAAAGATTGTCATAAGCATGGGATTAGCTGAAGCAGCAAAAGATAAGAATCTTTTCCAGTCTCATTTAGAAGAGTTAGCGTATATTTCTGGTCAAAAACCGCTTGTTACTAAGGCAAAAAACTCTATTGCAGGATTTAAGTTGAGGGAAGGTCAAGGGATTGGAGCCAAAGTTACTCTTCGAGGGAAGAGAATGTATGATTTTATGGATAGATTCTGTAATATAGCTTCTCCTAGAATTAGGGACTTCAGAGGTTTTGGATTGAAGGGAGACGGTAGGGGTTGCTATTCCTTAGGGTTGGATGATCAGCAAATTTTCCCTGAAGTAGATCTTGATAAGGTTAAAAGGTCTCAAGGTATGAATATCACTTGGGTAACCACAGCAAAAACGGACGAAGAGTGTTTGGAGTTGCTGAGAGCTATGGGTCTACGATTTAAGAAGGCAGAATAAGGAGAGACAATGGGAACTACCAGTGATCCTATAGCGGATTTGCTTACAAGAATTAGGAACGCTTTGGCTGCAGAGCACACTTTCATAGATGTGGCTCATAGTAAGATAAAGGAGTCAATAATAGCGATCCTTAAGAAGAAAGGTTTTATTGCTCAGTATCTCGTCAAGGAAGAGAATAGAAAGAAAACTATGCGTATTTTCCTCAAATATGGGGAGAATAGGAAGCCTGTTATCAAGGGGTTAAGAAGGGTATCAAAGCCTTCTCTTAGGGTGTATGTTCCTTCCTCTAAGATTCCCTACGTATTTGGGAATATGGGTATTTCTGTTCTTTCTACTTCTAAGGGGGTAATCGAGGGTTCGTTGGCAAGGAGTAGCAACGTAGGTGGTGAGTTGCTCTGTCTTGTTTGGTAAGAAAAAGGAAATATAGGTAGAAAATGTCTCGTAAAGCTCGAGATCCCATTCAGCTTCCTAAAGGGGTGGAAGTTTCTTTGAATGGCGAAGAGATTATTGTAAAAGGGCCAAAAGGGGTTTTATCCCAGAAGTTGGTTAGGGAAGTAGTAGTTTCTGTAGATGATAGGAATATTACGGTTCAGCCTTCTCCCGACGTTGTAGATAGACCTAGTCGTTTGCAAGGGCTTTTTTGGGCGCTGATTGCAAACATGGTGAAGGGTGTCTCTGAGGGATTTGAAAAAAAATTGGAGATGATAGGAGTCGGTTTTAGAGCTGCTGTTCAAGGATCTTTATTGGATCTGTCTATAGGGGTCTCTCATCCGGTAAAAATGCCTATTCCGTCTGAATTACAAGTCTCCGTTGAAAAAAACACGCTTATTTCAGTTAAGGGTATCAACAAACAGTTAGTTGGGGAGTTTGCGGCTAAAGTGCGGGCGAAACGTCCTCCAGAGCCTTATAAGGGGAAAGGTATTCGCTATGAGGGAGAGTATGTTCGTCGTAAGGCTGGTAAGGCTGCAAAAACTGGTAAAAAATAGGTAAAAAATATGGAAAGTTCTCTTCTTAAGTCAAATTCGATGAAACGACGAAGAGCTCTCAGGGTTAGAAAGCATTTGAGAGGGTCCTTAGAGAGACCAAGGCTTTGTGTTGTAAAGACGAATAAGCATCTTTACGTTCAGCTCATAGATGATGAACAAGGAAAAACTCTTGGATCAGCTTCTACGATAGTAAAAGCATTAAAGAATACGGACCTAGCTAAGAAGAGTAGAGAGTCTGCGAAGCATCTAGGAGAGAAGATTGCTGAGATAGGAAAGGGTCTTAATATTAGTAAGGTTGTATTTGATCGGGGTCCCTTTAAGTACCATGGGGTTGTGGCTGCGATAGCGGATGCAGCGAGAGAAGGTGGATTGCAGTTTTAAAAGGAAGTATAATGACAGCATCAAAAAACTCTCATCATAGAGAAGATCACTTGGAAGAGAAAGTTCTCTTCGTAAACCGGTGTTCAAAAGTTGTGAAAGGGGGAAGAAAATTTAGTTTTTCAGCCCTAATTTTGGTTGGTGATGGTAAGGGCCGTGTCGGCTACGGTTTTGCTAAGGCTAACGAGCTAACAGATGCGATAAGGAAAGGTGGAGAAGCTGCCAAAAAGAACTTGATCAGGGTTAAGGCTATGGAGAATGGCTCCATACCACATGAGGTTAGAGTGAATTTTGATGGAGCCCAGCTACTTTTGAAGCCCGCAAAGCCAGGAACAGGTATAGTGGCAGGATCTAGAGTCAGGTTGATTCTGGAAATGGCTGGGGCAAAGGATATCGTTGCAAAAAATATTGGATCCAATAATCCAGTCAATCAGGTGAAAGCTACTTTTAAAGCCCTTTCAGAGCTTACTGTTAAGGAAGACGTATTGAAGGGAAGAGGTGTTGCAAATGATTAAGTTAGAATCTTTGTTCGATCACTCGGGAAGAAAACGAAGGAAGAAGTTATTAGGACGGGGTCCCTCTTCTGGTCATGGAAAAACTTCTGGTCGAGGACATAAGGGGGATGGAAGTAGATCCGGTTATAAGCGACGCTTTGGCTATGAAGGGGGTGGGGTCCCTTTATATAGAAGGGTTCCGACTAGGGGTGCGGACGTAACTCGATTCGCAAGCAAAGTAGAGGAAGTTACCACGGAGAGATTGGATGCTGCTTTTCAAGATGGAGATGAAGTTTCTCTTTTTATCTTGAAGGAGAAGAAGATAGTCTCTAAGAAGGCCTCTGGTGCTAAGATTATTTTAAAAGGGGATTTGACTAAGAAGCTTACCTGTAGGGATTCTTTGATACAATTTTCCTTGGGGGCGCAGTCTGTCTTGGGAATTTCTTAGTGGTTTGTTGTAAAGCAACGGTATTATGATTACGTTAAAGAAGATCTTTTCGGTCATTGAGCTTAGAAATCGGATATACTTGACTCTTCTATTGTTGGCTGCTTGCCGTATAGGGGTGTTTATACCTGTTCCAGGTATTAATGGGGAAAGAGCTTTAGCGTATTTTAAACAACTCATAGGTGGTGGTCAGAATCTCTTTCAGCTAGTGGATGTGTTTTCTGGAGGGGCTTTTGCCCAGATGACGGTGATTGCTCTGGGTGTAGTGCCTTATATTTCGGCGTCCATTATAGTCCAGTTGATGATGATATTCATGCCAGCCCTTCAAAGAGAAGTCAGGGAGTCTCCGGATCTTGGTCGAAGAAAAATTGGGAAGTATACTCGTCTTTTGACTGTTGGATTAGCGATAATCCAGGCTGTGTTATTTGCAAAATTTGCTCTTCGGATGGATGCGGCTGTTCCGGGCATTGTTCTTCCTATCATGCTTGCTCCTAAGCTATTTGGGATCCCTTGGGTTTTTTATTTAACAATCTCCTTAGTCATGACTACAGGGACATTGCTGTTGATGTGGATTGGTGAGCAAATTTCGGATAAAGGGATAGGAAATGGAGTTAGCTTGATTATAGCCTTGGGGATACTTTCTTCCTTTCCTTCTGTTGTGGGTTCCGTCATTAATCGTTTGAACATAGGGTCTCAAGAAGCCTCCGATTTTGGTTTTCTTTCTCTGTTACTCTTGCTTGTCGTGTTTGTTTTGGTCGTGCTTTCTACGGTTTTAATTATAGAAGGTGTTCGTAAGATCCCTGTTCAGTATGCTAGGAGGATTATTGGGCGTAGGGAGGTTCCCGGAGGAGGAGCTCATCTTCCTCTGAAGGTCAATTATGCGGGAGTTATTCCTGTAATTTTTGCCTCTTCTTTGCTTATGTTTCCTGCTACCATTGGGCAGTTTATGACTTCAGAGTCTTCATGGTTAAGGCGGATAGCATTATTTATTTCTCCAGGAACCTGGGCGTACTCTGTGTGTTTTGTGTTGCTTATAATTTTCTTTACGTATTTTTGGACAGCCACACAGTTTCATCCGGAACAAATTGCTTCTGAAATGAAAAAGAATAACGCTTTTATTCCTGGAATTAAGCAAGGGAAAGCTACCCAAGCGTATCTGGAGTACACAATGACTAGAGTAACGCTTCTTGGTGCAGTTTTTCTTGCCGGGATAGCTATATTTCCTTCAATTTTGGGTCGTCTTCTTAAAGTAGACTCCAACGTGAGTTATTTTTTAGGAGGGACTGCAATGTTGATTGTTGTTGGAGTTATTCTTGATACGATGAAACAAATAGACGCTTTTCTCCTGATGAGGAGATATGACGGCTTTTTAAAAAACAAAAAGGGCTAGTAGCAAGGAAGGCGTTGAAAAATAACAGTTTTTGACCTAATATTTCAGGGTTTTAAATAGAGAGTTAAGCACATGCCACGCATTATTGGAACAGATATTCCAGCGAAGAAAAAGTTAGTTGTGAGCCTTACGTATATTTACGGAATAGGGCCAGCTTTGTCTGCAGAGATTATTCGGAAATTGCAGTTGAATCCTGATTCGAAGGCAGGAGAGTTGACTGAGGAGGAAATTGGAAGGTTAAATGCTTTGTTGCAGGCGGAGTATTTGGTCGAAGGGGATCTCAGACGCAGTGTTCAGTCTGATATCAAACGTTTAATAGCGATACACTCCTATCGAGGGTCGAGACATCGCTTGTCTCTACCTGTTAGAGGTCAACGAACGAAAACGAATTCGCGTACTCGAAAAGGGAAACGTAAGACCGTAGCCGGTAAAAAGAAATAATTTTAATTTAGGAGTCTTGTTTTGGTTAAAAATCAAATGCAGGTCAAGAAGGGAGCTAAAAAGAAAATCACGAAAAGTGTTCCTTCTGGAGTTGTTCATGTTAAGGCGACATTCAATAATACCATTGTGACCATCACAGATCCTGCAGGCAATGTGATTTCTTGGGCTTCTGCAGGTAAGGTTGGGTATTCTGGATCCAGAAAGTCTTCAGCGTTCGCGGCTACAGTCGCCGCTCAGGATGCTGCGAAGATAGCTATGAATGCTGGGTTGAAAGAAGTAGAAGTATGCTTGAAAGGCACAGGGGCAGGGAGAGAGTCCGTGGTCCGAGCTTTGATAGGGTCTGGTTTAGTTGTTTCTCTTATCAGGGATGCTACACCAGTGCCGCACAACGGGTGCAGGCCTAGAAAAAGACGAAGAGTTTAATTTTGGGGGAATGGGTTGACTATGACAGAACAAGAAGAACCAGCTTTACTGTACGATAAATTCGAACTCCCTGAATGTGTTAGAGTGAAGGCTATAGAAGGGCAGTCTTCGGATAAAAAAGTTCGGTTTGTTGCTGAGCCTTTAGAGAAGGGTGTGGGACACACTTTAGGAAACGCTTTGCGTCGCATACTTTTGATTGGCCTTGAGGCTCCAGCTATTGTTTCCTTCTCCATGACGGGAGTTTTGCACGAGTATATGTCCGTTGAGGGGATTGTTGAGGATGTAACTAACATAGTCTTAAATTTGAAAGGTTCTTTGCTCAGGATGCTTCCGATGCGAGGTAGCGAAGAAGGAAGGAGTATACGAAATGTTCGCTCCCAAATTAATGTGGACGCCTCACTTTTAGCTGAGAGTAATGGGTGTTACCAAGTCAGGCTTATTGATTTATTGAAAGGTGGAGAATTCGAGGCGGTTAATCCAGAACATGTCATTTTTTCTGTGACAAAGCCTATGCAGGTGGACATTGAGTTGAAAGTTGCTTTCGGAAGAGGATATATTACTTCGGAAAGGATTCAGCTTGAAAGTAAGGGAGTTAACGAAATAGTTCTTGATGCCGCCTTTTCCCCTGTTTCTTTGGTTAATTACTTCGTTGAAGATACTCGCGTAGGGCAGGATACAGATTTTGATAGATTGATTTTAGATGTGGAAACCGATGGTCGAATATCTCCTAAGGAAGCGGTTTCCTTTGCAACTCAGATATTAGTGAAACACTTTGCTATTTTCGAGAAAATGGACGAGCGCAAATTGGTCTTTGAGGAAACGGTCTCAATAGAGAAGGAAAGTAAAGACGATATGTTGCATAAGCTAGTTCTTGGCATTAACGAAATAGAGCTTTCTGTTCGTTCTACGAATTGTTTGTCTAACGCAAATATAGAGACAATAGGTGAGCTGGTTATTATGCCAGAGCCTCGTTTGTTGCAATTCCGAAACTTTGGTAAAAAATCTCTTTCCGAAATTAAAAATAAGTTGAAGGAGATGAAATTAGAGTTAGGAATGGATCTAAGCTCGTTTGGAGTTGGTCTCGATAATGTGAAGGAAAAAATGAAATGGTATGCGGAGAAGATCCGGTCTAAGAATACAAAAGGGTAAGGGTTATTTTTATGCAGCATGCTAGTAAGAAATTTAGGGTCGGAAGGACTTCTTCTCATAACCGTTGTATGATAGCGAATATGTTGAAGTCGTTGATTGACCTGGAAAGGATAGAAACGACTTTGCCTAAAGCAAAGGAACTGCGTCGACATGCTGATCGGATGATCACCTTGGCAAAGAAGAATACCTTAGCTGGTGTGAGATTAGCTTCGGCTAGGCTGATGATTCGGTACAACAAATTGTCCCCAAAAGAGGCTAGGAAGGCAAAAGCTGGGGATGTTTCTTGTTACAATACTGACCGAAGAGTCATAAATAAGCTATTTAAGGATTTGGGGGTTCGGTTCAGTAATAGGCAAGGCGGTTACACTAGGATTTTGAGATTGCAAAATAGAGTTGGTGATAATGCTCAAAAGTGTATTATAGAGTTTTTAAGCAACTAGATAGGTTGCCTAAGAATCAGTAATACAGGAATTGACAGATGAGAATTGCGATTAACGGGTTCGGTCGTATTGGCCGTTTGGTTTTAAGACAGCTTCTTAGTAGAAATTCTGGCCTGGAGGTTTGTGCTATAAATGATCTAGTTCCAGGTGATGGGCTGGCGTATCTTTTTAAATATGACTCCACCCACGGGAAGTTTTCTAAATCCGTTTCTTGTGAAAATGAGCATCTGGTTATTGAAGGGCACAATAAGATCCAGTTTCTTGCAGAGAGAGATGTAACGAAGCTACCTTGGAAAGATCTAGGGATTGACGTAGTCGTTGAGAGTACGGGGCTTTTTACTCAGAAGGAGGCTGCAAGTAAACATCTAGAGGCCGGAGCGAAAAAGGTGCTTATTTCAGCTCCTGGTAAGGGAGAGATTCCCACCTTTGTAATGGGGGTTAACCACGAAAAGTATGATCCATCTGTGGATCACATAATTTCTAATGCTTCATGTACTACAAACTGTCTGGCTCCCTTGGCTAAGGTTGTTAACGATTGTTTTGGTATAGAAGAAGGACTAATGACTACTGTTCACGCTGTCACAGCTTCTCAACCGGTTGTTGATGGCCCTTCTAAAAAGGACTGGAGAGGAGGGAGGAGTTGTTTGCAAAATATCATCCCAGCTTCTACAGGAGCCGCAAAAGCTGTTACGTTATGCCTTCCGGAGTTGAAGGGAAAGTTGACAGGTATGGCCTTTAGAGTGCCTACGGCAGATGTTTCTGTAGTAGATTTAACCGTGAGATTGGCGAAGAGTACTTCTTACGAAGAAATTTGCAAGGCTGTGAAGTCTGCTTCTGAAGGCGGGATGAAGGGAATATTAGGATACACGGAAGACGAAGTAGTTTCGTCAGATTTCAAGGGGTCTGTATTTTCTTCTGTTTTTGATGCTGGGGCAGGTATCGGGTTGAATGACAGGTTCTTTAAACTTGTTTCCTGGTACGATAATGAGATTGGCTATGCAACCCGTGTGGTTGATTTATTAGAATACATGTCCAAGAAGAGCTAAATAAAGGTTTGAGAGATAGTGTACTTTACTAGAGATCCCGTTATAGAGACGGTAATTACAGCTAGAGAAGGATATAAGTTATCGATTCGCAATAGTAAACATGTTTCCCAAGATCCTTTTGTTGTCGAAGCAGTGGAAGTGGTGTCTGTGGGAAAGATGGGCTTTTTCAGGAACTGCGACAGAACGAAGCCTTTTCTTGTGCCTGTCAGTGACTATGAGGTCATGGAAATTCGAGATGCAAGAATCAACTTAAAGGCTGTAGGGCTGGAAAAAGGAGTCAAGATAGCCGGAGGGAGAGAGGCGCTGTTGAAACTTTCAAGACCGGTACCAAAGACTGTTGTGGAGTCAGAAGATTCTCAGGATCAGATTTCTTCTGAAGAGAGTGTTGATAATTTAGTTGCAGACGTAAATGCAGTTAAAAAGTCAAAAAAGGAGTTTTCTTCTAAATCAGACAAGTGGAAGGAAAAAAAACGGCAGGGGAAAAGAAAATCTAGCAAAGATGTAGCAGAGGTCGCTGATTCTTCGAAAGAGGTTCTTGAGACTGTAGTTGAAGAAGTTCTTGAAGAGCAAGCAGCTGAGGAAAGTGTTGTTTCGGGTAAAAAGAAATTTTCTTTACTTCCGCCTCCTTCTAAGTTAATTTCTGAGGTTTTTTCCAAGGGAGAGTCTTCAACTTCTGTAGGTTCTGAGTCTTCGGTTGTCGGCGTTGATGTTGACCTTAATTTACAAGACTCCTTGGATGTTTTGGCTTCAGAAGGAAATAGCGGAGTGGCTTCGATTTTGGAGAAAGGAGAATCCGTTAACGAGATGTTTGCTCTTGAGCCTGAAGGCTTGGAACACCAGGAGGATTCTTTTTCCTAGAAGATCTTCTAGTCTATCTACTTGACTCTTAACATTCATATCTGTACTCTCTTCTTCTTGCTCGGATGGTGGAATGGTAGACACTAGGGACTTAAAATCCCTTGGGCGTGGGCCCGTGCAAGTTCGAGTCTTGTTCCGAGCAGTAATTTCTTATGTCTCACGTGGTTGGCGGGATGTTGCTCTTAGCTGTGGGGCGTTTTAAGCTTCGCCACTTTCCCTAAAAAATTTGTTTTCTTTCTTTTTCTTTTTTAGCCCCTTACTTCAGGGCGGAGCTTTCTTTGTGTTTCTCTATAGGACAAGAAAAGGTTTCCTTGTTATATATCCGTTTGTAGCGAAAATCCTTTGTAGAGGTGGTCGTTTTGCGACTGATGTCGTTATTAAAACAAAAAACCTCCCTAATAAAAAAGACTTTCTTTTTCAAGCGATTTGCGAAAATAGAAAGCTCTCTTTTCTATGAAAAACTTCCTTCAAGTTTTCTTGCCTTTCTTTGTTATAGCAAAGATCAGGAGATGGAAAGTTTAGAAGATATTTTAAAAGAATTTTTATCAGCCATGCTGAAAATGACTGAAGATATTCAACATTTTTCTGAAGAGCATTTATCTTCGACAATATCTGAAGATGAGAGTATCCTCCATAGGCAAGAAATTTTTTCATTACGTGCGGAAATGCGTGACTTAGAAGATAATAAAAACGCTGAGATTGAGAAATTGGCTGGTGAGAACAGCTGGTTAAGGGATCGTCTCGAAGAGAAGTTGAGATTAAGTCAGTATCGAGGGGAAGTGATTGATGGTCTTAAAAGAGAGATAGCTAAGTTAGCTAATGAAGCAGAGATCGGGGAAAGCAGACGACTTTGTTATGAATATAGAATTAAGGTGTTAGAAGATCGTTTGGAAAAAGTCCCTATGCAGGAATGTAATTCCTTGAGTTCTATTGAAGAAGAAACTTAAGGTTTTGATAAAGTTGGTTGAGAAAAGAGAACACGAGAGAAGTTTTTTGGGTGATGCGTTTTCTACAAAAGATCTTATATTAGGGATTGATCCGGGGACAGCAACTACGGGTTATGCTTTTTTATATGTTGAAAAACGGTATCGCTTCGTTCCCTATAAATTTGGAAAAATAGAACCCTCTCCTAGATTATCTTTGACTCAAAGGTACCGTATTCTCTTTGAAAACATGAGGGATCTCATTACAGAGAACAAGCCTTCTGTAGTCGTATTAGAGACACAGTTTGTTCACAAAAATCCTCAAAGTACTATAAAGTTAGGCATGGCTCGGGGTGTGTTGGTCTTAGCAGCTTCTCTGAACGAAATTCCGGTGTTTGAGTACCCTCCCGCTGTGGCTAAGGTAGCCGTGGTAGGGAAAGGAAATGCAAGGAAAGAACAAGTCCAATTGATGACTAGCCGATTGTTAGGATTGCCGGACTTGCAAAAACCGTCCAACGAAGATGTTGCAGATGCTTTTGCTTTGGCTATTTGTCATGCGCAGTCTCGAAATAGATTAACATCCAGAGTAGTTTTGTAGAGTAGAGAGTCTATGTTTGAGTACATTCGAGGGACGTTGTCTAATGCTTTCCCTACCTATTTAGTAGTTGACGTGGGTGGTTTGGGGTATTGTATTTACGTCCCAGAACGTTTGTCTATAGAGTTGTCTTCCAAAATAGAGCAGGAAGTTATCGTTTTTGTTCATTCCATTGTTAGGGAGACAGAAAATATTTTGTATGGGTTTTCTTCCAGGGAGGAGAGGGAATGTTTTCGACTTTTGATAGCGTCTTCTGGGATTGGTCCTAAGTTAGCTTGCTCAATTTTGAATTCGTTTTCTTTAGCACAATTGTCCTCTGTTGTTCGGTCTGAGGACAGTAAGACAATAGCTTCCGTCCCTGGGTTAGGGAAGAAAACTGCAGAGAAGTTAATGGTAGATTTAAAAGAAAAATTGCCAGCATTGATTCATTCTTTGGGGGGAATTGGGAAAGATCGCGGTCTTATGCTAAGAAAATCTGGTTCCAGTCTAAAGGAAAATGGAATTTTGGCATTGATTTCCTTGGGTTATTCAAAAATTTTAGCAGAAAAGATGATAACAGAAGCTCTCCAAGAATTACCGGAAGAAAGTTCTTTAGAGAAAATTATCCCGGTAGCTTTAAAGAAAGCTTTCTAATTTATTGCTTCGCAACAAGCATTACTGGTTTTTACAAAAGATATTTCCTTGTAAAGCAAAAAGGTTTCTTTTGTGTATAATCGCCCCTCTTGAAAATACTAAAAATTAGAGGAGTCTTTCAATGGCGTTGGAAAGAACGTTATCTATTATCAAACCGGATTCTGTTGCTAAAGCAAATATAGGGGCTATAGTTTCCGTCTTTGAAAAGGCTGGATTGAAAATAGCGGCAATGAAGATGATGCACTTGTCTAAAAAACAAGCAGAGGGATTTTATTTTGTTCATAAATCTAGGCCATTTTTTGGAGAATTAGTAGATTTTATGATTTCAGGGCCTGTTGTTGTCATGGTTTTGGAAGGAGAAAATGCCATAGCTCGCAATAGGGAGTTAATGGGAGCAACAGATCCTAAAAATGCGGCTGAAGGTACCATTCGAGCTCTCTACGGTGAGTCCGTAGGGATTAATGCGGTGCATGGGTCTGATAGTTTAGAAAACGCTTTAATAGAAGTGGCTTATTTTTTTGCTAGTACAGAAATTGTTAATGCCTCTTAACGACAATGATCTAGGTGTAAGAGTGCCGTTGCTACACGGTGCTCCTTCTCTAAAAAAGGGGAAAGACTTTCTTCTTTGACTTTTTCTAAGGGGATGCAATTTGAAATTCTTTCGATTAGGGCCTCTACGAAAGTTTCTTTTTTAGTGAAGAGCGGCTTTAGCGTTGTTAAAAAGTCTGAGTGCGAGCGATTCTTTCTGTAGTCAGGTTGTTTTTGTGGTAGCTTTAGGTAGCGGGTAATTTTTTCAAGATTCATGTCCCACAAAAAACTTGTATGATGGACAAATCGGCCTTTTTGCATGTATTGTCCATTCCCGCCAAATTTCTTAGAGTCGAAGACGTAATCGTTTCCTTGTATAGCAAAAGAAGGGGGGAATATTGGGGCATAAGTTGTGTAGGAACGAAGAAGAATGTCTTGGGGGCTGAGTGAGGGTTTATTTTCAGATATTATCCAAGAAACCATAATGGTATCCTGGTCTAGGTAAACGGTTCCTCCACCGCTGTAGCGTCGAACAACAGGAATGTTGTCTTCGAGAACGTTTTCTATGAATAAGTCCTCAATAGGGTTACAGGATATTCCAAGCACGATCGAACTCGGAGGATTAATATTAATTAAGCATATATTTCTGGAGTCACAACGTAACAAAGCTTCTTCTACAAGAAGTTGCTGGTAAATTGGAGTATTTTTTAAGTAGATTAGGAAGCATTTATTGGTAAGCATGCTTTCTTAGGGCTACGATTAGCACTTGAATATCTGCGGAAGCAATCCCAGAAATACGTGACGCAGATCCGACGGTTTCTGGGGAAAACTTCGCTAGTTTCTCTCGAGCTTCCAAGCTTAGAGCAGAGATGGAAGAAAAATCAAATCCCTGAGGGATAGGGATATTTTCAGATTTCTCCAAGCTCTTTATGACAGCCAGTTGCCTATTTACGTAACCGGCATATTTGATCTCCATCTCAAGAGATGCGTTAAGAAATGGTCCTAGATCTTGCACATCATCGGGGAACATCTGCATTAAACGCTCGTAGGAGACTTCTGGTCGGCACAATATTTTGGATAGAGAAAGAACAGAATCGCCTATCTTCCTATGCAGTTTGCTGAGACGAACTTTTTCTTCCTCAAGGGTGGCCATATACTTCTCAAACAAGGCACACTTTTCTGGGGACAGCGTACCTAAAGTTTTTCCATAATGCATCAAACGGAAACAAGCATTGTCTTGCCTTAGAACTAAACGATGTTCGGCTCTTCCAGTGAACATACGATAAGGCTCATCTAAAACTTGTGTTGTCAGATCGTCCAACATGACTCCAATATAAGACTCCCTCCTAGACGGAATAAAAGCAGGATTTCCTAAAATTTTATTCACAGCATTAATTCCAGCAACAAGCCCTTGAGCAGCGGCTTCTTCGTATCCCGTAGTTCCATTAATTTGACCGCAAAGGAATAAACCCTCAACTATTTTACTTTCTAAAGTTCTTCGAATGACATTTCCATAGACATAGTCATACTCTATAGCATAGGCCGGGCGAGAGATTACAGCGTTTTCCAATCCGACAATGGAACGGATAATTTGGTACTGTACATCAAACGGAAGGGAAGTAGAAACACCGTTTACATATATTTCTTTTGTGTATATTCCTTCCGGTTCCAAGAAAATATGATGAGTCTCTTTATCTGCAAATTTGACTACTTTGTCTTCAATAGAAGGACAGTAACGAGGACCAACTCCTTCTATGGATCCTCCATATAAAGCTGATCTATCTAAGTTTTTTTCAACAATTAACTTTGTTTGAGGCGTCGTTCGTGAAATATAGCAAGAGACTTGAGGCAATTTTGGGGTAAAAAACTCTTCTCTATGAGAAAAACAAACCCCTGGTTCACCCGGCTGTTCTTCTGTTTGAGAAAAATCTATAGAGGAGGAAAGTACCCTTGGCGGAGTGCCTGTTTTTAACCTTCCCAAAGGAAAACCTAAAGATTGGAGAGCTTTTGATAAACCTTGAGTTGCTGCATCTCCCAAGCGACCGCCTGGGAAATTTTTATCTCCTATGTGGATAAGTCCACGCATAAAGGTTCCAGAGGAAAGAATCACAGTTTTGCCGCGATAGGAAATACACTCCTTTGTGGAAACCCCTTTAACTTGATCATCCTGAACAATAAGAGAATCAACGGTCCCCTGCATGATATGAAGGTTATGTACTTCCTCCAGGGCCCGTTTCATGTTGATATGGTACAACTGCTTATCAGACTGAGCTCTAGGAGCCCTAACAGCTGGCCCTTTCGCTCGATTGAGAATCCTGAACTGTATGCCAGAATCATCTGCTACTTGTGCCATCAAGCCACCAAGAGCATCTATCTCTCGAACGATGTGTCCTTTCCCTATGCCCCCTATAGCCGGATTACAGCTCATTTTAGCTATAGTATCGAGATTTGAGGTAAGCAAGAGGACAGAGGCCCGCATTTTGGAGGCCACATATGCGGCCTCACACCCAGCGTGTCCCCCTCCCACAACGATAACATCGTACTCGACCGGGTAGGCCCACATAGAACACCCCCAATCCTACTTGTTCTTATGCCGGTCTCTTCGTCTGCGTTTCTTGCGCTTATGCTTGGCTATTTTACACTTTCGTTTTTTCTTTACAGAAGACATGAGTTTCGTTTTTTCAGACTTATAAAAAGCTAGAGATTACGGGTTTCCTAGATAAAAATCAAGAAGATCTAAGCTAAAGGTTCCAATGCGGAATAATTTTGAAATCTAGCCAATTCTTTTTCGAAAACTAGCGGAACAGAGCCTATAGATCCATGACGATTTTTTGCGATGATTAGTTCAGCTGTTCCTGGTTTGTCGTGGGGGTCATAATACTCCCTACGTAATAGAAACATAACCAGATCGGAGTCCTGTTCTATACTACCGCTCTCCCTTAAATCGCTCATCATAGGGCGGTGATTTGCCCTATCTTCTACTTTTCTTGAGAGCTGAGATAGACACAGTATTGGTATATCTAGTTCTCTAGCTAAAGTTTTTAATGTTCTCGAGATTTCGGATATTTCATTTTGCCGGCTTTCAACCGTTCGCGTAGACCCTGAGAGAAGCTGAAGATAGTCGATGATAAGGAATTGAATGTCGTAGCTTTCTTTCATTCTTCGAGCTCTGGCTTTGAGATCTGTAATTTTTAATCCAGGCTGATCATCTATTAACAGCGTATGTGTTTGCATCTCGTTAACGGCCGAAACTATTCTTTGGAAGTCTATTCCTGAAAGGTTTCCCATAGAAATTTTTTGAGACTCAACTTCTGATTTCGAGCAAATCATTCTGTGGATGAGTTGGTCTGCAGTCATTTCTAAAGAGAAGATGCCGACTGGCAGGTTGTTTTTGAAGCACACATTTTCTGCAATGTTTAGGGCGAGGGCTGTTTTTCCCATGGCAGGCCTGGCGGCTAGAATCATCAAATTAGAAGGATTAAAACCGTGGATTAACCGATCTAGATCAATGAAATGAGTTGGGATTCCGGTGATAGGCTGGTATGGCTTACTTGTGTCCTTCTGTTGTTTTAGAAAAAGTTCTTGCTTTTCCTGAAGCTCTACTAAGTAGGGTTTTGGATAGGAGGGAGAGGATCCTTTTAGTCTTTCTGAGACCAGAACGTATTGATGTTTAGAAGTTTTTTGACTAATAAGAAAAAAAGCGTTTTGAGCCTCATCTAGAGCAGCAGAGACATCTTGAGGTTCTTCGAGCGCTTTGCGTTCTATATCTTTAGCCGTTGATATTATTTGTCTTAAGACAGACTTTGCTTTTACGAGTTTTGCATACTCCTCGACGTGGGCGGCAGTCCCAGAAAACTCAGCGAGGGCCAGTAAGTAGGAATAACCACCAACAGTATTTAGCTTATCTTGGCGTTTTAACTCCTCACCTACTAGATGCACATCAACTGAACGGTCCTGTCGAAACGCTTCTTGCATGACATGAAAGATGATCTTATGTTCTAGGTAATAGAAATCGTTGCTGTTCAGAAGATTAGCTACCATGTTCAAGCTGTTCACATCTGTTAGCATACACCCTAACACCATCATTTCGGATTCCTTAGAGTTAGGTGCTACGAAGGTTTTAGAAGAGCTGGGTTGCGAAGATGTTGTTGTCATAAGATAGATAATTTTCCAGTAAACTTTGGGGTAGGCTTGCTGAATAAACAGAACAGCCTTTTAAATCAATCTAGAGTTCAGAATAAACTCTTGATTAGAAACCTTCAAGACAAACTCATTTGTAAGAATCTTTGATTTTTTGGGGAGACAATCAAGGAACAAAACAAAGAGTTATTGCTCTTTTTCCAGATCCAAGGTATCTTCTAGCTTTCTTAATGGAAAGATGACTGAGTGGTCGAAAGTACGTCCCTGCTAAGGACGCGTACCCCTAAAGGGTACCGAGGGTTCGAATCCCTCTCTTTCCGATAGTAGTTCGCGAAGGCGCTTGAGGGCTTTTCTGTGGCTTTCCTTGGGTGTGTTCCTTGGAGACATGTTGAAATCTCTGCTTGCCAGGCTGGACTCGTTGTCTTATAATGGGGTCTCTCGCTCGGAAGGTGAAAGTTTCGGCCAGGCGGGAGCTTCGGAAGAATCTTACAAAGCAAATGGGAAATTTTTGCAACTTACTCTCTGTGTCACGGCTGGGCTTCGCGCTGGTGTTTGCGTATAGTCGGCTCCCTTTTCGAATAATTGCTGTTATGGGGGCCATGGCGAGTGATTTTCTCGATGGATATCTGGCTAGGCGGTACCAGGCTGCAACGAAGATAGGCTCCGTCTTGGACCCTCTCATGGATAAATTGTTTGTTGTAATCAGTGTGACGGTTCTTTATCTAGAAGGGACTCTTAGCGCGCTCCAGCTGATGGTGATGCTTTCCAGAGATTTTGCCTTATGTGTCTTTGGTGCGTACCTCTCTTTCAAGAGAGGGTGGAAAGGTTATGACTGTCGAGCAATGCTTTGGGGGAAAGTTTTTACTTTGCTTCAATTTATAGTTCTTTTTGGAGTAACTCTTTTCGGCCCAGTGCTTCCAATTTTTTGCTTTCTGCCTTTTTGTGTCTTGGTTTTTCCTGCTTTTTTTGAAAGGCTGCTCGGATATAAAAGAAGTCTCATTCATTCGGAGTAGTCGAGAGTGGCTGCTTTGATAAGTAACTTAAAATCCTCCTCTTCTGATAAGTTTTGTTCACAAAATCATTGTTTTTTTCTTTGAAATGAGGTATTCTCCTGGTCAACCTCTTTATAGTGCATAAAGTATGTTTTTCAAGATAACTCACAGGAATAGGTCGGGTCTCTCTGAGAGGGTAGAGTGTTTGGGTTTTTCGAACTATCGAAACCCTGAAACGGGAAGGGGAGAATGCAGTCGGACTTAAAGGATTTTTCTAGACTGAGAGCCTATTTTTGGCCGGTCTATCGCTCGGAACTGCATAAATTTCTTCCTCTGTTCTTATTAGCTTTCTTCGTTGGTTTTAACTATAGTCTCCTAAAAAATATGAAAGACGCCTTGATGGTGGCTGCTGCAGGTGCTGGGGCCGAAGTCATACCGTTTATCAAGGTTTGGGGAATTGTTCCTGGAGCCGTGGTTGTAACGGCTGTGTATGGGGCTTTGAGTGCCCGGTATCCTAAGGACGTCGTTTTTTACATTTTCCTTTCTTTTTTCGTAGCTTTTTTCGCTATTTTTGTTCTTTTGATTTACCCAAGCGGTGATTCGCTGCATCTGCATGGATTGGGAAACAAGCTTGCTGGTATTTTGCCCAAAGGTCTCCGAGGATTCATAGTAATGATTCGTTATTGGAGCTACACTCTATTCTACGTCATCTCCGAGTTGTGGAGTTCTATAGTGCTCTCTGTGTTTTTCTGGGGATTGGCTAACGATGTTACGACTATACGAGAAGCCGGAAGATTCTATGCTCTCATTAATACAGGATTGAATTTTTCCTCTGTGGTTGCCGGAGAGCTGTCCGTTTGGGTTGGGAGACAGTCTTTCATACACGTTCCCTTTGCTAAAGATGAGTGGCATGGCGCTATGATTAACTTAGTAATGATGATCTGCTTGGCAAGTGCAGCTATCTTCTATCTTTATCGTCGAGTGCACTATGTTGGTCTAGCTGAGGCTTTTGTAGACGCCTCGGAATTAGTTTCTTCTAAAAAGAAAAGTGAAGATAAAGGAAAATCCTCCCTCAAGGACTTGTTTTCTTACGTTCTTCGTTCGAAATATCTTTTGGGATTAGCCTTCATTGTGTTGGCATATAACTTGGTCAATCACTTGTTTGAAGTAGTTTGGAAAGACCAGGTTAGTAAAATTTATTCTACGGCCATAGAGTATAATGCTTACATGGGAAGAATTTCTACCCTTATAGGCGTGCTTTCTGTGGTCGTGGCCATTTTACTGACAGGACAAACAATTAGGGTTTGGGGGTGGACTTTTGGAGCCCTAGTCACTCCCGTCGTAGCCGCTGGTTTTGGGATAGTATTTTTCCTTGCTATTTTCTTAGCTAAAAGAGACATCAATTTAGTTCCCTTCTGGCACGTTACTCCTTTAGCGCTTTCTGCTTGGCTGGGAGGGCTCCACAATGTTTTCACCCGATCAGCGAAATTCACCTTTTTTGATCAGATTAAAGAGATGGCTTTTATCCCATTGGGCGCAGAAGAAAAACGGCAAGGTAAAGCCGCTATCGATGGAGTTGTTTCTAGAGTTGGGAAATCTGGAGGATCTTTAATATACCAGTGCTTGCTGGTGTTTTTCTCTTCCGTGGCGGCTAGTTTACACATCATAGCCACAGCGCTCTTCGTAATTCTATTGGCATGGGTTGTCGTGACAATTTATTTAGGGCGACAGATTGACGTTTTCTCCGAATCTCGAGAAGCAACAGCTTTAGGTAAGCAGGAAGAGAGCTCCCCCCAGGAGACAGTGGCTGGCACAAAAGCAATTCTGTCATAAAAAGTTGGTTATTGTGACTGTCTTTTAAAAATTCATCTTTAAGCTTTTCTTTTGTTTCTTTATCTTTTCATTTTTGGAAACTAAAAACTAAATTTTAATTTATATTCTTATGGTGAAATATTTTTTTCGAATTTGTTCTAAGACATTTATTTCTTTTTTGGGGATTTCAACAGGACTATTTCTTGCAATAGTAGTTCTTTTTGGGGGAGCCATAGCCATTGTAGGGGCCAGTTCCCAAAACATGTTGGTTTCGCTTCCAGATGCTCAAGGAAAAGTAAAGCCCTTAGGTAAGGAAACTCCTGTTGTTGCAGTTTTTGATTTGAAAGGAGTTATATGTCCTTCTAGGCATAGCGAAGAATTTTTTCGGACGGCCTTGGCAAGTTTAGATAAACCTCCTTTGACGAATCGAGTAAAGGGATTAATACTGAAAGTAGATTGTCCTGGTGGGGAGCTTTTTGAAGTGCATCGAATGTACACCTTGTTAAAAGAATGGAAGGAGAGAACGTCTGTCCCGGTCTATGTATTTATAGAAGGGTTATGTGCCTCTGGTGGGTATTATGTTTCCTGTTTGGGAGATAAAATTTTTGCTAGCTCTGTATCCCTTACAGGATCAGTTGGGGTTCTAACGGGACCTTTTTTCAACGTTAAAGATAGTCTTAATCGTTACGGGATAAAAACAGAATTGTTGAGTGGTGGAAAAGATAAAGCTCCTTTAAATCCCTTCACCGATTGGGATGCTAGCCAAAAGGAAGAAAGGCAAAAAATAGTAGATTTTTTCTATCAAAGTTTTGTTTCTCTTGTCTCTCAGCATAGACCTCTACTAACGGAATCGAAGTTAGTAAATTCTCTAGGAGCACGAGTTTATCCCCCTCTGCAAGCTAAGAAAGAAGGTTTTGTTGACGAAATTAATGTCACTTTTAACCAGGTAATCCAGGAAATATTACCTAAATGTGATATCGCCGGTGATTATCGTGTTGTGGGGATTTGCGGAGAATTGTGGTGGAAAAAGTTTATGGTTCAATTTCAGAATTCTCCACTTGTTTCTGGAAGAATACATCATCAGGTAGTGCCTTCTGAACAGAATACGCTGTCTTGGTATGCTGGAATATAAAGGAGGAATGATGGAGCAGGAAACTCTCTATGTTCTAGATGCCTCTGGCTTTATTTACAGGGCGTATTTTGCATTGCCTGACATGACAAATCCTGCAGGAGAAGGTACGAAGGCTGTATTCGGTTTTGTTCGGTCCATACAGAAGCTTATAAAAGATTTTTCTCCCAAATATATGGTGGCCGTTTTCGATGGTGAAGATAACAAAAAAAGTCGTCGAGAGTTATATGCCAACTATAAGGCCAATAGAATACAAAAATTCCCAGACTATCCAGAACAACAGGCAAAAATAAAGCAGTTTTGCTCTCTCATAGGGTTGCCGATTTTGGAGGTGGCTGAGGTCGAAGCAGATGACGTTATAGCCAGTGTTGCCAGGACTATGAAGGCTCGAGAAATAAATGTTTGTGTTTGCACTGCAGACAAGGATTTATTACAGCTTGTTCAGAATGGTGTTTATACTATGAATCCCTGGAAGGATTACGTCCAATATAGAGAAAAGGATGTCGAAAAATCTTATGGAATCCTCCCTAGATCTATACCGGATTATTTGGCAATAGTTGGGGATTCTTCAGATAATATTCCAGGAGTAAGTGGTATTGGTCCTAAGGGAGCTGTAGATTTATTGAAGGTTTACACGAACGTTGAAACTATCGTGGAGAACATTGATAAAATTTCTGGTGCCAGAGGTGAAAAGTTAAGAAATCAAAAGGATATCTTGATTTTGGGTAAAAAATTGGCAATCTTGGAAGATTCTCTACCTGTTTCTGGATCATTAGATGATTACTTGTTTTCTCATGATGAAACTAATGAAGAGTTGCAACTTTTTTACATGAAACAGGGGTTCAGGACCTTAGTCACTAAATCAGTTTCTTTGGAGGAATCTTTTCTTCCTATAATTGTTTCAAGTTCCAACCAGATCGTTCAAATGGTGGAAGCTTTGAGAGGTCGCGAAATAGCCTTCAGCTGCGCTTACACGGGAAGAGATATACCCTCTCTTAATCTTCAAGGCATTGCTTTGGCTACAAAAAATTCACGGGACGTCTTTTATTGTGATTTTTCTGAAAAACAAACATTTGCTCGCGAAGCAATATCCTCTTTGTTGTTGGATCCTGAAACTTGTTTTATTGGGTATAATGTAAAGAGAGACTTACATGCATTGATATCCTCTGGGTTCCCTATTCCTCAAGTTTCTTTTGATTTGGCTTTGGCCGAGCACTTAGTTAGTGGAGGTGCCAAGGAAACCTTCCCATCTCTACTAATAAAATATAATTTTTTTGAAGATGCGAATAAGTTAACGTCTAAAGAATTTTGGAAACTTTCTCTACCGATAGAGAATTTGCCGGATAATCCAGAGGAGTTTTTTTCTCGAATAGTTAGACGTCTTCCAGAGATTAAAGAATTCTTGTCTAAGGAGTTGAATAGAAAAGGATTGGGCAAAATATTTCAAGATCTGGAGATGCCTTTGGAGAAAGTTCTTTTAGAAATGGAACGGGTAGGTATCTTCGTAAATACAGAGCAAATGGGAGCTCTCTCCGAAGCACTACATAGAAAACAAAAAGCTGTTGAGGAAGAAATCTATTCCTTGATAGGAGAAAGGTTTAATATTAAATCTCCGAAGCAATTAGCTCACATTTTATTTACTGAATTAGGGCTACAATCTCCAGGGAAAATGACGACAAAGGCCGAGGCTTTGGAAGCGCTTTCAGGAGCTCATCCTGTCATAGATAAGATTTTGCTTTTTCGATCCTATGATAAATTATTGTCCACATACGTAGATGTGCTTCCTAAGTTGGTATCAGAAAGGACTCAAAGAATTCACCCTACCTTTAACCAAACCAATACGGCTACAGGAAGACTATCTTGTCGAGACCCAAACTTGCAAAATATTCCTGTCAAGTCGGATAAAGAGTTTGAAGTTCGGAGAGCTTTTCAACCAAAAGACATTGTTGCAGGAAGTTTTCTTGCTGCAGATTATTCTCAGATAGAATTACGGTTTCTAGCTCACTTAAGTCAAGATGAAAGATTATGCGAAGCTTTTAGTTCTGGCGAAGACGTGCACGTTTCTACGGCAGCTAATGTTTTCAGTATTCCTGTAGACAAAGTGTCTGAACAGCAAAGAAGGGTAGCTAAGGTAGTCAATTTTGGATTGGTTTATGGGCAGCAGGCTTATGGATTATCAAAGGTTTTAAAAATAAGTCTTCAAGAAGCTAAAGATTTGATAGAAGCCTATTTTTCTAAATATCCAAGGGTGAAGAAGTTCATAGATGAAACCGTAGAACAAGCTTCAGTAGATCAGAAAGTAAAAACCTTAATGGGGAGAGAGAGAATCATAGAAGATTGGAGTGAGGTGCAAGGAGCTAGAGCAGCCTCCGGGCGTCTTGCCGTGAATACTATCATCCAAGGCAGTGCAGCGGAATTAATTAAGACAGCTATGTGTAATATGGCAGAGGAATTGAAAAAAAGGCCGTACATGGAAAGTCGGATGATTTTGCAAATCCATGATGAACTGCTTTTTGAGGCTCCGGATATCGAATTGAGAGAGCTCGAAAGTATTGTGGTAAGTGTCATGGAGTCCGCTATGGAGCTGTCTGTGCCGTTGGTAACAAATATCTTAATTGGAAAAAATTGGTCAGAATGTTAGAATCAGTGAAGGTTTCCGTGACGGGGGATCCCTCCTCTGGAAAGACGGAAGCATGCCGAGTGTTTCGCAGGTTAGGCGCGTACGTTGTCAGCGCTGATCGGGTTTCCCACAGTCTTCTTATTCCTCATACACCAATAGGTAAGCGAGTTGTAAACTTGTTAGGAGACGATGTTCTTGTTGGGAATGCATTTGATAGGCGATTGATTGCTGAGAAAGTTTTTAATGATTTCGGACTCTTATGTGAGTTAGAGAGCATACTACACCCAGAGATTTGTAGGGTTATAGAAACTGAGTATCAGCAAGTGGCATTATCTGGTAAGCATCCAGTATTTGTCGCAGAAGTGCCGTTGTTATATGAGATCAGTTATGCAGACAAATATGATTCTGTGGTGCTGATTCAAGCAGATGAGGGGATACGTAGGGACCGTTTCTTGCAGAAGATGGGTTGTTCGGAGAAAGAGTTTTATCAGCGGTGTTCTAGGTTTTTTCCTTATGAACAGAGAGCTGCAGTGGCAGACGTTATCATTCAGAACAACGGTACGATAGAAGAATTAAGACAAAAAGTAGAAGAATATTATTACTCTCTAGGAGCTATATGAAAGAAGAGCAGTCTTCAACAGTCTCGCCGAAGATGAAGGATAATAAATGTTGTACAACTCCTCGTCCGGAAACTTCCTCAACAGGGGAATCTGCTAACACACCTAACGTTGAGGCTGAGCCCGTTGCTATAACGAAAATTTCTGGTTTGCAACGTATGGGTATAGATGAGCTAAACGTTTTGGCTCGGCAATATGGAGTCAAGAATATAGGTTCTTTGACGAAATCCCAAGTAGTTTTTGAGATTGTTAAAGCGAAGTCTGAAAGGCCCAATGAACTCTTAATTGGAGAAGGCGTTTTGGAAGTTCTTCCTGACGGCTTTGGGTTTTTAAGGTCGACAACTTACAATTATTTGCCTTCAGCAGAAGATATTTATGTTTCTCCCGCACAGATTCGTAGATTTGATTTGAAAAAGGGAGACACCATTGTAGGGACCATTCGCTCTCCTAAAGAAAAAGAGAAGTACTTTGCTTTGTTGAAAGTTGATAAAATCAATGGGTCTACTCCAGATAAGGCTAAGGAAAGAGTATTATTCGAGAACCTCACTCCGCTGTACCCCAATGAAAGGATAGTCATGGAGACTAGTAGAGAGCAGTTGGCGGAAAGAGTGTTGGATTTGACAGCTCCCATAGGGAAAGGACAGAGGGGATTGATTGTAGCTCCGCCTAGATCTGGTAAGACAGTAATTTTGCAGAGTATAGCCCACGCAATAGCGGTAAATAATCCCGATGTTGTGTTGATAGTTCTTCTCATAGACGAGCGTCCGGAAGAAGTTACAGATATGATTCGTCAGGTGCGGGGAGAAGTTGTAGCATCAACCTTTGATGAGCAGCCGGAAAGACACATTCAAGTGGCAGAGATGGTCATAGAAAAAGCTCGTCGGTTAGTTGAACATGGAAAGGATGTCGTGATTCTTTTAGATTCTATCACCCGACTAGCTAGGGCCTACAATACTGTGCAACCTCATTCAGGGAAGATTTTGACGGGTGGTGTTGATGCCAGTGCTTTACATAAACCAAAAAGATTTTTTGGGGCAGCAAGGAATATTGAAAATGGTGGGTCGTTGACTATTTTGGCCACGGCTTTGATAGAAACGGGTTCCCGTATGGATGAGGTGATATTCGAAGAATTTAAAGGTACGGGGAATATGGAGTTGGTGCTAGATCGACGCCTGGCTGATCGTAGAACATATCCTGCTATCGATCTCATCAAGAGTGGAACGAGGAAGGAGGAGCTGTTATATCACCCCGGGGAGTTAGAAAAAGTATACCTCTTTAGACAAGCAATTGCGGATCTGACCGCAATTGATGCGATGCACTTGTTGCTTGGTCGATTAAAGAAAACCAACAGTAATGCAGAATTTTTACTATCTTTGAAGGAATAACTTATAGTCTATAAAAGTTTCCCGAAACAGAATGCCTCATACGAGGTAGGGAAAGGTCTAATGGTGCTCGTCTTCCGGAGGGGTGTACGGGTTTTTAAGGGAAGTAGCTGTGTTTATCAAGAATGTTTGTTGCCTGAATGACTCTAGAGCAGATATTTTGTGCCCTTCCCTCCCCGAGGACGTGGACGGAGCATCGTTATTAGCATTACCGGCGATAACAGGAACATGGGTTGATGGTAAGTGTGAGCCATTTGCCGTAGAGTCTCTGATTTCCAGGGGTATTTCGACTGTTCTTTATTCTAATGACAAACACTCTCCCATAACGACGGTCTCTCAGTTGTTGGAGAAGCATCTTATTTTAGGCAAGTTATTTGTCGGAAATAAGGTCCGTATTAAGCATAGATTGTTTTTTTGCGGTTCTTCGGAAAATTTGAGTGAAATAGAACTTATCCGGCACTATCGGAATCTCTGCTGTGGAATAGAATTATTTGTTGAAGAGGGCCTGTCAAGCAGAATGATGGATAGAATATTTCATTTTGCTGCAGAGGAAGAGATAGAAGTAGCACTTCGCCTAGATTTTTTTATGGAAGGAAGGAGAATACAGGTTGAGGAGCAGTTAGAAAAAAAAGCAGTAGAAGAATCTTTGGAATTTTCTGCTAAGCATGGGACCGTTCTGCGTATATCAGGAGTAAGGTCTTTTGAGGGGTTGAAACTGATCCGATCTGCGAAAAATTCAGGGATCAGGATTATTATGGAGGTGCATTTAAGTTGTTTTTTCCTAAGAAGTAGCGGTAGAATTCTTGTTGATTCTCAAGATCTATGCTTAGAATTTTCTGAAGAAGAAAACTTTTTTTGGGAAGCTGTAATGGATGGAACTGTGGATTCTATAAGTACGATCGCTTTTTTAGGAGGAAGCAAGGACTTGGATGCCAAATTCTATATTCCCTTCATGATGCACGTAGTTTCCCAGAAGATAATGCCTTTAGATAGAATCAAGCAGCTTCTCTTTAATCAAGTGTCCGCTTTTCAAACACCTATCAGCAAAGATGATTTTATCTTAGTAGACCCTTCACTCAAAGGTAACTTTGCGAGGAAAGAGTTTTCTAGTGAATATGAACGGAAATTTTTGGCAGGTCGTAGTTTTTCTGGTTGGCCCGTTTTTATCGTTATAGACGGAGTTGCTTATGGGATTCACAACCACGGTTCAGAAGTTTTTTTAGGATGTCATAATTCCTGAGAGAATTTCTGGGAATATCACAATTTTTGAGTATAAATTAGTTCCCGATGGATAGTTGTTAGTTATTTCTGCCAGGAGCTCTTGCACAGAATCTTGGATTTCTTGTGTTGTTGGGTGCGGTGATGGTAGGCGCTTTCCTGCGAATTTTTTTCCCTGGTGAATTGTGCGATGCCAGTGTGTTGGAAGAAGAGGGGGAGTTTCTTTATAGGGGATCCCCACGAATACCTGGATGATCATACTCTATTTCTGTGATAAGTTTGCTAGTAACACATAGGTCTTTGCGTATACGTCATCGTTAATTGTTTTTCTG
Source organism: Chlamydiifrater volucris (assembly GCF_902806995.1). Taxonomy (NCBI): domain Bacteria; kingdom Pseudomonadati; phylum Chlamydiota; class Chlamydiia; order Chlamydiales; family Chlamydiaceae; genus Chlamydiifrater; species Chlamydiifrater volucris. The sequence continues at coordinate 958,968 of NZ_LR777654.1, read as the reverse complement.
CAAGAAATAATCATTTGCACTATTTTTTTACAAATTTTTGAGGAGAGGGTTTTTTGTTTCATTAATTCAAAGATTAACGAATATTGCAACTTATAAAATTAAGAGCGTGAAAATTCTTAGAGCATCGAGAAGAGTTATTTTAGTAGATAAAAGTGGTGGAAGGCGTTCGAATAATGAACGTTTTACTGCTTGAACTTTTCGTGAGTTTGTTACGCCTCGAAGAGGAAAGCTGTAAAGAAAGGTTCTAACCAATAGACGCAGTAGAGGGGAAGAAAAAATCATGCAGAGGCAATCTTATGAGGAAAGGGCCAACTTAACTAAGCATCCTCTTTCCAGGAAATTATTTTCTTTAATGCATAGTAAGCAAACAAACTTAGGTGTAATCGCAAATAGTTCTAAGAGTCACGAAATATTAAAATTAGCAGAAACTATTGGTCCTAATATCTGCATATTGAAAACGCATGTAGATATTCTAGAGGATTTTACTCCAGATTTTTCGCGAAACCTCCGGAGCATAGCTGACAAACATCAATTTTTGATTTTTGAGGACAGAAAGTATTCTGAATTAGGAGAGGTTGTAGAGCGTCAGTATGGTGGTGGGTTATATAAGGTGGTGGATTGGGCAGATTTGGTTAGTGTACATCTTTCTTCGGGGGAAAAGATTATAGATTCCTTAAGTTTAGTAGGGAAGGATAAGGGGCGGGGTATTGTTTTACTAGCAGATAGCAGCATGGAAGATATTTCCTGTGACAGTTCCTTGGTGGCCATACGATGGGCTGAGAAGAGGCCAGATTTCATTATGGGGTTTGAATGTTCTAGAAGACTTTGTTTAAATGAAGGTTTTTTGCATTTCACTTCCATTCGTAAGTCTCTAATTGAAGACACTTTTTGTTCCATAAAGCTCTCTCCAGAGCATGTTATAGGTGCTTGTGGAGGAGATGTTATTCTGATAGATGATAGTTTTTTGGGATCGGGAGATCCAGAAATTATTTCTAGAGAGTACAGAAATCGAGGCTATATTGCTTATAATCAATATTGATTGAAAATAGAATCGAGAATCGAAACTTTTGTTTTGTTTTATTAGTTTTTTAATATTAAAATTAATATTAACTGGAAGGTTCGATGGTTTCTTTTAACAACGCAGGTCGCTATTTTGGATGCTCCTATCGAGATAAGGTTGGGGTGATAATTTTATGCGGAGGAGAAGGCAAAAGACTTGCTCCCCTAACTAAGAATCGTTGTAAACCTACAGTTTCTTTTGGCGGAAGGTACAAGTTAATAGACATACCTATTTCTCACGCCATAACTTCGGGTTTTTCTAAGATTTTTGTAATTGGGCAGTATTTAACATATACTCTTCAGCAGCATCTTTTTAAGACCTATTTTTACCATGGCGTAGTACAGGATCAGATACATCTTTTAGTTCCAGAAGAAAGAAATGGTGAAAAAATTTGGTATCAAGGCACGGCTGATGCCATCCGTCAGAATTTATTATATTTAGAAGACGTAGATGTAGAATATTTTCTTATTCTTTCTGGGGATCAACTATACAACATTAATTTTCAGAAAATGGTTGATTACGCACAATCTACAAATGCAAGTATGGTCATAGCTGCTCAGCCTATCCCCGAGAAGGATGCCACTAGAATGGGGGTCATGCTTTTTGATGATGAGTATTCTTTGAAAGATTTCTATGAGAAGCCCCAGTCTCCAGCAGTTTTAGATAAATTTAAATCACAATCTACATGTGGTCGAAAAAAACAAAAGTTTGGAGATAAAGGATTTTTTTGGGGCTCCATGGGCATTTACTTGTTTCGTAAAGAAGAGTTAGTTCACTTATTAAAAAACGATAATCGGGAAGATTTTGGGAAGCATCTTATACAAACGCAGATGCAGAAGGGAGATGTTAAGGTATTTGTTTACGACGGTTATTGGACGGATATAGGGACCATAGAATCCTATTACGAAGCAAATCTCTCTTTAACAAGACTTCCATTGAATCCTGACGAAGGTCTTAGTTGCTACAGAGATGCTGGAAAGATTTTCAGTAAGAATCACCATTTGCCAGGAGCAATGATTTCTAACTCTTTAATTTCAGATTCTTTATTGTGTGAAGGAGCTATAATTAATTCTTCGAAGATTTCTAGTAGTGTGCTGGGAATACGCTCCGTTATTGGGCAAAACACAGTGATTCAGGATTCTGTTCTCATAGGGAATAGTGGGTACTCTTTCAAAAATTCGCGAAAAGTTGGAATTGGTCAAGATTGCCTGATTCAGAAAGCGATCATAGATGAGAATTGTTCCATTGGTAACGGTGTGATACTAACAAACAGTCAAGAGCTGCTAAATTATGAATCTCCAGACGGTAAAGTAACAGTCAGAGATGGTATAATCATTATACCCAGTGGGACAGAAATTCCGGATAACTATGTTTTTTGAAGCATGGTTGAAATTTTTTTCCTTCGCGCAATATTTTCGTATCAGCTCCTTTTAGCAGTGGTTTTTTTACTAATATTGTAATATGCGTGCGATGGAGAGTACGTTATGAAGTTGTACGCATTGGCTGATCTACATCTGTGCTTGGGTGTCCCGGAAAAAACTATGGAGATTTTTGGTGATCCTTGGACGGGGTATTTAGAGAAGCTTCGGAAGGGTTGGTGTTCTACGGTTTCTGATTTGGATTGGGTTCTTCTTCCCGGAGATATTTCCTGGGGAAAGAGTTTGGATGAATCGAAAGAGGATTTTTCCTTCATAGGGGAGCTCCCTGGGAACAAGGTTGTCATTAAAGGAAACCATGATTATTGGAGCTCTTCTTCAGCTAGTAAGTTGTCAGCTGCTCTTCCAAGTAACATTACTTATCTCAGAGGCGGAGTATTTCGGATTCCTGGAACTAAGATTGATATTATAGGGACTCGCTTGTGGGATCATTCTTCTATAAATATTCCTTCCAGTGTTTTTAAGTCTCCTAAGGGAAACAAAATATGGACGGGAGAGCAAATTGTTCACAATGAAAAGATTTTTCAACGAGAATATCTTAGGTTGAAAGAGGCATGTAAACAGCTTCCCTTAGATAGTGAAAAAATTATAGCTATGACTCATTACCCACCGATATCTTTCGATGGATCCTCAGGACCTGTTTCTGAACTGTTAAGCGATTATGATGTAGACGTTTGTGTGTTTGGTCATATTCATGGATTAAAATCTATTTTTCCAAAAGAATTTCCTGGTAATTCTGTTCAGTATAGGCTGGTCGCTGCAGACTATGTAAATTTTTGTCCTCAACGAATTTTATAGTGCTCGGTTATGAAAATTCTTTCAGGAAAGTTTAAAGGTAAGAGTTTGGTATCTTTCAAAGACAAATCCGTTAGACCTACCTTGGGTGTTGTGAAAGAGGCCGTATTTAATATTTGCCGTGATGTTGTTCAGAAGTGTTGTTTTCTGGATGCTTTCGCTGGAAGTGGCAGCATGGGTTTTGAGGCTTTGAGTAGAGGTGCAGCCTCAGCAACGTTTATTGATTCGTCCATCAAATCTATAAAAATCATCCGTTCTAATGCCAAGTTATTGCAGACAGAGGATCAGGTAATCGTTCTGAATAAAGATGTGATTGCAGGATTTAGGCGACTGCAGCACCAGGGTAGAAAGTTTCACATAATTTATATGGACCCTCCCTATGTAATTGCGGATACATTTTTGGAGAAAGTGCTTCTTGAGCTAGTGAATACCAATCTCTTAGAAAGTAATGCGAGAATTTTTTTGGAAAAAGCTTCCTCTAAGGAAATTGTAGTTAACGGATTGATTTCAAAAAACCAGCGAAAATTTGGGGATAGTTTTTTATTCGAGTATCAATTGGCAGAAACCGAAAATATCTAGATATAAAAATTTTTATTTCGGAATATGTGGAGAATGAAGAGGTTTCATTTCTTGAGGCTGAGTCACGTGAAGAACAAAAGAATTTTAAGAAGCGTCGCACTAGGTATTGCTTTGTTACTGACGGTTCTTTCGTCTGGATGTTCAAGAGAGAAAAGGGAGATTCTTGTCGGTAGAGATGCTACATGGTTCCCTGTACAGTTTGGTGTGTACAATGCGAACATCAATGCTTTTCTCAATGCTTTAGTTTCGGAAATTAATGAAAGGGAGCACACGAACATAGTATTGGTCAATCAAGATTGGATTCACCTTTTTGAAAATCTCGATGATCGAAAGACTTCAGGGGCTTTCACGTCATTGTATCCTGGGCTAGAGAATCGTTCTAGGTACAGTTTTTCTGAGCCGTTTCTTTTGACGGGACCCGTTTTGGTTGTGCAGGAGAACTCTCCTTACAAAGACATAACGTCTCTGAAGGGCAAAATCATAGGGGTCTACAAATTTGACTCGTCAGCATCAGTGGCTCAGGATATTCCTGGAGCTATCATTTCTGCGTATAAGCACGTTCCAGTAGCTTTAGAATCCTTATCTTCTGGGTGTTACGATGCTTTATTGGTGCCTGTTATAGAAGCATCTTCGCTAGTAGAGAGTGTCTACAAAGGAAGATTGAAAATTATTTCTAAACCTTTGACGGAGGAAGGGCTTCGGATGATCGCTCTTCAAGGTGAAAATGACACTCTCATAGACAGCTTTAATTCCGGGTTGGTGAAGCTACGTCGTCAAGGTAAGTATGACGCTATAAAAAAACAATATCGGTTGCCTTAAGACTTTCATGTTGTCGTTCCAAAGTTCCTTGAGAATATTTGCTCAGGGCGGGTTTGCGTGGAAGTTTGAACAATTGCGTGTAGAGCCGGCATCCAGTGTTGAGATTCAAAAATAGCTGGCACGCGGTGTGCTTTGTAGCCTCTTTCACGTAAAGTAGGGAGGTATTCGTTTTCTATTTCGAAAAGAGTTTCCAGGTGATCCGAAATAAAACCCAGAGGTACTATAGCTACGTGTTTCTTAGGGGATATGAGTGTTTGGCATACTTTTTGTGTGTAAGGCATTAGCCATTTAAAAGGGCCAAAACGGGACTGGAAAGACAACATAGTCGTACTAAAGGGAAAGGCCTTCCTTAAGATGCCGAAAGATTCTAGACATTGGCTGGCATAAGGGTCGCCTTTTTTGGACATGCTCTCAGGTATTCCATGGAAGGAAAATAACAGAACACAATCGTCCTCAGGGATTTTATTCTTTTTGAAGAATTCTTTAAGGTGTGAAATCCAAGTTTGGATAAATGACGAGTGAGATCCGAAGTTAGTAATCCAGCGCCATTTGATATTAGGAAGATGTCTAGATAGGAATTTTATGATACTGCCTGTTACGCAGTAAGTGAAATGGGGAAAGAGGGGAATGCCGATAACTTCTTGGTTAGTTGAATCTCGGAGGTGGGATAGTGTTTCCTGGTGAGTTGAAGGCAAATAACGATGGAAAGGGATAACAGGAGTTTGAAAAGTTCTTTGTAATTGGTGAGCCATTTTCAATGTGTCGCTAGCTATAGGAGAGAACCCTCCTATAGCTTCGTATTGAGGGATAACTTTGGGCGTTCGTTTTTTGGCTATCCATGTAAATAACTTTTTCGTTAACTTCTCGGAGAGGATTTTTCCCGTTACATCAGGATCCGTCAGTAAGCTTGTTAGAAATGGTTCCACTTCGTCTAAAGATCTAGGGCCGCCAAAATTTGCTAAGACATACACCCGGGACATAAACAAGGACCTCAGCTGACTGGGAAAGGAAGAGTTTTCCGCAAGTTTGGATTAAATCAAGTAAGACCTTAAAATTCCATTAAAATTGGTCGAGGTTTTCATGTCGACGTTTGGTCAGACATATCAGGAAAAGGGAACAACTAGCTCTGAAAGTTTTCAGAACGTATTGGAGCCTTTATGTAAAAAAGTTTCCTGTAGGTTGCGTAGATTTTTACATATGCAGAGCGCATACTTGGCAGGTTTTTCCCTTTTAATGGTTCTAGAGATATCGATATTTCTCTACATGTTTTTGTTCTCTGGGAAAACGTTGCTGCCAGCATTTATCCTTTCTTGTTTCTTTCTTTCTTTGTTTGTTTTTCTTGTTATTCGTCTGTATCTTCTTTCTAAAAAAAATGACTTTTATGAGGCTCTTTGCTCTGAGTATCTGGATCAAGCTTTGCAGTGCGCCTCTTTTTCGGGCGTTATTGGTGAACAGTCTAGTATTGCTGTTGCAGCTTCAAAACTGTCTTCTGAGCTACAACATTCGGAATATGATTTGTTTTCTTTTGCTTATAGATACCTTTCAAAATCGTTATTGAGAAAGGTAAGTTGCTTTTGTTTTTGGCAAGATTACTTCAAAATTCGAGAAATGTTGCTGGAAAGGTCGGTGGAGGCTTACCTAAAGGTAGTTCAGACTATTCCCACAAATTTGGAAGCACACGTGGCATTAGCAAATGCGTATGTCACACTGTCGGGCTTATACGCGGATCCGAGAAAGTACCCAGAGTTTGATACGATGTTTTGGGTTCCTTCGAAGAAGTACGATGGAGAAATTGAAGAAAAGTTTTTCTCTGTTGCTAGGAGAGCTATAGAAGAATTTAAAATTTTAAATGAATACGCTCCCGGGAATGCTTGGGTACATTCTCAACTGGCCTACAGCTATCATGACCTGCAGATGCCCCAAGAGGAAATTAAGGAATACGAGATAGTGCTGAAGTTGAAGCCCAAAGATTGTGAGACGATGTTTAAGTTGGGGGTATTGTATTTCCAGCAGGGGATGAACGCTGCAGGACTTAGGATTTATGAAGAATTAAAAAAAATAGATTATAAGAAATCACAAAGTCTTATCAAGTTTTACGGAATCGAGTATAATTAACAGATCATTAATAGGTTATAGTTTTCTTTTTTTGTTTTATGAGCATAAAAGTACAGTCTTTCGTTCCATTGCAGTCTTCGGAGGGCTTTTTCTCTAGAGTGAGTAGTTCTTGGAAGCATTCAATGTCTGCAGGAGCCAGGTATGATGTTGGCTGTGCCTTTGGGATTTTGGGTGTAGTTCTCTTCTTGACAGGAACTGGATTGTTACATGCTACGCGAGTGCCCATTCCGGTATTTTCAGAAAGTTTTTTCAGATGGTGTTGTGGTATAGGTATAGACCCGTTTTGTTTCTCATTAGTGGTTCTTGTTATGGGAGCAATTTTGTTGCTTTGTGGGTTGTATTTATTGCCAAAATTAACTGCAGAATTTGCCATTTAAAATGGTTTTCAGGGCTTCTTAAAGGCTTTTTAGAGAGAAACGATTGTTAAAGTTTGTTGATAGTAAAGATCCTGCATTTAGTAAGATGGGTTTATTTTCTTGCCCAACAAACTTTGCTTCTGTATAATCCGCCGAAACTCATTTGTGACGGCTTTGTGTCGAGGCTCCTGTGTTGAGCTCATCCCTTGTTCGAGGGCCTTGTCGTTACGCATAAAAAGGAGATAATTATGAAAAGAATCGTTTTTGCTGCTTTGGCTCTATCGGCTTTTGCTGCAGCTCCTCAAGTTTTCGGAGACAGCTCCGTTGTTTTCAACGCTGTTACAGACGAAAAAGAATCTTGTGAAGACAACAAAGAAGAAGGCGAAAACGAAGAAAAATCCCCCGAAGAGGGTAACGTTTCTTCTTCTTTTACCTCAAGCAAGTACCCATGGTTAAAGAGCCTCGACAATTGGGTAGGGGTGGAGAAAAATGGATAAAACCTCCATATAGTGTTAGGCAATTGTTTGGTGGGGGTGAGTATCCCCACTAAACTTGCAAGGAAAGCTAAAAGCTTTTTTAAAAATTCCCTTCGACGTGACTCTTCTCCGCTTCCTCTTTTCTGCACCATGCATTAAAAAAAATTGTAACAAAATCTTGAATGTAAATATTTTGAGCTGTAAAAAGCCCAAACGTTTGCGAGCGGGGCGGCTATGTTTTTTATTAGGGAAGCATCTATATGATGAAAAAACACTTTTTTTTCGATAGAGTTTTAAGCATCCTTCTTTTTGGAGCGTTGCTCCTTCTTTATTGGTCTTCAGATCTTTTGGAAAGAGACATTAAGGTTGTGAAAGGGAGCGTGACAGATATCAAATCAGATGTCCGTGATATAGTTTCGCTCATCAAACAAAATCAACTAGACAGTTACAGGTCTTCATCAGGAAATGTTCAGAAAAAAGAGTTATGGAATTTAACCTCTCCCTGTGGTTTTGATGGCAAAAACATAGGGAACCCAAAGCTTCCCAACTTGTTATCCCCAGACCCCTATGTTTCATCTACTCTTCCAGCCCTTTTAGGGGAGAAGTTTCTTCCTAAGGGAGTGTTGCGTTCAGCCAATGTGTGCCGTCCGGATAATCTTAGTCCTTTCAATGGCTTCGAGAACATTGTACGCATGTACGAAATGTGTGTACCTTCCCTGGCTGCTCAGCACGTGGGTAAATACGAGAAGTTTGCTCCTGAGCTAGCTGTCAAAATAGAGGAAAGGCTTTTGGAGGACGGCTCTGGTGATAAGGAATTTCATATTTATCTTCGCCCAGATGTATTTTGGCACCCTATCAATCCCAATTTATTTCCTAAGACCTTTTCTTTACACCCAATGTTTTTTGAGAAGAAGCGTGTTACTGCGGAAGACTTCAAATTTTTCTATGACGTGGTGATGAATCCCTATATTGCTGATATGAGGGCTGTTTCTTTAAGAGCATGTTTCGAAGACATAGTCTCTTTTGTTGTTCACAATGATTTAGAGTTTAGTGTCCGTTGGAAAGCACATGCAGTCCTTGGGGAAGAAGGTCAAGTTACTAATAAAGTCCAGTACGCTGCATTTATCAACACGCTTTGTTTGCAGCCGCTGCCCAGTTTTGTATATAAATATTTTTCCTCAGGAGAAAAAATTATCCCTGAAGATGAGAGTGAGGATACTTATAGGGTCAACTCCGTTTGGGCGCAAAATTTTTCTTCCCATTGGGCATTGAATTATATTGTTAGTTGCGGACCTTACATATTTTCTGGAATGGATAGCGAGCGTATCCGATTTGTAAGAAACCCCGATTATTACAACCCATTGGCTGCTCTTGTTGAAGAAAAAGTAATACTTTTGCGGGACAGCACAGACTCTTTGTTCCAAGATTTTAAAGCTGGGAACATAGATATTGCTTATCTTCCTCCCAACCACAAGGATAATTTAGAATCCTTCATGAAAAGTCCTTCTTACCAGGCTCAAGCAGAGAAAGGCGAAGGGATTCGTATGGTGTCTTCTCTGGATAAGGCCTACTCTTATGTTGGGTGGAATTGTTTTTCTTTATTCTTCCAGGATAGCGATGTTCGTAGGGCTATGAATATGGCCATAGATAGGAATCGCATTATAGATCAAGTGCTTGGAGGACAAGGGTTCACAATTAGTGGTCCCTTCTCTATACATTCTCCGTCTTACAATCATAACGTGCAGGAGTGGCCTTATTCTCCGGAAGAAGCCTCTCGACTCTTGGAGGAGTCTGGATGGATAGATAGGGACGGAGATGGCATTCGAGAGAAAGTGATAGATGGAGTTGTAGTTCCTTTTCAGTTTCGTCTGTGCTATTACGTGAAGAGTGTAACCTCGCGCACTATAGCAGAGTATATTTCCACTGCATGCAAGGAGATAGGTGTTGATTGCAGTCTTTTAGGGCTTGATGTAGCCGACCTTTCCCTTGCTTTTGAAGAAAAAAATTTTGATGCCATCCTGATGGGGTGGTGTTTAGGCCCTCCCCCCGAGGATCCTAGAGCTCTTTGGCATTCTGAGGGAGCTTTAGAGAAGGGCTCCGCGAATGCTGTAGGATTTAAAAATCCGGAAGCAGATGAGATTATAGAAAAGCTAAGCTACGAATATGATAAAGATAAGCGGCTGAAGTTATATCACAGATTTCATGAGATCATTCATGAGGAGGCTCCTTATACTTTCTTGTACTCCAGGAACAGCATACTGCTTTACAGAGACTACGTGAAGAATATTTTTGTTCCTAAAATGCACACGGATTTAATTCCTGAGGCCCAAGATGGCGTTGTGAATCTTTCTATGGCGTGGCTTAGCAAGGAGGAAGGGTGTTTAGGTATATCTTAAAACGACTTCTTTTTTTCCCTATCACATTGTTTTCAATTATCCTGGTTAACTTTGTGATTTTAAATTTAGCTCCGGGGGATGTCCTAGAGGATAAGGCTATTGATGGATCTGGAGAAGCGGGCAAATCTGAAAAGATTCGTGTGTGTAAAGGGCCTGATAGGTATTTGCAGTTTCGTGAGCACTATGGCTTAACTTTACCCATACTTTTTAATGCGCGGCCCTCTATTTCTTTGAAACAGGTACAAGCGGGCATCCACTCCATAATTGATGCTGTCGAAGCTAGCAAAGGTGGTCCAGAGAAAAAGCATAAAGGGGATTCGTTGTCAAAATTGAGGGTGTTCTGGGGGGATAGGGCCAAATTCATTATGCCCATACTGCTTTTTGAAGCTTCCAATAGTTCTGCAAGTCTTTTGTATCGAAATATTGCTGCAGATTTATTCATTCGAGGAGGGCTGCGTCAAGGAATAACAGGTCCGGGATTATCTCCAGAACAAAAAGCTCGTAACAAGGAGATAGCAGAGTCTAACACAAAACTAGTTTCCTTACTCAGTAAAGGGCAAGATACTCTTGAAGATTTGGAATTTAAAGTGTCAGACTTGAAACAGTGGTTCACTGACCAGGGAGGCATAGAGGCTTTTTCTTACAATTCTAAACAAAAATGGAAGGTGTTTTTTTTCGAAACTCGATTTTCTGGGTATTTATCTCGAGTTTTGAAATTAGATTTTGGCACGATGAGAAATGATCCCAATCGTACAGTCCTCGCAGAGGTTTTTTCTCGGATACAATGTTCAATAGTTCTTTCTGTAATGCCTCTGATCGTGGTTTTCGTGCTTTGCCAGATATTTGGTATGATCATGGCGATCAATAGAAATCGTTGGATAGATCACGTTCTCAACGTCGTGTTTTTGGTTTTATTTTCTGTACCTGTTTTTGTTGCTGTTCCTTGGATCATAGATAAATTTGTTATCAATAAGAATATTCCTTTCACGAATATTCCTATGCCATATAGCGGTCTCAAGTCTTCTCCGGATGTTTTTTCTGGACTAACTTCTTTGGGGAAAGTTTTGGATGTAGTTACGCATTGTTTTTTGCCGTTTCTAGCTGTTAGCTATTGGGCTTTGGCTGCTCAGTCCCGTTTAAGTCGCTCTGTATTCCTGGAGATTTTGAATCAAGATTACATTCGGTCCGCATACGCTAGAGGAATTTCCAATGTAGAAATTTATGTTAAGCATGTTGGCCGTAACGCAGCAGCTTCGTTAGTGACATCTTTGGCTTCTTCCCTGGGCTCTATTTTAGGAGGCGCTCTCGTTGTCGAAACGCTCTTCAACATAGATGGGTTTGGTAAGTTCTTTTACCAAGCTATTTTGAATCGAGACCATAATGTGGTTCTTTTTTCTGTGCTTGCAGGATCCACACTATCTTTGCTGGGTTATTTGATTGGCGACATAGCGTATGCTTTTTTAGATCCCCGCGTGCAATTTGATAAGGCGAGGAGGTAGAAGGCATGGGCAAGTTGAACAAAACGACAAGTGTAGATTCTCCACTAAAATCTTTTGTAAGAGCGTATAAGAAAAATTTCTTGGCTTCTCTAGCTTTTAAATTATTTCTGATCATTTCTATTGTAGGCATTTACGCCCCACTTTTTGCTTCAGGTAAGCCTGTTCTTGTTTACTGGAATGGCGAGTATTATTGGCCACTCTTTCGATACTTGTTGTTTAAAGGTTATTACACAAAATCCATAGATATTTTCTTCAATGTACTGATGCTTTCACTGCCTTTTTTTATTCTCTCTTGGAAACTACTACGAGGGAAAATTCGAGGAACAGCGTTAGCTATATTGACAATACTTCATTTGGCTCTGTTTTTTGTCGTGGATGCTGGGTATGTCAAAGATCCTTCTGGGGATGAGCAGTTGAGGTTATTACGATCAACAGGGTTATATGCATCTAAGGAGGTAGAGAGTCATGATGCTTTAGTTATCCTTCCTAAGGAGCTCCGTACCTGGGATTACGAAAAAAGTTTCATGAGCACATACGAAAAGCTAGGTTTGCTGATTCGCTCGTTGTACCGCATCAGACAAGATGCTGCTTTACAAAAGCATTGTGTAGCTTTTGAGGGTAGGACGGGAAAGAAGATGTTGCCGACATTGAGACAAATGGAACTGTATAACGAAAAAACTTGTTTAGAACGTCTGAATGGTAGATTAGAAAAATTGAAGCCGTCTTACGAAGTCGCTTGTGTTGAGTGGGATGTTGCTGTTAACGAGTATCGTCCCTATTTAATGGAGTTGTCAAAAGCCCAACATGACATGAACTTGGCTTTCTATAGGCATGAAGGAGACTTCCACCACCTGCAGTCTCAGTATCAAAAAGTCTCTGATCTTTCTTCTCAGACACAAAAAAAATTAGTCTCCATAAGAAAAGTGCTTGAAGATTATGGTAAACTTCAGGGGTCTGTAGATTTTATTAAGAGTAAACGACTTTGGATTGAAAAAGAGTCTAGCCAGCTAAGAATTTTAATCAATCCCCTCCTAACGGTTTTCCATTGGGAAGAGGATTCAGGCGGATCTAGGGACATGAATAAAATTGTCTCTTGGTGGCAGTTATCACGTATTAATCAAAAAGATCTGTTAGCCTCGTTAATTTTTGGTGTTCGTGTAGCGCTTACCGTAGGAGGAGTAGGAGTTTTATTAGCTCTGTGTATAGGTGTTCCCTTAGGGCTCATTTCGGGGTATTTTGGTGGCAGAATAGACATGCTTTTGTCTCGTTTTACTGAAATATGGGAAACTATGCCTGTATTGTTCATCTTGCTTCTTATCGTGTCTGTTGTAGGGGTGAAGTCCCTATTTCTTGATACAATCATTTTGGGGCTGTTTGGTTGGTCGGGGATTAGTCGATACGTTCGAATGGAGACTCTGAAGCAACGAGAACTTCCCTACGTGTTGTGCGCTAAAAGTATGGGATGTAGCCATCTCCATATTATGTTTAGTCAAATTTTACCAAATGCAATTTTCCCTGTAATTTCTCTTCTTCCATTTTCTATGATGGCAATGATCAGCTGCGAAGCAGGGTTAACTTTTCTAGGACTAGGTGAGGAAACTTCTGCGTCTTGGGGAGCTCTTATGAGAGAAGGAGTAACAGCTTTCCCTGCAGAGAGTCGTATTTTGTGGCCTCCAGCTATAATGTTAACACTGCTGCTTGTCATTATAGCTCTTATTGGAGACGGTGTGCGGGATGCTTTAGATCCAAGACTCAGGGATTAACTAAGTTGCCTGTTTTTTCGAAAGTTTGCAGATTGCTGTAAAAATTCTTAATAGGTTCTGGATAGGATTGCCTGTGGACTCGGTGGCAGGGGATAAACAAGGGAAGAGGATTAGTGTTACAGATAACATCCACTTCGTCGACGCTTATGCCAACATTCGAAGCTATCTCCCTAGACGGAAGACTGTCACCAAAAGGGATGTTAGCAATTAACTTGAAAACAGTTTTCTGTGGGAGAGATAAAGGAATTTTTTCAAAACACTTTGGCAGTTCCTGAGATTTTTTACAGGAGTAATTGATCAGCCAGTCGACAGTTTGAACCATGGGCTGGTGGGCCGAGCTCCCCAAGAAAAGGCAAGCAAACACTGGAGATCTTGTGAGAAAACTCCGCATGGGAGTATGACTATCAAAACGAACCATTACTCGGAGAGGAGGGTGAGCAGACAGCACCAAACCTTGAGAGCACGCTTGGAATAACGTCTTTTTGGTTTGCTTCGAAACAAGTTCTAATTCCGAAGGAGAAGAAAACATTGTTATCCTGCGAGGTTGTTCAACCTTTCAAATTTAGCTTTCGTTACAACTTTGCCATGATGATACCATTCCTTTTTGGAAACATCCCCGGCGTATATTTTCCTTACTCCGTGCAAATTATTATTTTTCCAAGAAACCTCTTCTGCTATAGCTTCACTTTCGTTGTAACGGAGTTCCAGTCCTTCTTTACATCCTTTGACATAAGAAATTTCAGCAACTTTGCACCCATTCTTGAACACTGTCGTCATGCCGTCTTGATATCCATAGCGCCATTCTTCAATCGTATTCGGAATGCCACCTATCAAGTAGGTTAGGCGTAATCCATGTGGGCAGCCATTGACATAGTGTACGATAGATTCAGGATCTCTGTTAGAATAAAAAGTAATACACTTTATTAATTCTCCGTCTCTAAAAACTTCTTCTGTTAGTAAGGCATTGTCATTGGAAAAAGAAGAGCGTATTCCAGTTCCTTGAGAAATAGAAGAGGTATATTTGCCATTCTTTGAGGAATAAAATCCTTCCACAATTTTTCCTCCGGAGACTGTTTCGATAAAATAAGGTGTCGTAATAGTGTCGGCTTCATTGCCTTCAGACCACAAGGAAGTTACGTGGGATCCATCTTCTTTAAAAACTTCCTCTCGAGCAGGCAGCCCGTTTACAAAAAAGGTTTTTATAGATAGGAGTCTGCCCATGTCATAGGTTTTTATTTGGGCTACAGTTTCACTATGGGGGAAAGTGACAGTCACTTCCCCATGATACGCCCCAGAGGAGTATACTTCATGAATAACGGAACCATCTTTTAATACTTTTGTAACAGTCCCATCCCTACCTCTTCTTACCCATTCTTGTTTTGAAACAATGATCCCGTAGTTGTTACGGTATGTTTCTTTCATAATCAAAGAATCTTTAGACGCTCCAAGGGCAGATGGGGATGAGAAGGACAAGCCAAGTAACAAAACGAGTAATAAACGCATAATCTTCTAAATTCTATAAAGTTATTCTCTCTCAAGTTGTTGGTATAACGAGGTAACGAGTAAATTATACTCTTCATCAACTTCTTGATTAGACAAGGTTTTTGTATTTCCTCGGAAAGTTAATCGCAAGGAAATATTTCTGACATTGCTATCAATATCCTTACTATCACGATATATACTGACAACGGTGACACTTTCAAGCCATTTAGAGTTCAGAGATAAAAGTTTTTTTACCAAAGTAGACGCCAGAATCCTATCAGGAACTGTAAGGGTGATGTCTCTGAATGACGAAGGGAAAGGAAGAACGGGCTTGTAAAGCGCGGGTTCTTTGGGCGATAATTTCAAAAGTTTATCTAAAACAATCTCGGCAAAAAACACAGGTTGAGAAATGCTCAGGTTTCTTAAGTGTTTAGGATGGACCGTACCGAGGATTCCCAATTCATTCTTTCTTAGTTTTAGAACTCCTTGTTGAAAAGGATGGAAAAGAGGGGAATCAGACGGCTCCACATCCAACAATCCGTTGATGCCAAGATCTGCTAGTAGTTTTTCTACTAACCCCTTCATAGAGAAAAAAGATAGTTCTTTGCTGGAGGGTATCCAAGAGTTAGGAGAGGCTTCTCCGCCTAGAACTAGACCTAAAACTTCTCGTTCCTGGTAACGTTCGTCGATTTTGTTATAAATTTTTCCAATTTCGAATCCTCTAAAGAAGGGATGGCGACGATTGAATGCTCTAGCCGCACACGATAGTAATCCGGGAAACAACGAAGGTCTCAGTAGTAATGTACTTTTTGAGCCTGACAGGTGAACATTTGATATTGCTTCTGGACAAAGATGAGTGAAAGAAGGATCCAAAAGATCCTCCGTGTAAAATTCCAGTAACCCGAATCCTGTCAGAGATTGCACAAGTTGACGGGCTAAAGAATAACTAGGGGGATAAGCCCCGCGTACCCTTGAGGAAGTGATAGTCTTTTGCGAGGGGGCAATAGCTTCAAAACCTATAGAACGAAAAAGTTCTTCCACTAAATCCGCTTCGTTTGAGATGTCATGACGGTAAGAAGGGACTTCGATAACAAGTTTATCTTCTTCTTTTTTAACAACTTGAAACCCTAAGCTTTCTAGCTTTGAAGAACATTCTTTTTGGTCAAGATTGATTCCTAACAGGCGGTTGGCCTGAGAAGCTCTTAGATGTACAAACCTAGCTTCGTAAGGGGCATTTTCCAACACATAGACATGTCGCACTTTAGCTTGGGGAAAGATGTCCAGGATAAGATGGATTGCTGCGTAGAGAGATGGCAACACATTCTTTGGGTCGATTCCTCTTGAGAATCTGTAACTAGCCTCTGTTTGTAACCCTGTTGAAGCTATGGTTGCACCAACTGCCTTCGGGGAAAAATAGGCCGCCTCGAGGACGATGGAGTCTGTAGACTCCTGTACGGAGGAAGATTTACAACCGATGACCCCAGCGACAGCGAGAATTTTTTCATTGTCTCTGACAACAAGGGTAGATTCGGGTAGAGATATTTCTTCGTTTTGCAACGTTGTCACGTTGTGTGTAGTATCTAATCTTGAGACAGACAAGGAATCTGCGTCGACGAATCTTTGATCGTAAGCATGTAGAGGTTGTCCCAACCCGAGCATAACGTAGTTAGTGATGTCTACGATTGCATTGATAGGTTTTTGTCCTAACTTAATTAAAGTTTCTTGAAGTCCCTTAGGGGAGGGCATGTTAGTAACACCCGTAATTTCCGCGTAAGCAAAGAGCGGACAAGCCTCCTCATCCACACGTTCAAAAGAGGGGCAGAGCAAGGTTGGGAAAGGAGAAAAATTCCATTCTTGAGGGATTGCTAACTTCTTTCCAGAGGCAAAGGCCATTTCTCTAGCCACCCCCAAAAGAGAGGCGCAGTGCCCTAGGTTTGGAGTAAGGGACAGTTCAAGACAGACATCCCCTAATATTGTGGAGAGGTCTTCTCCGAGCAAAGTGCTGTTAGGTAGTTCTAAGATTCCATCAGAACTATCGTCAGTGATGCCCAATTCTGCAGTAGAACAGCACATGCCGAAGGACTCTACACCGCGGATTTTGGATTTTTTTATTTTATAAGGTTCTCCCTCAGGCGAAACTAAGACAGCGCCTACCCTTGCAAAGGCAGTGACAATTCCTTCCCGGCAGTTAGGAGCGCCACATACGACCTGAATAGTATTCTCCCCGTCATAGATCATCGCTACTCGTAGTTTTTCCGCGTTAGGGTGCGGCTGAACGTCTAAAATTTTGACAGCAACAACATCAGAGAAGGATTTTTCACGATTTTCTGATATGGTGACCTCTATGCCGATGGCATCGCAGGCACGGAGGATTTCTTTCAGAGAGATAGGGGAGCTAAAGTAGCGTTGTAATGCCTGTAGAGGGATGAGCATAGCCTGCAAACGTTTTTGATAGGAGATTTTACGAGAGAGAATGTATAGTGGCAAGAGTTTTAATGTTTCTGTGCTCCAAGCTGGGAGATCTTGTAAAGAATGAGCAAGTCAGGGCAAGGGAAATGGTTGTCGCAGTCTCTGATTCTTAGCATTGCTTTGAATGTCGTTTTTTTGTTCCTGCTATACTCGGCCGTTTTTCGCAAAGATATTTATAAGCTGAACCTTTTCAATGGGCCTATGATAGCTAGGACACGATCTTCTGCTGTATTCCCAGATAATTTTATAGAAATCATGACTTCCCTCCCTCTTGGAGATTTATTTACCTTGTTGGATTCTGAGGGTACAGTTCACGGGAGGCCCTTGAAACAGTTTGCATTGGGGGCAGCGGTTTCTTTTCATCATTTTGACATAGTCAAGGCTGTTGAAAAGCCCGTTTCTATGGTTGAACTGGAAGAGAAAGGGAAAAAAATTCTCGTTCCCGAGGGATTGAAGGAGTTGGAGTACAGCTTGGCAAAGAAATTTTTTGCTGAGGAAAAATATCCTTACACCTCAAGAGGGTTGTTTATTTTACTAAATCAAGGGTTACAGTCAGGAAATGTTTCTGAAGAATTGATAGTAGCATTTTGTTCGACTCCTGAGTTTCTTTATCTTCGTAATTTACTTGTTGGAGCGGAAGAGAAGGTTTCCTCGTTAGCATCCTTGGTTCGTATGGTAATTTTGGGGGGAGAAGAGGTATTTTTTTCACTTTGTTCGGAAAAGTCTAGGGCAACATTGATTTCTGATGCTGCTCGTCGACAATGTTTATCCACTTATCTTAGAGCAGAATTTCCCTTGGCTTCGCTTCTTTTTTTGGTTCACGACTCAGACTACGTTGTTCATACTTTCCCGGATGAAAGGCTGATAAAATTTCTGCGAATATTACCAATGAGTTCTCCTTATGCAGAAAAGTTTTGTTGTCAAATTCTTTCCTCTCCACGTTCTTCAGAGGTGAAAGTGGTTGCTCAAGCTTTGCTCTCGAAAGAAGATGTTAGGAAGAGAAATGTTAGAAGTGGGGATACCCTTGGGGACTCGAAGGAATACATAGTCAAGGAAGGGGATTCGTTGTGGTCTGTGGCTAAAAAGTTTCGTGTTAGCGTTGATGCTCTATCCCAAGCTAATGGAATGAAGACTAGCAAAATTCTTCCTGGCAATCGTTTAAAAATTCCCTGCGGGTGATTCTTATAGGGGAGGATCCTCTTGGAGAGCTTCTTCTACGGAAGTTCCAGGGAGAAAATCTGGACCTCCAGGGTGCCACCCACCACATTTTGCTATCCTGCAGCTGATCAACCATAAGGCTTTTTTGGTTTCGTAGTGATGAAGTGCTTGTAGGGCATAGAAGGAGCAAGAAGGGAAAAAACGGCAAGAGTACCCGAAGAAGGGGGAAAGTAATTGGCGGTAGATCTTTATTAAACTGACTAAGATTTTTTTCATTTTAAATAACATTGAAAACATCTTTCAAAAGAGCTACTGAGAGTTCTAACATAATTAAGCATATTATCGTCCACTCCAAAGATGAAGAATGTTGGTGGTTCAGTTGATCGTTTAAAATTTCTAATAGATCTCCAAGGACTGTAAGCCTATGATTGAGCACATTGATGCGAGATTCTATATCTAAACAAAGGAACACATCTCGGTAGATGGGTTGAGTTTCTGGATGTTCCCAGAAAAAGTCAGGCTCATCAAGAATATCTGAGTGCAAATTTACAGAAGCTTTATCCAGGAATAATTGACCTATCCTTTTCCCTATTGTTCTCCTAGACATTCGGATATGCCCTTTAGTGGCCAAATCTTTGGGCAGTCTTTTAGAATTTTCTATAGTTTTATAAATAGTCTCCTCAAAAATGGTTAGCTTGACTGATTGGGCCAATCCAAAAGAAATTGCTAACTTGGTGTTAATGGAAGAATCGGATAGAACTAACTTATCTCTTCGTATTAGTAATTTTTCGCCATAATCGAATTCGTATTTATCAATCTCTGGGTGTTTAATAATTTCTTGGGAGGAGGAGGTTAGCGTCTGTAGCAATCGAATTTCCTCCTGTTCGTTCCACCCCCAGAAAACAGCTGTTCCGTAAGAAAAGAAAACAGCTATCATGTCAGGGTTCTCGTTAGAAACTATAAGCACGTATTCTCTCGAAAGAGTAGTTGTGTAGTGAGCTTTTAGCAAATGAAAGAGGACATGTAGATTATAAGCGGAAGCGGTACAATAAGCTGTGCAACGCATGATGAATTATAAAATTTTTTACCCCCAATGTACCTGATTTCTTTATCTTCGGAAATGTTTTTTTTCTTGTTCAAAACAGGTAAAGCTTTGTAAGCTTTCTTCTTGCTGAGTTCGGTAGACCCGGATTCCTTTGCGGGAGTGGCGGAATTGGTATACGCGCTGTCTTGAGGTGGCAGTGGAGCAATCCTTAGGGGTTCGAGTCCCCTCTCTCGCAGCATCTTTTCGCTGTGTTTTTGTCATTGCCAAATAACGGGATATCTTGAGATGGTAGGCTTTTGGATTGTCTCAGGAGTTGTTTGGAGATGCGCCGGTTCTTCGTTACTTGTTTCAAACGTTTTTTACTGATTTTCTGTGTAAGTCTTTCTCCGTTAGTTCTCTTTGGTGATATCGTTGCTGGACGCGATCTCAATGTTGGGGTCTTTAGAAACTCACAAAATTTTTCTTATGGAGAAGAAGAACTCTATGTGGAGAGGTTTGATTTTTCAGGAAAATATCCTGATTTACAGGACATCGATATTGATGCCAGAAGAAATAAGAGAGTTTTTTTAGATTGTTCTGGACAATTTCCTCTTCTGAAAACGATTTCTTATGAGGGAACGTTCGGAGTACTGAATGGAAATTTTACTGGAAATTACGAAGCTTTGGACTATTTATCCATCCGTTGTACTTCCTGCAAGATTAATCTCAGTTTTGAGGGGCTATGGAAAAAAGATGCGGTAGTTAATATCCGTAATCGTTCGGAGCCCATTTGTCTGCGATTACCTAAAACTGTCGGGGTTATAGTTCAGACGCGTACTTCCTTTGGAGGCAAAGTGAATATTTCTCAAGAGTATCGGCAAAGGAAAAAAGGTTTTCGAAATAAAGTATTTTATAATGAATTAGCAGGAACGTTTCCGACGATCACTTTTGACATACAAACTTGTGATGGAGGAAGTATCACGATATTGTAAGTTTAATCTTCTATGATAGTGTTAAAAAGTTCAGATATAGAGTCTTTGAGGCACACATCAAAATTTGCTAACTCTTCAAGGTCAGCAAATTTTTTGCTGGTAATTAGGGCTAGCAGGAATCGCTCTTCGTCTCGAGAAAAGAGGATACTTCCACTGGGACCATGTTCCGGGCAAAACCGGTACCCCTTGTAGCGCCGTACTGCATCTGCCAAATGTTTCCCACAAGAACGACAGTGTGGGGAAGCATCTAGGATCCCCTCGTACTTCATGAGTTTCAATAAAAAAGCTGATGCTAGAGTCTGAGGATATTTAACTTTTGTCATTCGGTACAAAAGATTTGCGAATAGAATATACAAGTCTTTAGAAGGTTTTTCTTTCCACTGGGTAGTCAGAATAGCTTCGATCATTTTCCCTGCAGCTAGTAACGCTCGGTAGTTTGTTTTAATTTCTAGGTAAGGATTAATGATTTCAGCTTCTGTAAAGCGTCTCATTTTAGGTGGGTGATAGGTAAATGTATAGTAAGCTTGGGTAATGGGAAGTAAGGTCTCTCTTTCCGTAAAATTAGGAGATAGTCCGCTTTTGGCAAACACAGTGATAAGTCCTGAGGGGGTGAATATGGTGGCTATGCAGCCTTGCTTTTCCATAGGGACCGTTTTGAGAGAGATTCCGGGGATTCTTACGAGCATAGAAAATCAGAAAGCTACATCGTTATTTTTGGGGTTTATACTGAAGTAATAATTCATTAAATCTGAAAAATGAGGTAGTCCTTTAGAAAATTCGAAAGTTTGAGTTTCTGCGTTGAAGAACCCTGTTAAATGTTGTTTGGAAGATGTTAGTGCTATACAAGGAGCACCAATAAAGGCGTTGTACCCCAGAATTTGAAAGACTGTTTTTTTGTTTAACACCTTTGACTTGCATTCAATCAACAATAGAGGTTGAAAAGGGACACAGAGTTTTTTTTCGCCCTGGTAATTGTAAGATTTAGGAGTAACAACCAAGATGTCCATTCTCCTATGAGGGAGCTTGATGTTTTGATTTTTAGTGAAAAGGATGGACAAAGTACGTAGCTCTTTTTCCAAGATGAGAAGATTTTTAGGGTAGCCCAATTCTGTAGTGAGCAGCTGAATAACTTTTTGTCTGACAACTTCTTCAGGTCTTAAGGATTGACCTTCTGCATCAGAAGTCTGTGTTTGGATGATAAGCGGGTTTTGTTCTGAGAACATGGTCAAATTGGAGGGTACTAAGAAGATAAAGATCTGGAGCTTTCCATCAATACGGCTTACAATAACAACAGAGTTTCCCTCATTATGCTTGTTAAATAAATTTTGGATAGTAAAACAGAACTCATGTTGACCCTAAGACCAGAAGAAACGCACCGAAGAGGGCTCGAACCTCTAACCACCTGGTCCGAAGCCAGGTACTCTATCCAATTGAGCTATCGGTGCTCAAAGAACCAACCTTGGGAGCAAGTGTAATCAAAGAAATAGAGAAACTCAAGAAAAACTCCTAAAAACCACTAGTTTAATGCTAAACTTTCGGGAATTATGGTTTCAGAGTTTTCTAAAATAATAGCACGTTCTATCACGTTTGAGAGTTCGCGGACATTTCCTGGCCAATGGTAATCCAACAAAGCTTCTTTTGATTCTTGCGATAAGTTTTTAATTTTTTTTCCGTTCATTTTACAAAATTTTTTTAGAAAGAAAGTGGCAAGGGGAAGGATATCCTTACGACGTTCCCTGAGAGGAGGAATATGGATAGAAACGACATTAAGGCGGTAATATAAATCTTTTCTAAAAGATTTATCTTCTAGGGCTTCCTGCAAATCTCTATTTGAAGTTGCTAGGATTCTCACGTCCACGGAAATTGTCTTGGTTCCTCCGAGGTGTTCAAATTCTCTCTCTTGGATAGCTCTTAGGAGTTTGGGTTGTAAATTGATAGGGACTTCTGTGATTTCATCAAGGAGTAAAGTTCCCTGGTGAGCAAGTTCGAATCGCCCAGATTTTTTTGTTGCGGCCCCTGTGAAAGCACCCTTCTCATGTCCAAAGAATTCCGACTCCATCAAAGTGTCTGGGATTGCTGCGCAATTTACTTTGATGTAAGGCCCCTGGGCTCTGAGGGAATTATTGTGAATGAATTGAGATACAACTTCTTTCCCACAACCGGATTCGCCATGAATAAAAACATTAGCTTTTGTCTGCGCTACCTTTTTTGCCTGTTGAAGAAGATTTTGCATCTCCTCGCTCTCAGCTATTAGTGGGTAGTCGGAATTTTCAGATGCTTGTGATTTGAAGAAAGAATTTTGTGATAAAATAACTTTATGTTCTTTAGCCTTATCTATATAAGCCATCAAAGCTTCGGAAGAAAAGGGCTTTGTTAGGTAGTTGAAAGCACCTTTTTGAATAGCTTCTACGGCATTTTCAATAGTTCCAAAAGCTGTTATGACAAGGACGGGAGTTTCTGGCGCGCTCTTTTGAGCTTCAGCAAGAACATCAAGGCCAGATCCATCAGGCATGTTCATATCGGAGATGATAAGATCAAAGGTATTTTTACGAATGAAAGACCGAGCTTCTTTGGTATTTGTTGCTGTAGTAATTACATATCCTCTGGAACTCAACAACTCCTGCAAGAAATCCCTAAGGATTGGTTCATCATCGACAATGAGAATAGATTCTATGATCATGTATCAAAGACTTAGGGTATTTTTATCACAAAAGCTGTTACGTTGTTCGTCGAAGAAACAACAATTTCTCCTCCGTGCATGCTGATGACTTTTTTAGCTTCAGGGAGTCCAAGACCGTTTCCCGAAGATTTTGTGGTGAAGAAAGGAGTGAAGAGATTTTTTTGCACTTCTGGGGGTATGTTTTCTCCTTGATTGGTGACAGATATATCACCGTTTTCTTCTAAGCTTAAAACAACAGGGGCATTGGGGTAAGAAGCTTCGCAGGCATTTTTTACAAGGTTCCATAACACAGATTTCATTCTGTCTGGGTCTATAGATTTTGTTATAGGGGTGCTGACCTTTATTTCTTGTTTGTAAGAAGGGAAGGATGAGGACAGTAGAGGGTGTAGGGAAGATATGAAGTCAGATAAATTTGTTGTTTTTAAATTTAATGGATTGGGTCGAGTGTATTCGAGTATAGATGACACTAAAGAGTTTAAGGATCGTGTGCCATCGACAATAGATTGAGCCATACGTTTATGTCTGGGGGACGTAAGCTCTTCCCTAAGAAGAGAGGCAAAGCCTTCAATGCCTGTTAATGGATTACGGATTTCATGGGCTACAGTTGCGGCTAATCGACCGATTTCTGATATATTTTTATATCGCTCTAAAGCGTTTTCAAGCTGTTTATACATAGAGCGATCTCTGATCATGACAAACAAGTAAGGAGAATCATCGAGATCATTTCCTCCGCACCTTCGAACAAAAATTTCCAGATCTTTTGATAACTCTCCATCTTCCAAATTAAGAGCCACTGTCTTGGGTGCAGGGAGGTGTTTTAGTGCTTCAGAGACGGAGAATCCAAGGAAGGAGTCAGGGAAAATATCGAAGAAAGATTGATGTAATAGGGGGTAGTTTTCTGGAAATCCAAGGATTGTTTTTGCTTCTGTATTACATACGGTTATAGCTCCGTTCTCGGAGATTAGGAAAATTCCATCAGGGATAGACGAGAGAATATATTCTGTTTCTCGTGAAGATTTTTTTAACCTGGAGATTATAGAGTCTAATTCTGATCTAATTTTTCTTCCTGAAACAAGGTCAGAGGATTTAGGTGTATGAGAACGAGAACATATTTTTGTAGAATGGACATTATCGTTCATAAGTTAATGCTTTGCCTTCTTTGGGTATAATGGGTTTCATCCAAAGATAAAACTTTTTCTATCAGCAGACGGATCTCTATCAACTCCTGGTGAATTTTTGGAGAAGAGGTTTCCTTGAGATAATTCTGGAAAGATTCTAATTCCTCGTCGACACGTTTGATGCAAGAAAGAAGTATTCTTTTTTGTCGTAGAGATTGTTCCAGGTCTGAGAGTGAAAGAGAACTTTCAGCCTCTGTAAGCTTTAATACAGCTAAGAAGAATCCCTTCTTTTTCTTCAGAAGATATAGTGGAGATTCTTCGTCCATTGTATCAAAGAACTTCTAGAGATCGTCTTCCCTTAGAAAAGACTACCTGTTATTTTATCGCAACTTGAAAAAACGAAACAAAACAGAGGTTATTGAGACAAAAGGGGTAAAGGGATAAAAAAACTGCCGGTGATCGGACTCGAACCAACACCTTATTGCTAAGAGTAGATTTTGAGTCTACCGCGTCTACCATTCCGCCACACCGGCACAAAGAGTCTACAAGGATAGGAGATTAGCAATATATAAGGCAAGGTCTTTTAAGGAAATTGCCGAGAAGTTTTACACAGTGGGTACAGCGTCTTCTCCATAGGAGGTTTCTATAAAAACTTTAACTCCGTTTACCAAGGGCTCAAAGGTAAGCGAAATTTCTTTATTCTTGATGTGCCGGGGAGAAGAAGAGAATACATGTTCGGTAGAGGAGTTTTTTGGATACATTTTTTTCAACTCGGGAAGCATTTTTTCTATAAAGAAGAGTGGGGAGTTATCACTACCGGGATCGGAGGAAAGAATAGTTAAGATAGCTGCGTCTCCGGATAGGTGTTTAGGGTGTAAAGGATCTCCTACGGATTTTTTGAATAAGAAGTGTCGTTTGCAAGAATACCCTTCTTCGATGGTTATGGTATGTTCCTTACAAAAGGTGCGAAATATAATAGATACCGAACGAATAAGCTGGGGATTAATAAATTCTTTGCCGTTTTTTATAGGGAGTCCGTGAGAGAACAGACCTTTGCAATCTTGGAAAGGAGGATGTTCAGATATTCTATCAGCTCCCCTACAGTAGAAGGAATGTTTGGTAATTATTTGAGAGTGAGGAGATTGCCAGGTGTATTGAGGGAGTGGCATGGGGTAGATGGCGGGATGAAAAATCACTCCAGAGCCCTTTTGCGAGGTAATTCTTTCGGCTACAGTAACTCCTCTAAAATGGGAATGATTTTGGCAGCCTGATAGAGAAGACAAGGCTACTAGCAAAGAGGAAAAATAAAGAGTTCGCCTAGCAATGTTATGCAAATGATCAATCAAAGAGTCCTCACAGATTTTATCCTTAATTATTAAAAATTTTTCATTTGTTTAGCCTCATAAAATATCTTCAAACGAATAAGATGGTGAGGCAATATTAGAGAGAATGAAAATCAAATCAACTGGGTAAGCTTTTGAGGTTCGATTATGAAGATTAAGGTGGAGAATTATCAGGTTTTTCTATTTGATTTCGATGGTTTGTTAGTAAATACTGAGACACATCATTTTTCTGCTTTTCAGAAAGCCTGTTCAGAGTTTGATTTTTCTTTTTCAGCTGACTTTTCTTTGTATTATCAGCTTATTTCTAAGGGTAGGTTTTTTTTAAAAAAATACCTTGTAGAACTTTTCCCAGAAGCAGACTCTCTTTGGGATAAGATTTATTGTAAAAAAGACGAAATCTATCGAGAATTACTTACGCTTTCTCCACCGCAATTAATGCCTGGAGCAAAGGATTTAATAGAAAGAATCAGTGCTGAAGGAAAGATCAGCGTACTTGTCACAAATTCTTCAGGTCATTTTGTGGATAAGGTAACAAAAGACCACCCAGTATTGCGAAAGCTTTCTTTTCGCGTAGTGAGAGAAGATTATTCCAATCCCAAGCCGCACCCTGATTCTTATATACTGGCCTACAGCAGGTATGTATCTTCTAATGATCGTGTAGTGGGTTTTGAGGATTCTATTAAGGGGGTTCAAGCACTTTCCTATATAGATGCAGATATAGTTTGTGTGAATAGAAACAATCCAGTAGATGAAACTATTCTTGGTAAAAAAAGTGGGAATTTTTACTACCTACGTTCCTTAGAAGAAGTAGGTTAAAGTTTTTGAAAAGGGTCGGGGGAATAGAAAACTTGGAATAGTGTGAGCCCTTTGCTTGGAGCTGTTTCTGGGGTTAGTGTTCTATCTTTCGTAGACAAAAGCTTCAAAACAAGTTCTGGGGGGCTCTTTTTCTGCCCTATGTGTATCAGAGTGCCTACTATGTTTCGGACCATTTTATAAAGAAATCCGTTCCCCAGGCAACGTATTTCTAGTAAAGCTTCATCAATGAAATTCAAGGATAAAAAGTAAATGGTGCGTACTGTGGATGCATATGTCCGACCACTGTTGGCAAACGCCGCGAAGTCGTGTTTTCCTAAGAAGTAGGAGGCAGCTTTTTGCATAAGTTGAATATCGGGCTGAATGGGAAGGTTATGAACGAAATTGTAACGTAAAGGAGGGGGTTTTTTAAAGAAAGAAATGTAGTAGCGATATTCTTTTTTTTGTGCACTATACCGAGCATGAAAAGAAGCTGGGGCTTCCGCAATTGATGTTATAGAAATTTCTTTAGGAAGAATAGCGTTTAGCGCTAATAGGAGTTTAGAAGGTGAGTTAAAGATGGGGGCGTTCCCTTTTGAGAAATGGGCAACTTGACCGCGAGCGTGCACCCCAGCATCAGTTCTCCCAGAGCCGATTACGGAGATTTTTTCTCTAGATATTTGTAGCAAAGATTTTTCTAAGGATTCTTGGATAGAGCATTGTCGTGGTTGTTTCTGCCAGCCGCAAAATGGTGTACCGTCGTATTCTAATCGGATGCAAATTTTTGGTTTAGCCTCGGTCATAAGATCGACTCGATAAGTTTAAGATCTTTAGAATGGGTGACTTTTATATTTGGTCGTTCAGTTAGTACAAAGTGCACGGGGAGACCAAGTAGTTCTGCAGCAGAAACATCATCTGTTAAAATTTTATTTAATATTTTTGCCTTTTGTATTCCTGAAGAAAGAATATTTTTTTTAAGGCATTGAGGGGTGTGAGCCACAAATAATTCTGAACGATCAAGAGTTTGGACTTTTCCGTTAACTTTGCACCGCCTTTTTATTGTGTACTCAGTGGGGGATACGAGAGTGGATGCACCACAATTTTGTGCTGTAAGGATGAGTTCCTTTACTTCGTCAGGGTAAACAAGAGGACGCGCTCCATCGTGGATAAGTAGGAGGGAGTGAGTCGTTTTTTGTAAGCCGGAGAGGACCGAATCTTGCCTTTCTGTGCCTGGGTCAGCAAAAAGAACAGGAAAAGTGTGAAAAAGTTCTTGGTACTCGCGTGGGCATACAACGATAATTTCTGCAATTTCGGGAATGGTCAAAAATATCTTTAGGGAATGAAAAATAAGCGGTTCCCCCTGAAGTGGTACAAACTGCTTAGGAATATCTGCTTTGAATCGAGATCCTTTGCCTCCGGCAAGAAGAACCAGAGAGACATGCTTTGTTAACGTTGTTATTGCTTGCATTCTAAGAAGAGAATTTCAGGTTTTGACCCGAAACGAATTCGTTTAAGTCCGCCTAATCCACGATTCACATATAAAATTTTACTGTCGGGGAGGATGTGTTTTCCTCGGCAGTATTCTATATTTTGCAAGCCAGAAAGTCTTTGGAAAAATTTCTTCATGATGAACGGTGGGAAAATTTGAGGGCCATGTGTGTGACCGGAGAAAACCCATTCCCCGGGATAATCTTGTAGTAGTAACGCACTGTCAGGGTTGTGAGTGAGAATGAACCCTGGGAAGTCCTCTTTATAATTAGCGAAAGCCTCTTTGGGTAAGCATCTTTGAGCAAAATAATCTCCTAATCCAACAATATTTAGTCCTATAGGTAGAAATACTGATTCATTATGTAGCAGGGTAAAAGGAGTCTCTTTAAGCAAAGAAGAAAGTTCTTTATGCACAGGCACATGAGCTGTTTCTGGAGAAAACTTCAACGGTTGCTGCCTGTTTCTTAAGCACCCCCATATGGAAGAGAGAGCTCTGTGGACAGCGTGACTCTTGTCTGGAGCGATAATATCTATCAAGCCTTTTGCTGTTCCTGAGATGTATTTGGAATAGTCATGGTTCCCAAAAACACAGAAGGCTCCCAGCTTGGATTCCAAAGAGCATAAGAAGCCGAGAAGCTTATCACGATCTTCGATCTGACCTCTCCGCAGGAAATCCCCTGAGAACAAGACGACATCTGGGTGTAGACCTCGGACTATGCTGCCAACTTTCTTTAAAAACCCTCGAGGGACCTCTTCTCCACAATGTAAATCAGAGATTTGAACGACCCTGAGCCCATCTAGCTGAGAGTATTTCCTAGGGAGCTTCCACGTTTTGGAAGTCACCTGAATAAGATTTGGCTCAACAAGAGAAGCCCAAAAGGCCGCTCCTAAACAAACGGAAGCAGTGGGGAAAAAGAACTTTAAAAACATTTAGGGATTACCATAAGAGCAGACTCAAAAACCAAGACTGCTCTTATCTTGCAAATACATCTTTAGAAATGACGTTTATTTAACAATATGTACGGACAAACGCTTTGTCATCTCGAACATATCGATAGCAGCCGAAGTTCCGAAAACTTTAGCTAACTTTTCGTCAGGCAAAATATTTCTTTTATTCTTTGGATCTTGGCGGCCGTTCTTCTTTATGTATTCCCAAAGCCTCTTTATGATATCCGTCCTTGGCATAGGGCCGTTACCCACAATTGCAGCTAGTTCGGCGCTGACTTTTACAGGTTGCATAAAAGCACTGTTCTTATTTTGACTCATCGGTTTCGCTCCTAGTAAATATGTAAGAAAGGTCTTAGCCCTTCGTCGCAAACTTTTTATCTTTAGCCATGGTTTATCGTCAAAGCAAAAAGTCGATATAATTTTATTTCTAGAGGTATTTCGGTGCAATTTGGAAGAAATTTTTCTTTTACACGAGAGTAAAATATATTGAATCCTCGTAGATTGACTTTATTAATTCCTATTCCTAAAATCCCTCTCTCCTAACGTGATAGTAAATTTCTTGGGGTAAGGGTTGTGGATGACAAACTTTCTAAGCAGTTGCAAGTTTTGAGCCAACGACTGGATGCAGTCGGGAGGTCTCTTTGACCCCGAGAGAATGGCTAAGGACATAGAGCGGGGAGAACTAGAAACTCAAGAAAGTAATTTCTGGGATAATCCGCATCGGGCTAAGGATGTTCTTTCTGGATTGGCGGAGAAAAAACGTCGATTATCTTCATTCCAAGAGGTCCAAAAAAGATTTGATTCGGTCAAATTTTTTTTGGAAGATTCCGATTCGTTGGAGGACGCTGATCTCGTCAATGAGCTGCTCGTAGAGGTTGAAGTTTGCGGGAAGTTACTTACAGAATTGGAAGCTAAGCAGAGACTTTCAGGAGAAGCTGATGCTAACAATTGTTTCTTAAGCATTAATGCTGGAGCAGGGGGTACGGAGGCTTGTGATTGGGCCGAGATGTTGTTGCGTATGTACGATCGATGGGCTACTTCCAAGGGATGGCGTACAGAAGTCTTGGATCGCTTGGACGGGGAAGTTGTGGGCATTAAGAATATCACCCTGAAGATTTGTGGCCCGTTCGCTTACGGATATGCAAAAGCCGAGAGGGGAGTGCATAGATTAGTGCGTATATCTCCTTTCGATAGCAATGCTAAAAGACACACAAGTTTTGCTTCCGTGGATGTTTTCCCCGAAATTGACGAGGAGATAGAAATAGAAATTAATCCCTCAGATTTGCGTATAGATACTTACCGATCTTCTGGTGCAGGAGGTCAGCATGTCAATGTCACAGAGTCTGCTGTGAGGATTACTCACCTTCCTTCGGGGATTGTTGTGTCCTGTCAAAATGAAAGGAGTCAGTTACAAAATAGGGAAAGTTGCATAAAAATGCTTCGAGCTAAGTTGTACCGAAAAGTACTTCAGGAGCGTATGGAAAAGCAAGCATTGGATAGGAAAGACAAAAAAGAAATTGCTTGGGGATCTCAGATCCGGAACTACGTTTTCCAGCCATACACGCTCGTTAAAGATGTTCGGACTGGTTATGAAGTGGGAAATGTTCGCGCTATGATGGACGGCGAATTGTTGGATGATTTTATAAACGCATACTTAACAATGTTTGGAGAATAGCGTGATGAAAGAAGAAACTTTCAGGCTTAGCATCCCAGGTTTAACCATTAGGTACACCGTTGCTGAAGATGGGGAGTACATGAAAAAATGGCTTAATGATCCTAAAATTTTAAGAGGATTCCCCCTCAAGACAGAAAATGAAATTCGGGATGCAGTAAATTTTTGGGTCGGGTTTTACCGCTATAAAAGCAGCTTGACTGCTCTTATGAACGGAGAAGTTGCGGGTGTTGCTACTTTAGTTTTGAATCCCTACGTCAAGGTTGCTCATCACGCATTGATTTCTATTATCGTTGGTGAACCTTATAGAAGTAAGGGGATAGGGACTGTGCTACTAAATAACCTTATCCATCTTGCTAAAAATACGTTTCATTTAGAGGTCCTCTATTTGGAAGTCTACTCGGAAAATCGGGCCATTTCTTTGTATGAACGATTTGGATTTAAAGAAGTCGGAAGACAGAAGCGTTTTTACAAGGATGAAAAAGGATATTTGGCCAAAATAACTATGGAGAGAGATTTGTAGGTTCATGAAATCCTCTGAATTGTTTGTTCGAAAGATTTGTTCATTGGTGACAGAACCTGTTCGCGTGCGCACTCATAAGGGGGTTTCCACCTTGTTTTCTTTTTGCTTTCGTAGACGAGTACTTTCTCTTCAGGAGAAGCTATTATCTGCTCCGTTGTGGATGGCAGAGATTATTGCAGACTTCATTAAAGGGAAAAAACTTTGTAGAAAAATAAAGCAACAGTTAGAAGCACATGTTTTTTCCAATCCTGCGCCTATTCCTCTAGATACTTCGCCTGGAAGGGTTCATAATCTAGATGAGTTATATCAGAGAGTAAATGAAGAGTATTTTGATGGGAATTTGCGGTTTCGTATTGGGTGGTTCGGTCGAATTTTAGGGAAGACACGTAATTCCATTACACTAGGGACGTTTCATTGTGAAGAAAAGATGATAAGGATACATCGTTCTCTAGATCGGGAAGAAGTTCCTTCTTTTTTTTTAGAATTTGTCATCTATCACGAAATGGTTCATGGAGTCGTGGGTGCTAACAAAGGAATTTCTGGTAGACGTAACATTCATTCGGTAGAGTTTAGAGAAAGAGAAAAGTTATTTAAGAAATATCAAGAAGCAGTAGCTTGGGAGAAGCAACACCAACACATATTATTAATGAGCTAGGTAGGTAATGGCAGGACATAGTAAGTGGGCTAATACTAAATATAGGAAGGAAAGAGCCGATCATAAAAAAGGTAAGATTTTTTCTCGTATCATAAAGGAGCTGATCACAGCAGTGAAAGCTGGTGGCCCTGACCCTAAAGGGAATCCTAGGCTTAGGATGATCATTCAAAAGGCTAAGGATCAAAACATTCCTAACGAAAACATCGAACGAAATATTAAAAAAGCTTCCTCCTCAGAACAAAAAGGATTTGAATCCGTTGTTTATGAGCTTTATGGATACGGTGGAGTGGGTATTGTTGTCGAAGCTATGACAGATAATAAAAATCGAACGGCTTCCGATATGCGTATAGCTGTTAACAAGAGAGGAGGGGCGTTAGTAGAACCTGGCAGTGTTTTATATAATTTTGAAAGGAAAGGTTGTTGCAGTGTGCCTAAGGACTCTATTGATGAAGAGTCTTTGCTTTCTCTTGTTATAGAAGGGGGAGGAGAAGATCTTACTTCGGATGACGAGGAGTTTTTCCAAGTGTTTTCCGAAGTGTCCGCGCTTTCTGAAGTTAAAGAAAAACTCGTTGAAGCAGGAGTTAAGGTCTCCGAAGATGTGTTAGTTTACAAGCCTTTAAGGATGATAGATTGCAATGAAGAGGATGGGCGAAATAATCTTGCCCTCATTGAGTGGCTAGAAGGAATTGACGACGTAGATGCCGTCTATCACAATATGGCATAAGATTTTCTAAAGAGAGATTCCTTTTGAAAAGAGATCTCTCTAACTTAGCTATTGATCCTTTTTAGAAGCGTTTTCGAACATTTTCGTGAGGGCCTTTACCGCTCCTCCTTGAGCGTTGATTTGTTCGTTGGTAGAAGGCGCGCTACTTTGTCCTTCAGTTCGTACTGTTTCCGTATGTACGATGCCTCCGGACCCCGTTTCCTCTCTGAATCTGGATACGACGCTTCCTAAAGATGAGCCTACATTTCGTGGCTGTCCTCTTCCTCCCGTTGGATAAACGCTGTCAAGATGCCCTCGGACTTCTTTTAGTAAATCTCTAGTGTTTGTTTGCAATCCAAATTGTTTACCCATCATCTTAACAGCAGTGTTGGCAGGCTGTGGAGGAGTGGCTGTTGCTTGACCAGTCCCAGTTCCACCTTTTGCTATTCTTGCTGCAAGGTTAGATGGTTTTGGTGGTACGGGAGGTGGGGAACCCTTTTTGTTGGACACACCCTTTCCTGAACCATCGTCGCTTGGATTGGTTGCTTCATTTCTTACCAGCTGGGCTGTTTTAGCTATACCGCCGGAAATTGTGGCTGTAACAAAGCCTTCATTTCCACCTCCAGGACCTCCTGTGGCGAATGTTCCAGAATCTGCTCTTCCGGCTTCAGCTTCGGAGATAACTTCTCCCAAGTTTCTGTTAACGTTCACAGGGCCCTCATGACCGCCTCCGGGATATACGACATTCAAGTGGTTACGGACCCTACTTAAAATATCTAAGAGCTCTGCGCCGTTATCGTCTCCTCCAACACCTTTACCTTTTCCTGAATCATCGGAGGCTTTTGTGGAAGAATCTGTTTCATCTGTACCTTCAGCTTTTGATGTATCGTCTTCAGAAGAAGTCTCTTGGACATCATCATTATTTCCTCCGACGCCTCCAACACCTCCATCATCTGTGTCGGGATCTTGGGGACCATTGACTTCAGAAGTATTATTTCCTTCCTCAGGAAGTCTTACTGTTGGGACCCATGTTCCGTTCTCACTAGTTCTGACAACGTTACCTAAATCTTGGCTTCCTAAGTGATGATTGCCGTTTTCATCGTAGACGGTATCAAGATGTTGACGAACATGTGAGAGAAGAGTTTTTAACTCATTAGAAGGCAACACGTTTACGTTTATTCTTCCTCCTCCTACTGGTGGTGGTGGTGGGGATTCATCTTCTGCACCGCTTCCTTCTTCTTCTATTTTACCTTCAACAACTTCTTCAGATTTTGTTGTTTCTTGTGTTTGATTAGAATTATCGACATTATCACTGCCTTTTGTATTGTTATCTCCACCACCAACATTATTGTTATTGGTGTTAGTGATATTGATATTGATAGCGGGCATTTGGAAGGGAGGATAGGGTTGAGGCTGAGGTTGTTGGGGAGATGGTGTCTCTGAATCGAAGTGGAAGTCTGCGTCCGTAGGTCGTTGTGTGTTTTGCCAGCTAATGGGTTTTAATCCACCAACATCTTTAAATATTTCTTTATTAACTTTAAGTTCTGCGCCACGTCTCCATGCTGAGGGAGTATAGGTGGCCGAATTTTCTTTAGTATTCCACGGTCCGTAAGCAACAGCCGTCTTGAATTTCATATTGAGTACTAAATGGGAATAATCGCCAGTGGCTCCGGATTTGCTTTCTAGACCCGGTTTCACAACGTTATTCCAACTACTTTCTAATTCTTTAAATCCAACACAGAATTTAGCTATGCAGTCTTCCAATACTTTGGGATTTGTAAGATCTGCCTTTGTTCTTCCATTAGTGACTTTTATGGATTCGGCAGTGCTCCAATCTCCATTTTTTACGAAAATGAAACTGGATCTGGCTTCATCTACGTATACATAGTGTCCAGCCTTTGTTTGCATTTTTCCTTGGACATTGGGATTTTTTAAAAATTCAATGATGGAGGACTTGCTGGTTGGGTCATAGGAGGGTATAGCGTTTTGTGGTAGTCCTCCTGGTCCTACTTGATGAGCGGCCTCAGTATCACTCATTTCTGATCCCCTGAGTCCGTATAGGGAATCCAGAGATCCCTCACTTGTTGTACTGGAGACA
Organism: Chlamydiifrater volucris; assembly: GCF_902806995.1. Lineage (NCBI taxonomy): Bacteria > Pseudomonadati > Chlamydiota > Chlamydiia > Chlamydiales > Chlamydiaceae > Chlamydiifrater > Chlamydiifrater volucris. The sequence goes on along the minus strand of NZ_LR777654.1, from coordinate 924,529 downwards.
GAATCGCGACGTCCTCCGGCAGCCTCTGTGGGTCCTCCTAGGTCTTCGTTAATGGCATCTAAGGTTTCAGATCTTTGTGGCCCAGAGCCTTCTTTAAAGAATAGTACGGAACTAGATGCTGATTCTGTTTTGTCGGCTGTAGAAGTAGCTTCGGTGCTACCGGACGTAGAAACTTTTACAGACTCTCCGTTGACTGTCACTCCTGAAACATTTCCATCAGAAGAAGTGACGGTTACATTGCCTGTTCCCCCGGTTTGTTCCAAGGATCCTGTTGCTACAGTATTTGTTGTTGTTGCTGTTTCAGAAGTTTGTCCTGTAGCTGTTGTTGTTACGGAATGTTCGCCAATACCGCCTGTAGCTGTTGTTGTTGTTGGAGTTACTGGTATATCGACATTGACGCCTTGATTATTTCCTATGGGAGATGACATATTTCAAAAAATAATTACGTTTTATTAATTTGATTTTAATTTAATTTAATTTTTTTAATTAAACCTTAATTTTTTTGAAAAAACTCGAAATAAACTCATAGGTTTTGTTTTTAATAATTTGAGTAGTGATAGAAGTTTGGTATGGAAAAATACACGACAATTAGGGATATTTAGTTTTGCGCAGGCCTTGCCGATGAACGAGAGAAACTGAAAATTATGAAAACATTAGAGGTGTTTGGCGGATGTTCTTTAACAGGAACAGTTAAAGTTTCTGGAGCTAAAAACTCTGCAACAAAACTATTGGTTGCATCATTACTGTCTGATCAAAAATGTGTTCTTAGAAACATTCCTGATATTGGAGACGTGCGGTTCACAGTAGACCTGTGTCGTGAAGTGGGGGCCAAGATCGAGTGGGATAAGAGATCTCAGGTTATTGAAATTCAAACTCCCAAGATAGTTACAACTAATATATCCTCATGTTTTTCTAAAGTTAATCGCATTCCGGTTTTGCTTATAGGAGCTTTGTTATCAAGAACAAGGCAGCAAGTCATAGTTCCTATAGTGGGTGGGGATGCCATAGGAGAGCGAACAGTCAACTTTCATTTAGAAGGTCTTAAGTGTCTAGGAGCTGAAGCGTTTCTGGACAAGAGGGGTTATTGTGCGCACGCAAAAGAGGGTTTGGTAGGAGCTCACATAGAGTTGCCATATCCTTCCGTAGGTGCCACTGAAAATTTGATATTTGCTGCTGTAAGGGCTTCTGGCAGAACTTTAATCAAAAATGCTGCTTTGGAGGCAGAAATTATAGATTTGATCATGTTCTTCCAGAAGATGGGAGTAACTATTACCACAGACAATGATAGGACTATAGAAATTTTTGGATCCCAAAGTTTTAACGAGGTAGATCACACAGTGATCCCTGATAAGATTGAGGCTGCATCTTTTGGAATGTCTGCTGTGGTAACTGATGGAAGGATCTTTGTACAAGGAGCTCGTCATTCTGATATGTTACCTTTCCTTAATGGATTAAGAGAAATTGGTGGAGGGTTTGTTGTTAAGGACGATGGTATAGAGTTTTTCCGGGAAAGAACTTTAAAAGGAGGTGTTGTTGTAGAGACGGATGTTCATCCTGGCTTTCTCACGGATTGGCAACAACCCTTTGCTGTATTGTTAACTCAAGCAAAAGGATCTTCTGTAATTCATGAAACCGTTCATGAAAATCGATTAAAGTATTTGTCTGGATTGAGGGCTATGGGTGCTGATTGTGAACTCTTCTATCAGTGCTTAAGTTCCAAGGATTGTCGATATAAGGCGGGTAATTATCCTCATAGTGCAGTCATTCGAGGAGTGACACCTCTGCAAGCAGCAGAAGTATGCATTCCTGATTTAAGGGCCGGCTTTGCTTATGTCATGGCAGCGTTGATAGCTGAAGGAGAAAAAAGTATTATTCGAGGTGCTGAGTTATTGGATCGAGGGTATAATCAGTTAGTGGCAAACTTGGAGTCCTTGGGAGCAAAGATCCGCGTTTCTAAGAATCTCACGAAAAAAACTCAAGAATACGCTTTTTGTTAAGTATAGCCTAGCCCCTTATGAAACTGAGGGGCCCTTCGAGTTTTTAGAGGGTATCTAACGTCCGAAGTCCTAATAGGGACATTCCCACCGATAGAATTTGTTCTGTCAATAGGCATAGGTGTAGTCTAGACTCTTGGTATTCAGAGCCTTCTATGTGGCAGTCTCGGAAAAAGATGTTGAACTTTTCGGCTAAATCATACAGGTAGTCTGTTAACAGATGAGGGAAGAGTTCTTCTGCAACTTTAAGTAGTACATCGGGGAAGCACAAGAGTTTAAAAGCCAGGGCCTGCTCCGCTGAGGCCTTAAGAATAAGTCGTCCTTTACTGGAAAGCTTATCCAGTTGTAATCGCCTTTTAATTCCTTGAATACGAACGTAGGCATAGAGAATAAATGTGGCTGTATTTCCTTCGAATCTTAGCATTTTATCAAAAGAGAATACATAGTCACTGATTCGGTGGCAGGAAAGGTCTGCGTATTTAACTGCGTTAATGCCGAGGATCTGAGCTTTTTTCTGCGCTTCCTCTGGAGATATTTGGGGATTTCTTTCTAGTAAAATTGCCATAGCTTTATTTACAGCAGTCAACAGAAGGTCTGCTAGTTTGATACTTTCTCCTGATCGAGTCTTAAACTTTTTTCCTTGAGAATCTAGTACTAGACCAAAACCAACATGAGTGAAAATTTTCTCCGAAGACAGATAGTTAGCTGCTAGTGCAGTAGCAGCAACTAGTTTAAAGTGTAAGGATTGCCCCGCATCTGTGACAATAATGATTTTATCCGCTCGATCGCATTCTACCCGATAACGCATGGCAGCAATATCCGTAGTGTCATAGCTGTATCCACCATCGCTTTTTTGGATCATAAGAGGGATGGGGAAATTATCATGAAAAACGCATTTTGCTCCGTCAGATATGGTTACAAGTCCTTTATTTTCAAGATCGGAGACGACGTCAGCAAGAAAAGGGTTATAGAAAGATTCTCCACGCTCCTCTATGGATACATCAAGGAGAGAGTAAATTTTATTAAAAGCTCTCCTGGATGCTTCACAAATATTTTCCCAAATCTTTATGATTTTTGGATCTCCCGCCTGGAGAAGAACTACGTTTTTTCTGGACTGTGATTTAAAGTCTTCATCTTCATCAAAGCGCGCCCGACTTTTTTGATATAACAAGGTAAGGTTCTCTATATCACCTTGGTCTTGGAGATTGTTTTCTTGAATGTAAGCGATTAACATCCCAAAAGCTGTCCCCCAATCTCCGATGTGGTTGAGCTTGATAACTTCATGTCCTAAGAATGCGTAAACCTTAGCCAGACAATCTCCGATAATTGTAGATCTTAAGTGTCCTACATGCATGTCTTTGGCTGTGTTTGGAGAGGAGTAGTCTACAATTACTCGTTGGAATTTTTCCACTAAGGACCCAGGAGTCAGTAGAGATGGTAGGTGTAATAGACTTTCTTCTAAGAATGCTTGGGAAAGTGTGAAATTAATGAATCCTGCCCCAGCCACTTCGATGGTTGAAAAATACTCTTTTGGCAAATGAGACAAAACTTTATTAGCTATAGTTACGGGCGCGCACTTGAGAAATTTGGCCAGTTTCATCGCTTCGTTGCACTGGAAGTGTCCAAAGGCTTCCTTGGTAGCCAGAGTGACCTCTGGCTGAATCTTGCCCAGTTCTGGATAGGCTTTTTGAAAGGCTTCACTGCATAGTTGTTCTAACCAAGGTCGCAGCCTTTGAAAAGAATATGTCATTAGGGAATATCTCCTTTACAGCCGTTTTCGTACCACGTTTTTAAAAGTGCAATTTTATGCATGATCCTATCGATAGCTTTTCGATAGGCTTCTTTATGTGTCAGAGAAGGGTCATTGCGAATATCATCGAAGTGAATAGGGGAGCCGAAGATGACAGGGATTTTTTTAAAAATCCTAGGTATTTTCATATGGCGATTAAAGATAGCGTAGGTATTAGCCACATAAACAGGAATAGCAGGTACCCCTAAAGATATGACTAGCATTCCTGCTCCCGATTGTCCCGATTGCAAGTTCCCATCTGGTGTTCTAGTTCCTTCTGGGTAAATAACTAATTTTTTCCCATTTTTGACTACTGCTGCAGCTTCCTTGATAGAGGATAGATTGTTTTTTTTCCTTTCGATAGGAAGACAGTGAACAGATCTCATAAGAAAGTTAGAAATTTTCGATCGGAAAAGGGAAGCTTTAACAAAATGATATACGGGCCCTTTGATCGACAACTGGACTACTATGCCATCGTAATAGGAGGCGTGATTAGGGGTAACGACTGCTCCTTTTTCGGATAAATTCTTTTTTCCGTAAACTTGGATGCGATAGAAAAGGAAAAATATCAAAGCGAATAGAGGACGAGCAATGTAGTAAAGCATTATGGTTCTCTTGAGATTATTTGAAGAATTTTTTGAGTTACTTCCTGTACGGTAAGCTCAGAAGAATCAATTACGATGGCTCCCTCGGGAATTGTCAAAGGGTCATTCTTTCGTTCAGAGTCCTCTCGATCTCTAGCTATTAAAGCAGCTTTTAATTCCTCGTAGGAGACAGAGTTAGGCAGATAATCCTTAAGTCGGCGACGAGCTCGGACTTCAGGAGATGCTGTTAAGAAAATTTTTACCTGTGCTTGAGGGAATACTACGGACCCCATATCTCTACCTTCGAAAACACAGTCACCAAGTGTCGCATACTCTCTTTGCAACTTTTGCATAAACTCTCTTATTTCAGGAATTTTAGCTAAGTCGGAAGCCGCCTTTGTAACCTTAGACTCAGACAAATCTTCTGGGGATAATAGGCGCCCTTTGAAGAAAGACAGCAAAGGTTGATTTGGGGAAAATGAAAAAGAAAACAAATCTTTTTCGGCCAACAACTTGGAAGAGTCAGGACAATTCGTTTCTAGATAGGCATAGGCTAATGTTCTATACATAGCCCCTGTATTGCAATAGTTGAAAGCTAGGGCTTCTGCTAAAGCCCTAGCTACAGAGCTCTTTCCTGTTCCTGACGGTCCATCTATGGTTATAAGCATTCTTTGATAGCCTACCTTCTGGATGTATTCGGCTACTTATGCCCCAAACACTCCATTTTGTGTGAGAGAAAGGCAGAAGTATAAGACAGGCGTTGAGAGAAGTAAAGAGTCTAAATTATCTAAGATGCCACCAATAGAGGGAATTTTATTGCTGTCTTTGATGTCTGCATCTCGTTTAAAACTAGATTCTAGAATATCACCAAAGAACCCACAAATGCCCAGAATTAATCCAAAAGGGAGCAGAAAACTTGGATGAGCCACAAAAGGAACAAATTTTGGAGGGATTTGGAAGCAAAACAAAGCTGCAATGAATACAGACCCCAGACATCCAGCTAGGAACCCAGCAACAGTTTTGTTGGGGCTTAGGCTCGGAGAAATTTGTCTTTTACCAAATGCTTTTCCAAAAAAGTATCCAAAAATATCTGCACCTTTTGTAGTCGCTATTAGGAAGCTTGTCCACCATACTCCCAAATAGGGCTGGGGAGAGGAAAGAAATCCATAAAGAATTTTTAAAAAAAGATACAGGGGCACTGTAACGTAAAGAACGGAAAATACACTAGTTCCGGCTGTTGTTAGTGGGGATTTTTTTGGAGAGCAAAAAGAGAACAGAGTCCATAAAGTCCAAGTGAAGATGTAAATGCTAGGTAGCGTCCGACAGTAAGCAGGGAGTGAACTTTGCCACCGAATTACCAAGAAAGAGAGAAGTAAAGTACCAAAGGTTCCTAGGACAGGGTGATAAGTAGGCTTAAACTTGTTTTTCTTTTTTAACATTGAACAGTACTCCTGGGTCCCCAGTGCGCCCAAAAGAGAGAGAACTAAACCTACCGTCCACGACCCTACATGAGAGAGAGAAGTATAAAGCAAGAGAACTAGGAAAGTGAGTACTAAGGAATGGACGACCACTCTCTGAAAAAGATCTCCATGTCCAAAACTTTTCTCCTTACTCATAACCTATAAACCTCCTCTTCTAGAACGCTTTTGGAATGCCCAGATGGCTTTGATAAAATCCAGAGCACCAAAGTTGGGCCAAAGGACTTTAGTCATGTAAAGCTCTGTATACGCTATTTGCCACAAAAGGAAATTACTGACACGCATTTCCCCTCCGGTTCGAATTAACAGGTCAGGGTTTCCAAACTCTGCAGTATCAAGGTAAGAGCTGACAAGAGTTTCTGAAAGATCTTGTAAGGCAATTTTATTCGCCAGCAGGTCTCTATGTATTTTTTTAAATGCACGAACTAGCTCATCTTTAGCTCCATAGTTAAGAGCCAAAGCTAGCCTTAAGTACTCCTGATTTTTGGTCTCCTCTGAAATGTCGATAATTTTTTCTCGTACCTCTTCCGGAAGTCCTTCTAGGTTGCCTATACACTTAAACCTGATGCCTTGCTCTTTCATCCATGATTTTTTTTCATCGATACAGCGACAAACAAGAGAAAAAATTTGAGAAACTTCTTTGGGAGGGCGGTTGCGATTTTCTGTAGAGAATGCATAAAGCGTTAATGTTTCTATGCCTAATGCTTTAACGATGGGTATCAAATCCAAAAGAACCTCAGCACCTTTTTGGTGACCTTCGAAGATACCCTCTTTGGCTAAATCTGGAGAATTCAACCAACTCCAGCGCCTGTTGCCGTCCATAATAATTGCGACGTGCTTAGGGATGCTCTTTCTGCGTAAGCGAGAAATGAGAGAAGCAATGATTTGAGACTTTTTGGGGTTCTCAGCGTATGGCATAGGGATCGTAGAAGTGGACATGAGCTACATATTGCAAAAGATTTAGATTTTCAGAGCGTTTGTCTTAAGTCTTTTAAAACAGCTGCTTAAAACTTTAAGGAAATTCTTGGGAGGAGATCGTATAGGATACAGTGATATCTTTACAAGAGATACCAGCTTTTAGTTGGTTAAGGTTTCTTATTGGCCAGAACCATTGCCAAATTGGAGTATTTTTTTATTGTTTTAAGGAAATGGGGGGATAGATCCCTCTTAAAACTCATTCAGAGATGGTTTTTCAATTTATTTTAAAGCATGTTTTAATGTATCTATTTAGATTTCTTTATTTGACTTATAGTTATTTTACATTATTGCTTTTTTGATTTTATATCTGGGGTTTTTATGAGTGTACATTCGTTCTTTTCTAGACAAAAAGGAGTTGGTTTTATCCAGTCCGTAACACTCTCTCCTGGGGTTCGAGAGACTGCAATGCCTTCCGGACAAAAGAGTAACTGGGGTAGCTTGAGAACGAAGATTTTTTTTGCTATGTGCATGTTGGGCTTTTCTGGTTTTTTTTCTGGGGTGATCTGTTCTATGGTTTTTGTTAACCCTGCTTACCTAGTCTTGTCTCTTGTTGGGTCTATCACTTTGGTCGTCGCCTGCATCATTCTCCGTTTAACCTCTTTTTTTCAGCGAGAAGCTTTTGACATTATTCGGATTCCTGGGTCTTTGTTTTCATTTCTCAGAAGTAAAACACATTTTTTTGGCCCGTTTAGTGAAGAGACCTTTCACAAGGAACTTCGAAACAAATTTGTAGTAGAAGAAAGATCTGAGGATGTTGGGAGGTGGAAGCCTATCAAAAAGAACTCAAGAGTTTCTTTTCTTATGGGAAAGGAATCTAGGTTGAGAGAGATGTTTCTAGGAAGTTTTTCCATAGAAGTTTGCGGTATTTCTTCCGAACTTATGGCTGAAGTGGCTGGAAGAAAAGTGTTTAGAGGGAAAGGTGACATTCCTGACTGGTTTTTATCTCAGATCAATGCTTTAGATAAACTTAACTCTGTTGGGATTATTTCAGAGCCTGTCGGAAAATTTGGCTTAGCAAGTGATTTGGATGATGTTTCAGATGAAGAGAACATAAAAAGCCAGTCGGAAACATTATTCAAGCCTTTAGAAATCGTTGTTGGAAGATTCTTTGCAGGAGGGCGATACACCGAAGAAGAACTACAAGTAGCTTTTTTTCCCCTTTCAAAAATGTTTCTAGGAATGTTGAAAGAGGGCGTTTCCTTGGGTAAGTCTTCTTTCAAAGACGCCAAGGAAATAGTCTTAAATGTCACCATCCCTGATCTGTTTGTAGAAAGTGAGGCTTCTTCGCAACATTGGTTGTTAATGTTGGCTATGTTGGACGCTGTTGAAACTTTGAACAATGAGGTAAATATTTCTGAAGGCAGGAGCTCTAATGCATGTTTGGAACAGATAACTGTTTCTTTGTCTTTGGGAGATGATCCTGACGGAAGACGAAGCTCAGCTTCTTCGACTTCTTTGGCCTAGTTTTGCTCGAGAGTAAAATTTTTTTTAATCTGATTGATTGCGATATTCTTAAGTTTGACAGATTTTCTCAATACTTGGTATTTTCCCGACCTTAGAGAGGCTAGATTTTCGAAAAGAGTGTTGGGATGAAGAGATATAGAAGAAATCATTGGTATTTCATTATTTTTGTGTTCGGCTTTGCTCTTTACAATGTCTTGCCGACCTGTCTTTACTATTCTCGCCCTGTTGGTCAGGAATTTGGACCTAAAGAGTCTAGAAATTTGGTGGGAGAGATCGTCCGTAAAGTAGATAAGACCTATAGGGACTCTTTTGCACGGATTCGTGGTATCACTAGAGAAATTCAAGTTAGTCCAAAGGGGATAAAGAGAAATGATCGGATTCCTGGGGTGATAGATGTTTTTTTTAAAAAGAAGGACGATGCTGATTTATTTGCAGATAAAATTGCCTTAGCAGAGCGCTCCGTGCCTTTTTCTTCCCAGAGACTGTATGTAGTGGGTGTGCAGGAAGAAAGTGGGGAGGTTTGTGTACAGGTGGCTTCGGCAATTTTGAGCCCTGTCTCTTCTCAAGATTTTCGTTTCATAACGCGAAATCCAGACTCTTCCGAGTATCGTCGGGGAATTTTAAGAACTGCTAGCGATATTGCTGCCAAAGTTTTTCAAGAAAATGAGTCCGCTTCTTGCTGTGGGTATCTCTCTCCATTGTCTTCTCCCGGAGCTAGAGAATTTGCTCTGGCCTTTGCAAAAACTTTATCGGAACAATTGGATTGTCTGCCAGAAGTATTGACCTCCAGGCTAGTAGCTTTTTCCTTAAGGGAAAATAGGGAGTTAGAAAGTTTTGTTAGACAATTAGATAAAATTACTAAAGACCCAACAGCATCTAAGGAAGATCAGAATGTTTGTGCCGCTCTTTTGAAGAAAATTCAAAAAGAACGAGTATTCTTTCATAGGGAACCAACAAATATTACTTCTCGTTACTTCGATTGCCGACACAAACATCCATTGTTCAGCTCTGTTGAAGTTTTGTACTCTCAAGGGGAGATATTGTTTAACCTCGACAAAGGCATTCTTGAGATTCTTGATAATCCAAAAAATTCTTCTGAGGATCTAAATAAAATAACTTCTATCAATCGCATGTTGCAGAAGGAGAAGGAACGCATAGCGGACATTACTGGTCTTGCCGTTTCTGAGGGAGATAAGGGGTTCATTGTTTCATTGTTCTCCTCTCCGGAAGTCAAAGGGCATATTATCTTTGATGGTTCCTCTGTTTTGGAGTCATATAAAAAACACATTTTGGGGCTAATTTCTAGGAATTGGGCCCCAAAATCCACTGATTTTTCTCGCTCAGTCTTTCCTGTCAGCGATAAGGAACCTTTAGAAAGAGATCAGTTTGGATGTTATGTATTCTTCCCAAAAGAAAGTTGTAGACATTTTCGTAAGGGGAGGCTGTACATTGTTTTGAAAGGTGTAAATGCCTTTATTGAAAAATATCGTCAGATCGAAAACGAAGAAGAAAGAAAGAATTTTGATGAAGATGTCCGATCTTTATTAAGATGTTTCTACCATTTAAATGTGTCTGTGGCTGGTATTGGCGAAGATAGGGTGTTTGAAGTTAGAGAACCTTTTTCTTCCATCCTGGATTCTTCGGAGGAAGCGTTTTCTACTTATGGAGAGCAGGCTTGTTTGGATTTAACTAGTGTGCAGCAATATTTAGCAAGCAAAAGTAAGATCGAAACGTCTAGACAAAAAGAACTCCTTCTTTGGAAAGAGCGGTACGAGAAAGCTAAGTGTTCTGGTAATTTGCAAGAAATTTTTTGTACGGCAACTCCTCACCGCAATGTTTTCTATGAAAATTGTAAGTTGAATATTAGGAAGTATTGGCGAGGAGAAAAGGTTTTAAAGTGGGGAGTAGATCTGGCAGGCGGAAAACATATAAAGTTAGCTTTCAGAGATCATCGAGGGGAAGCAATTGTTGATAAGGAAGAGATATCTCGTATTTACGATGAACTGTACGCTCGATTGAATAAGTTAGGCGTGTCTGAAATAGAGATGCGCAGAGAAGGTAGCAATATTCATTTAAGTGTTCCGGGGTGCTCAACCCTTTCTGCGAAAGAGATTCTAGGTTTTTCCTCCATGACTTTCCATGTTGTGAATGAAAAATTTTCTTCTTCGGGAAGTTGTGGAGCTAAAGCCAGTATTTTCTTAGATTACCTCAGGTATCGCTCTCTTGCTGAAAATAAGACCTCCTCTAAGGAGATCACAGAGCTTGCTGGGAAAATTTTTTCAGGAGAGATAACTGTTCCCCAATCTTTGGAGTCTGTTATTGAAGAGCTAAAAACTTCAGGACTGAAATTTTCCAGTGGGTTAGAGCTAAAATCCGGGGATGTAAACGAGCAGCTTTCGGCTGTTATTGTAGCAAAAGATGTGGAAGAAGGGATAAACCCTTTGGTTATAGTCTTTAGTACTCCTGCTTTAGAAGGCTCCGCTCTTTCTGATATTTCTACGGATTTTTCCTCCAGCGATGGTTACTCCTTGAATTTCTTTGTTAAGAAAAGATTGCTTAGAGAAGATGGCTCAGTGAGTAATCCCTCTGATTTGCTACACGAATGGACTTCAGCATTTTGTAAGGAAGCCGTGCAGAGATCTCAGAAATCCTCAGACAGTCATGGTCGGGGATGGCGCATGGCGGTTGTTGTCAATGGAGAAGGCATTAGTTTCCCAGCTTTAAATGCTCCTTTGAAGGAGTCAGCCAGGGTTACGGGTAACTTTTCATACGGAGAAATTAATCGTTTGGCTAATGATTTAAGGGCTGGGACATTATCTTGTTCTCCCGAGATTTTATCGGAAGAGACTATAGCTCCTGAATTGGGTAAAGCACAGAGATCTCAAGGGCTTATTTCTGCAGCCGTGGGAGTAGTTCTTTTAATGGTTCTAATGTGTGTCTACTACCGCTTTGGGGGAATCATTGCTTCTGTAGCCGTCTTATTGAACCTCATTTTAATTTGGGCGGCTCTGCAGTACATGGATGCCTCAATGACTTTGTCTGGGCTTGCGGGTGTTGTTTTGGCCATGGGTATGGCCGTGGACGCTAATGTGCTTGTTTTTGAACGGGTGAAAGAAGAGTATGCTAAAAATAGTGATCTAGCTGCTTCCTTAGAAATGGGATATAAAAAAGCTTTTGGAGCAATTTTTGATTCTAATTTAACAACAATTCTTGCTTCCCTGTTGCTGTTTTTCATGGATACAGGTCCTATTAAAGGGTTTGCATTAACTTTGGTTCTTGGAATTTTTTCTTCCATGTTTACCTCTTTATTTATGACCAAGTTTTTCTTTTCTATTTGGATGGAAAAAACTGGCAGCAAGGAATTGAACATGATGTCGAGATTTTCTCGAGTGAATCATAATTTTTTAGGCGGCTGTCGCAAGGCTTGGGCAATTTCTACTCTCATACTTTTGGGCGGAGGAATAGCTCTATCCTGCGGAGCCATGGACTCTCTTCCTGGGATTGATTTCAAAGGTGGATATAGTTTTGCCTTAGATCCCTCGGATACTACGCTAGATGTTGTTCAAGCTACATCTTTCGGGGAGGAAGTTGGAAAACGATTAGTAGCAGCGGGCATTTCTCGAGGTGATTTTCGTATTAAGACTTTTGGTGGATCGCAAAAAATTAGAGTATACCTAAGTTCCAGGTCTCTCGAAAAAACAAAAAAAACCTTAGAACAAAATCCTTTGGATTCTGCTAGATCTCTCTTGGAACGGACTGGATTGTTCGCGGAAAATGAAGCTGCAATCATAGGGAAAGAGTGGTCTCAGGTAAGTGGTCAGTTTTCAACACGTATGTGTCAGCAAGCTGTAATAGGTCTTTTTTCTGCACTAGTAATTATTCTTTTCTATATAGCTATGCGTTTTGAGTGGAAGTATGCTGTTAGCGCCGTGGTAGCGCTAGTTCATGATCTTTTTGCTACGTGTTCTGTGTTAGCTGTTGTGCACTTTTTCTTGAAGAAGGTCCAGTTGGATCTGCAAGCTGTCGGAGCCTTGATGACTGTCCTTGGTTATTCATTAAATAACACTTTGATAGTATTTGACAGGATTCGAGAAGATTATAAGGTAGGCTCTTCTATTTCATCGAAGGCCGTAGTTGAAAATGCATTGCGGGGAACTTTTAGTAGGACAGTAATGACAACCTCTACGACCCTCTCAGTATTGTTGGTATTGTTGTTCATTGGAGGGGGAGCTATCTTTAATTTTGCTTTCATTATGACTGTCGGAATTGTTCTAGGAACTCTCTCATCTTTGTATGTTGCTCCGCCCCTTTTGCTATTTATGCTGCAGAAAAGAGGTCAACCTAATAGTTCTCAATAGGGGTGGTTGTGTTTTATTAAAGGAGATCTCACAAGGTAGAAGTGGATTTCAAAAATATCTTCTGTTACCCTTAGAGCAGAGCATGGGGCTTTTTATGGGAGCTAGAGACTGGGAGGTGTGTTGGATTTTTCCCAAGGAAGATATCTCCCGTTGTAGGGCCTTGTGTAAGGCTTTTAAGCTTCATCCGGTCCTTTCAAAGGTTTTAGTTGCACGAGGAATAAGGGATGTGTCCTCCGCGCGTGGCTTCTTATATCCTAGATTGTCTGAATGTTTAGATCCCTTGCAGATCCCCAATATGGCGGCGGCTGTGGAAAGGCTCTTGCGTGCCAGACGCAATAGGGAAAGGGTACTAGTTTACGGAGACAACGATGTGGACGGTATTACGTCGGTAACTTTGTTGACGGAATTTTTTCACCAGGTTCACATCGACGTGGAATATGCTTTCAATCGGTTACCTTTGAATTATCAGCATTCCTCTCCACACTTAGCCAACGAGGCACAGGAAAAGGGTGTTCGTCTAGTGGTCACGGTAGATTGGGGGACTACGGCTGTCAAAGAGATTCAAGACATACGAAAAATGGGTATAGATGTTGTTGTTACAGACCATCATGAGCCTACAGGAAGATTTCCTAAGGGAGTGGCCATTGTCAATCCAAAATTCTTCGAGAACTATCCTAATAGAGAGTTGACAGGAGTAGGAGTAGCTTTTCAGCTAGCGATGGCAGTATTTCGATCTCTTTTAGCATCCAAAGAAATCCAAGAAGATCACATTGATATATATAAGTTTTTGGATCTAGTAGCCTTAGGCACGATTGCTGATCTCGGGGAATTATCAGGAGAGAATCGAATTCTTGTTAGCCATGGTATTTCATTAATTCGTGAAGGGAAAAGGCTGGGGTTAAGGCGGTTGCTAGAAATTTCGAAGATAGACTATAGCAGGGTAACAGCCTCTGACATAGCATTGAGAGTTGCTCCAAAGTTGAACAGTTTGGGGCGGTTATCTGATCCAGCTAAAGGGGTGGAATTATTACTGTCTATAGATAGTATAAAATCCCTTCAATTGGTTAAGAAAATTTTTGAAATTGATAGGGAAAGAAAAGAGCTAGAGAGGAAAGTTTTTTGTGATATAGAAAAATTTTTGAAGAATAATCCAAGTGAAACAAAAAAGGCGGCATTGGTTTTATCTTCAGATTTATGGCATCCTAGGATAGTTCCGATCATCTCCGCAAAGCTTTCGAAACAGTATAACAAACCAGTAATCATAATTTCTTTTTCCGAGGAGATTGGCAAAGGGTCAGCCAGGACATACATGAATTTCCCTTTGTTAAAAGTGCTTAAAAAATGTTCTGATCATTTCCTTTCTTTTGGAGGACATAATTTTGCAGCAGGCTTATCGATTCGAAAAGAAAATTTTGTATCTTTTAAGAAAAAGTTTATACACTTAGTCCAATCCTCTACTCATTGCAAACATCGGAAAGAGGATTTATTTCTGGATGCAGAAGTGGACTTTTCAGCTTTGGACCATGAGCTTTTATCTTCTATAGAACTATTAGAGCCTTTTGGTAGAGGAAACCCTTCCCCGCTATTTTTTACCACCGCTAGGCAGTATCGTTCTCCAAAGTTAGTTTCGGGTTCTCACATCAAATTATTTTTGGAAAAGGATGGACAGCATTTTGAGGGAATAGCGTTCTCCATGGAACATCGTCTAAAAGAACTTAAGAATGCTGGGCTCAGTGAATTAAAAGTAGCTTATACGCCAAGAATTATCTGTTCTCCTTTTTTGGGAGAGGTAGTACAATTGCTGGTCCGGGATTTTATTTTTTAGGTTTGCAATGTCTACGGGGTCCGTATCTTTGTCCAAGCAATCTACTCAGAATTTGTTAAAGATGGTTTCGTCGTATGCCGATGTTATTTACGAGCCTCTTTACCCAGGTGTGAAAGGTGGTTGTTACTCAAGGGTTTGTAGTGCAGCAAGCTGCATAATTCGAATCATTAAGATAGTTCTTAAAGTTTTGCTTTACATTGTGCTTTTCCCTTTGGGGGTCCTTTGGATTTTAGGAAAATGCTGTCAATATGCTGTTCTGCCTATTTCGAGCAAATTTTTCTTCAACCAGGTGATGGGGTCTTTAAGCCCTAGTAAATCAAAGCTTCTCACGCAGAACATACGCATTTTGTGGAAAAGTGGTGTTAGGCATTGCTACAGAATACCCATTGCCGTTGCTTCAGATTGCGTCATTGATACTGTTGTGATGTCTTTTGTTGAAGACAGAAGAGAGGCTTTTGATGAAAAATGTGCTAGACCCTGGGTTTTAGTTGCTTTAGGGAATAGTGAAGCTATAGAAGGCGGTTGTCGAGAGGAAATTCTTTATCTGGCTGAGAGATTAAAAGCGAATGTTATGATGTTCAATTATCCGGGGGTAGGGAAGAGTACAGGAACCCCTACTATGGCAAAATTGGCTCAAGCCCACTCGGCGTGTTTGGAGTTTTTGGAACGTTACCGCCCTTCTCACATCTACTGTTACGGTTTTTCTTTGGGTACAGTAGTTCAGGGAAGGTCGTTGTCTGAGCATCCTATGAGAAAAGACGTTAAGTATATAGCAATCAAAGACAGGGGTCCTGCTTCTATGGGTGAAGCAGCCGACAGTTTGGCCAGAGTGATCCCTATGGCTAAAAGAATTTTAACCTTCTTTAATTGGGAAGTTAACCTGGCTAATTTAGTCAAAAATTCAAA
This sequence comes from Chlamydiifrater volucris, assembly GCF_902806995.1. NCBI lineage: Bacteria > Pseudomonadati > Chlamydiota > Chlamydiia > Chlamydiales > Chlamydiaceae > Chlamydiifrater > Chlamydiifrater volucris. Next base: position 909,153 of record NZ_LR777654.1, on the reverse strand, counting down.
AATCCCTGAGATCATCATTTGCCCGGTGGATGGTTATGGGGAGGCGGCTTCTGACCATCTTTTTGATGTGGATGTTTCTTTGGGAGCGAGGTGTTTGTCGGAAAATTATGAAAGTACAGGTCATGTTCGTGTGGTAAAAGAGCCTCACGTATCACACGCAGCGCCTCTGTCTTACATGTGTATGGACGAAGTCTTCGATGCAATACATGGATTTTTTGGCACGGTTTTATCTCCCCAGGAAGCTGAAGGTTTTTCTCAGGGTTCTCAAGGGGCTGAAAGTTCCTCCCAGGAAGCTGAGGGTTTTTCTCAGGGTTCTCAAGGGGCTGAAAGTTCCTCCCAGGAAGCTGAGGGTTTTTCTCAGGGTTCTCAAGGGGTTGAAAGTTCCTCCCAGGAAGCTGAAGGTTTTTCTCAGGGTTCTCAAGGGGCTGAAAGTTCCTCCCAGGAAGCTGAGGGTTTTTCTCAGGGTTCTCAAGGGGCTGAAAGTTCCTCCCAGGAAGCTGAAGGTTTTTCTCAGGGTTCTCAAGGGGTTGAAAGTTCCTCCCAGGAAGCTGAAGGTTTTTCTCAGGGTTCTCAAGGGGTTGAAAGTTCCTCCCAGGAAGCTGAGGGTTTTTCTCAGGGTTCTCAAGGGGCTGAAAGTTCCTCCCAGGAAGCTGAAGGTTTTTCTCAGGGTTCTCAAGGGGCTGAAGGTTCTTCCTAGGAAGTTTTTTGACATCTTACGCTTATTTTCCAATCAAACTTTTTTAAGTGAAAGATTCTTCTCTCCCGTTCTCAGATGTGCTGTTCTTTTGCTTTTAATTTGGGTTAGGAAGTGAGGTGTTTGTGTATGCAAATAAGGAGGATTGGTCTGTGGTTTTTAAGGGGTTTGTTAAGATATCTTGTTGTTATCAAAAAAATAATTCGGCTTTAGGGTCGGTTAGAAATTTAATTAAAATGCCCCTACTTTATGTTGTGGGGTATTTTTTTGTGTTTTTTATAGTTATAAGTTCTTAAATCTCTTAAAGATAGTTAGTCTTAAAAACTTGATTAATAATACTTTTCTTGGAAAAATGAATGCTTCAGTTTTTTTCTTAAAACTAGGATTCAACTAACTTTTAGTTCGTTATCAAAGTAATTACATGCTGATGGGGGGAGGTTTCAGGCATATGGCATGCGAACAAGATAATCAAATTGGAATTGTAGGCTCGGTGCATTTGGACGAAGCAGGAAGCATAGATCATAACGAAGAAACAGCTGCGGCTTCTGGGCTTGTTTCTATTACTCAAGCCGCCAAGTTGAATAGCGTAACCAGGCAGGCTATTTATGTGGCTATTAAGCAAAAGAAGTTAAGAGCTACTAAAACCACTAGGTGGGAAATAGATCTTAAAGATTTAGAAGAATATAAGAAGAATCGTTACTCTAGAAAGAAGTCCCTGTATAATGGGGAGCTTGTTTTTGATAATGAGAAAGGGTATTTCTCCGTAAACCAAGTAGCTGAGATGCTGGGTGTTCCCGTTCAAAAAATTTATTATGCAACAAGGACTGGGGCCATTACGGGATCCAGAAAGGGAGCCGCCTGGGTTATCCATGAATCTGAAATAGCTCGCTACAAGGAAGAGTACTTGAGTAAGAAGCATTCTTTGTCAATGAAAGACGGAGAGTTCTCTTCGTCGTCAGTAACGGTAGATCCCATGGCTAACAATTAGTTCTCAAGAACTTCGGAATAATTTCTTGGTCTTGAAACCTCTTGGAGAAGGCTGAAAAGCCTTCTTTATTTACATATAATTTTCGAAGCATAAAACACTTGAATTAATACTTATTTACAGGTATTAATTCGCCTTTTTGTTCTTTTTAAGTATCCAGAGAGAAGACGTGTTTCGAGATGTTCGTGTTCGTATAGCGCCATCCCCTACAGGAGATCCTCATGTAGGTACTGCCTATATGGCTCTTTTCAATATGATTTTTGCCAAAAAGTTTGGCGGTAAAATGATCCTCAGAATAGAAGATACTGATAGGTCTCGTAGTCGAGAGGATTATGAAAGGAATATCTTTGATGCTCTCAGGTGGTGTGGAATCACTTGGGATGAGGGACCAGATGTAGGAGGACCTCATGGGCCATATCGTCAGTCTGAGAGGACAGAGATATACAGGAGACACGCAGAAATTCTATTGCAGAAGGGGTATGCATACAAGTGTTTTGCTACGCCTAGCGAACTGGAAGAGATGCGATCAGTTGCTAGCAAACTCGGATACAAGGGTGGGTACGATCGTAGATACCGATCTTTAAGTGCCGACGAAGTTCAAGAAAGAGAAGCTGCGGGACAGCCTTACACTGTTCGATTAAAGGTGCCTCTCACCGGGGAGTGTGTCATTAATGACTTAGGTAGGGGAAGAGTGGTATTTCCTTGGGCAGACGTTGATGATCAGGTGTTGTTAAAATCTGACGGGTTTCCTACGTACCATTTAGCAAACGTCGTTGATGATCACCTCATGGGAATCACCCACGTTTTTCGTGGGGAGGAATGGCTAAGTTCTACTCCTAAGCACTTGCTTCTTTATGAAGCTTTTGGTTGGGAGCCTCCAATTTTTCGACATATGCCTTTGTTGCTTAACCCTGATGGGAGTAAGCTATCCAAAAGGAAGAACCCAACGTCCATTTTTTACTACAGGGATGCGGGGTATTTGAAAGAGGCGTTTATAAATTTCTTATCTCTTATGGGTTATAGTATGGAGGATGATGCGGAAGTTTATCCTCTATCCAAAATGATAGCAAACTTTGACCCGAAGAGGATAGGGACTTCTGGGGCGGTGTTTGATATTAATAAACTGAATTGGTTAAACAAACATTACATTAATCATGAGTTTTCAGAAGAAGATGTCATTTCTCGCATGGAGGAGTGGGCTTTAAATAGAAAGGTTTTCCTTCCCTTAGTTTCTCTTTGTAAATCGCGTATGTCTACGTTTAGCGATTTCATTGATTTATCTAAGTCTGCTTTCGAAATCGTTCCTGAATATTCTAAGGAAGATCTTTTGCCAACTAACCTTTCTGAAGAGGTGGCGGCCTCGCTCTTGTTTTGCTATCTTAAGGTCCTGGAGAGAGATGATTTGTGGAGAAAAAACGATTTTTACGAAGGATCAAAATATATAGCTAATCTTTTTGAAGTAAATCACAAAAAAGTAGTAATGCAGCTGCTTTTTGTTTCGATAACAGGGAAAAAACAAGGGTTGCCTCTGTTCGATCTTTCAGAACTTATTGGAAAGTCGAGAATTAGAGTCCGTTTATTGCGCGCCATAGCGCTCTTAGGAGGGTTAACGAATAAGAAGATGCAAGCTTTAGAAAAGGCATTGCAAGCCGGTACTCTATAAGGAAAATTTTTAGTTAATTTTTGACTTTCCTTTTCTTTTCAGACACTACAGAAGATGGCGGCCTTGCGGATTCTTCGTTCCGCATTTTTTTGTTAGATTTAGCAAAAATTGCTTCGGCGAGTCTTCTGTTAATTGCTTTTGCTCTACCTTTCAAAGGTTTATCTGAGCCGCTGTCTGCTATTATGTAAGCTCTTTGCGGGGGGCGGGGGGAGCATCCGCTAATTACTGTGGATAAAACCGACAGCATTACTAAAAGGTAAGATTTTTCTTTTGTAACAAAAAAAGTTTTCATAACTATCAGTGTAATTAAATGTGATTTTAATTATCAATTTTGATTTGTTTCTCTTATTTGTTTTGTTTATTTTTTTTGGGCAATGATTCTTTCTTTTGATTTTCAGTTGCTTAAAACTATGTGTTTATAAATTAAAATTTTTTATTTGATAATTTATTGTTTTTCATTTGTAATAATGCTGTAGGGGCGAGCTTTTAATAAAAGTATCGTTGGTTTTAACAAAACAATTAGTTTGTTTTTAATTAGACCTTAAGGAGTCGTAAATATATGAAAAAAATTATCTTGTTTTCAGCACTTGTAGCTGGTGTTTTTGGTTTAAGCAGCTGCTGCAGAATTATTGATTGCTGTTTCGAAGATCCTTGCATGACATGCAATCCTTGTGAGGAGAAGAAAGAGCGAAATGGTGGTCCTTGCAACCTTTTGCCTTCTTGTGCTAAGCCCACTTGCCCTAAAGGATGTGAAAGCAAAGAGAAGCCAGCGTCCAAAGGCTGCTGTGGCAACAGTAATAAGTGTCACGCTCAATAGTGAGTAGCGTAAGTTAAGGCGAACAGAATTGATAATGTTCGCCTTTCTTTTGTCATGTGACTTTATAAAAAAAGTTAAAGAAGTTATTGAAGAAATTATTCGGGGTTGAAAGATTCTGACTATTTCTACCCAGTGGCTGATGAACAAAATCCAAAATTGCTTTAGGAGATCCCATGTCCAAACTCATAAAACGGGTGATAACGGTTCTGGCAATGACGAGCATTTATAGTAGTTGCTTTGCCAGTGGGTTCGAGCCCTCCTCGCTAAGAACCAAAGGTCTAGTAACCCGAGTTATCTCTGCGAATTCTCAAAGAGAGATAACGCTTGTTTCTTCAAAAAAATCTCGTTTTGACCGTAAAAGTAAAAAGCAGACACTATCTCAAGACAGTTCTTGCGCTTCTAGCGAGAATAAAAAGTATAATAATGATAAAAAGCTTAGCGCTAGAGAAGAAAACTGCTACGGCAGGATGTATTCTGTGAGAATCAATGACAATAGCAACGTGGAAATATGTCAATCTGTTCCAGAATTTGCTACTGTAGGATCTCCTTATCCTATCGAGATTATTGCAATAGGCAAAAGAGACTGTGTAGATGTTGTCATTACTCAGCAGTTGCCTTGCGATGCAGAGTTCGTAAGCTCTGAACCAGCTACAAAACTCAGTTCTGATGGAAAATTAGTTTGGAATTTGGACAAACTCTCTCAAGGAGAGAAACGAAAAATCGTTGTATGGGTAAAGCCCCTTAAAGAAGGTTGCTGCCTTACTGCAGCCACAGTTTGTGCCTGCCCTGAACTGCGTTCTTACACACGTTGTGGTCAACCAGCTATTTGCATCCGTCAAGAAGGTCCCGAATCTGTTTGTTTGCGTTGTCCTGTAGTGTACAAGATAGAAGTGACAAACACTGGTTCTGCTACTGCTAAGGGTGTAGTGGTCGAAGATGTTATCCCTGAGGGGCTTACTCATTCTTCTGGACAAAAAGTTCTTACGTTTAACCTTGGTGATATAAAACCGGGTGAGTGCAAAACTCTTAATGTGGAGTTAAGTGCTAAAAAACGAGGAAAATATACTAATGTAGCTACAGCAACCTTCTGTGGCGGACACAAATGTACAGCCAACGTTACAACAGCTGTTAATGAGCCTTGTGTACAGGTCAATGTAAGTGGACCTGAGTGGGCGTATGTTTGCAAGCCTGTGGAGTATACTATTACTGTTTCTAATCCAGGGGACTTGGTGCTCTATAATGTTGTCTTAGAAGATACAGCAGCACCTTCTTCTACCATCATTTCTGCGCCAGGCGCTGAGGTTTGCGGTAACAAAGCAGCATGGTGTATTCCAGAACTTTGTCCAGGGGAAACTTTACAGTTTAAAGTTACTGTAAAGGCTCAAGGGATAGGCAGATTCGCAAGTGGTATCAAGGTAAAATCTGATTCTGATTGTGGGAAATGTACCTCTTGTGCAGAGATTTCTACTGTATGGAAGGGATTGGCTGCAACGCACATGTGTGTGCTTGATACCAATGATCCTATTTGCATAGGTGAGACGACTGTATATCGCGTTTGCATCACTAACAGAGGATCTGCTGATGATGCTAATGTTTCCTTGATCATGAAGTTTTCTAGAGAGTTACAGCCTGTTTCTGTCAATGGGCCCACAAAGGGAACTATATCCGGAAATACTGTGGTCTTCGATGCTCTTCCGGTTCTTTGCTCTAAAGAATCTGTGGAGTACTGTGTAACTCTAAAAGGTGTATCCGCTGGGGATGCTAGAGGCGAAGCTATTCTTTCTTCTGATTCTTTATCCACTCCAGTTTCTGATATAGAAAACACACACGTTTATTAACCATCTATCTTGTATTGTGGTGGTTAATAAAAAAGCGCTCAAGAAATTGAGCGCTTTTTTTGTCTCTTAGGATGTTATTTTTTCAATACTAAGACGTTCTTCCAGAGATTTGGCAGGAATAGAGCTATCATACTTTTGCTATTACGTACATTTCTCTATAGAAATTCTTCTTGAGCTTTGAAATTGTTTGGTTTGGCAGATAAGGGTTTCTGAGAGTTCTCAATTAGGTGACAAAGTACTCCTCACTAAGGGAATGCAAAAGGTGTTTTTATGGGACTAAAAGACAATTCAAAGGAAGGCTTTTAAGTATATTCTTTGAGAATATTTCTTGAAACATACCAGCAATCGTGAAATCAGAAGGAGATGGTTATTTAAAAAATATTGTAGAGGATGAGTAACTAATTTCCTTGGCTTTGCTTGATAAGGATCATGTCTTTTAGGATATTTACAGATTCTTCCATTTGAATATCATTGAGTCCAAAAGAATCTTTGGACCCTTCTTTCCGGATGTTTTTTAGAAAAGCTTGGAAGTTTTTATTAGTACTTAGTCTTAAAGAACTATTTTCGCTCAAAGTGGGGAGCATATTTCTCCAAGTATCTTCGCGTTCTTGTAGATCAGGAAGATAATAAGATCGGAACCACTTTTTAGTTGCGGCATCGAGATCTAAGAGATCATCTTCGAGTACATTGATGCATTGATCTGCAGGTAGGGGATTATCTAAAAATTTTTCTCCAATCTTTTCTTCTCCGTACCGACTAGGGATGATGATATCAGATTTTACACCCTCCAGTTGAGTTGAAGATCCTGACGGGGAATAATATTTCCCTATAGTTACTTTAAAAAATGATTCTTCGTCCCTGTTTCCAGTAACCGTTTGATGCTGAATGGTTCCTTTTCCATAAGTTTGTTGGTCACCAACGACAATGGCCAGTCCATAGTCTTTAAGAGTTTGAGCAACGATTTCTGAAGCGGAGGCTGAACCTTTGGATACTAAAACAACTAGAGGACCATCATAGAACTTAGTTTTCGAAAAAGTTCGGTATCTTTTTATGCTTCCATCGGAGTATTTAGAGACGACAGCAACACCGTTTTTCATGAACAGGCCAGCCACCTTTACTGCTTGGGACAGGAACCCTCCATTGTTTTCTCTAATATCGAGGACCAGCCCTAACAAATTATGTTTTTTTAGATCGCTTATGGCCTTTTTCAGATCATTTTCGCTGGATACAAGCCCTTCCCCTTCGTAAAAGGAATGCAGAGTCACTTTCCCTATAACTCCATTACCGAAAGGTTCTTCGGAGATATCTACACGTTTGTCAGATAGTTTTATTTTTGAACGGGTAAGATGCACGGATTCTAAGGTTCCATCCTCTTTCATAACCCCCAAAGTCACGGAGGATCCCTCATTTCCCCTTAATATTTCAAGAACTCCTTTAAATGATATGCCCTCTATTGATTGCCCGTTCACACTTTGGATAACGTCCCCTGGGGAGAGTTTTTTTGAGATTTCTGCAGGACCTCCAGGAATAATTTCTCGTATAGTAATTCCAAAGATATCTTCTCGAAGAACTACTCCTATGCCACACATCCCTTTTTCTAATTGTATGCGCATAGCAAGGGCTTCTTCCTTGCTAAAGTAAGCAGTATGAGCATCGAGGCTGTTGGCAATAGATTTTAACGCACGAACAAGGATATAGTGTTTTTCTTCCTCTTCAGGCATTTGGTTGCCGTACTCGTTAATGCCTAGATAATCGTTTTCATAGTTTGTCAACTGTTTTTCACAGAGGAGAACAAGAAGTTCTTCTTTCCCTGCATAACGATTTTCCTTGCTCTCTTCTAGGTACGCAGACAAGTAGGAAAGGAAGAAATTTAAGTGACGTGTTTTTAGAGTCTGTATAGAAGGAGAGAATTCTTCATATTTCTCGAAGGAATAGATTTCTTTGGCTTTATTGACTAATTCAACTGGATTTTTTCGCCATTCACAACGCCAACTTCTAGCCCTAAAGATAGATTCTTTAATAGTGTCATTAATTTTTTGGTACACAGAGAAATTGTGATTTTTGTAGTTGTATGCAAGATTTTTCTTAATATCCAAAGACTGTGTGCTGGATTTCCACTCCTTCTCCGTTAAATAAACTTTATTCATATCAAAAGTTTTCATGTAGCAGGCCAAGGATCTAGCAAGGACTAACGGAGAAATTTCTTTGTTGTCTACATGATATTGTGCTAATTGATCCGCTGTTTTTTTTACTATTTCTTCTGTGAGAAGTGTTGATGTAGATAAACATAATCTGGGGAATATCCAAAGAAAGACAAAGAAAGAGCGAATAATTCGATTCATCATAAAGCGGAAGCCGTTGCACATTGTGTAACGGTATATTCGGTTGAATTCGGGAACTCTTTAGTGTTTTCTTAAAAAACGAGTATATTGAGTTGCTTTAGTGCGGAGGGAAGAGAGAATTATAAGTTTGGAAAAGAATTACTTGAAAATGAGTGAAGATAGCAAGCAGCTGTCTAAGAGTAAATTAATGGCCAAAACACCTAATGCAATGAAAGCTAAAAAACTTCCAAGGATAAAATAAGCCCCGCTAAAGAACAAGGCCGTGGGAGGTAGAAAACTTAAGGAGATTAGGACGGCAGCTATAGATAGAAATATGACAGCCATAGAAACTAAGCCTACTCGACGTACAGCGTAGCTATCGCAGTTCCACAAATCTTGAAATTTTAAGGATGCTGTAGAATTCTCTGGAGAGATACTAAGATTCATAAATTTAATCAAGGTTGATGCTAAACATGTTACTGTATTTCAGGTAATTTGCTCAATGGGTTGTTAGAAGCGTTTTTAGATTAGACTTTTTTATAAAAGTCGATTTATTTTCTCCGTTGGAGTTTTGTGTGTTTTGGTTATAAGAAGGTTTGTTTGATTTTTTTGATTGTTAAAGGGTAATACGGGTGAGTTTTTTTTTGAAGATGTCGGGGTTTTTTGGAAGGATAAGGAACTTTTGTTCTCCGATATTTTTGCTGATATCTTCCCTTTGTATGGTTTTTTCGGTTTTTGCTGAAGTTTCTCTTGAGTCAGTTTTTAGGAGTGATGTAGCTTTTGAGGAAAGTTTCCATCCATTGCCTCTTAGGGTCATGGTTTTTGGGAGCTCCTT